>NZ_JARWGH010000005.1:0-412740 GCF_036528765.1 Rhizobium sp. BR 362 | reverse complement strand
TTCCTATCTTCAATTGTCAAATAACAGACCAGAAAACCCGGTCGAATATCCTTCCCGCAAGCCCAAGCACCTAAGCCCAGAACCATCAATCAGCATCGCAGCCAATCCAGGAAACTCTAGAGCGAGAGACTTCGTCGCCAGCAGCGCCGCCGCCCTCGTCAGTGATCGGGCTTATAGACCCCAGCCCCGAGCATAGTCAACTGCCCAACTGTAAAAATTCTGACATTTTTTTATCTGATTGATTTTACTAGGGGATTTGTGTGTGAATACAGCTTTGCAGAAAATGCGCCCTCTGGACGGGCATTTTCAGGATTTATTTTACGAGTCGTCGGAGAATCCGTCTTCGTAAGAGAGACGGAGCGCGATGAATCGCATTTCGCGGCGGCTCAACGCATAACGCGCCACCAATTGTCAGCTCATCCCCCAGGACCTAATAGAGAGCTTAAGCAATGAAGGAGCTGACAATGCTGGTCCTCGATGAAGAGCAAACACGTGCAGCGCTTGCCTGGCCGGCGCTGATCGAGGCGATCGCCACGATGTTTGCCGGCGGCTGCGTCATGCCGGTGCGGCATCACCACGATATGGAAGTGCCTGGCGAAAGCAACGCGACGCTGCTGCTGATGCCGGCCTGGCTGCCGGGGCGATATATGGGCGTAAAGATGGTTTCGGTTTTCCCTGATAATGCCGGGCGTGGGCTGCCGGCAATCTTCGGAACCTATCTGCTTTCCTCCGGCAGAACCGGCGAGATGCTGGCGGCAATCGACGGCGGTGAGCTTACGGCGCGGCGCACGGCGGCCACCTCGGCGCTGGCAGCCCGCTATCTCGCACAGGCGGATGCGCAGGAACTGCTTGTCTGCGGCACGGGGCGGCTGTCGCTCAACCTGATCCAGGCGCATGCCGAAGGACGGGAGCTGAAGCGGATCGGCGTGTGGGGCCGCGATCGCGGCAAGGCACAGCAGGTGGCGGACGAAGCGCGTGCGCTTGGTTTGGCCGTCAGCGCTGTTAGCGATCTGGAAGCGGCGGCCCGCAGAGCCGACATCATCTCCTGCGGTACGCTGTCGAACACGCCGGTTATCCAAGGGGAATGGCTGAAGCCCGGGGCACATCTCGATCTGGTCGGCGGCTTCAAGCCGGATATGCGCGAGACCGACGACACTTCGATCCGGCGGGCACAGGTCTTCGTCGATACGCGCGCCGGTGCAATGAAGGAAGCCGGCGATATCGTGCAGCCGCTGAAAAGCGGCGTGCTAACGGAAGATGCGATCCACGCGGAGCTCAGCGAACTTGTCCGCGGGACGCGGCCGGGGCGTACCAATGACGACGATATAACCCTGTTCAAATCGGTTGGCGCGGCGCTCGAAGATCTCGCCGGCGCGATCCTTGCCTATGAACATGCGCGGGGCAATGAAGCGTGACGCGCATGACCCCTTCGCCGCCCGAGCTGCCGGTCTCGCACGTGCTCGCCGATATCGGCGCAGCACTTGGGGACGAGCGACGTGCGGTTCTGTCAGCTCCTCCCGGCGCTGGCAAGACGACGCTGGTGCCGCTTTATCTGCTGGGCCAAGGCTGGCGCGGAGACGGCAGGATCATCCTGCTGGAGCCGCGGCGGCTCGCAGCAAGGGCAGCGGCGGCACGCATGGCCTCGCTGCTCAACGAGCAGGTGGGCGACACCGTCGGCTATCGCATGCGCCTGGACAATCGCATTTCGGCAAGAACGCGAATCGAGGTGGTGACCGAAGGCGTGTTCGCGCGGATGATCCTCGACGATCCCGAACTATCCGGCGTCTCGACGGTCATTTTCGACGAATTTCACGAGCGCTCGCTGGACGCGGATTTCGGCCTGGCGCTGGCGCTCGACGTGCAATCGGCGCTTCGCGAAGATCTGCGCATCCTTGTGATGTCGGCAACCCTCGATGTCGAACGGGTCGCCGCTCTGCTCGGGCGTCCGCCCGTCATCGAAAGCATGGGCCGGAGCTTCCCGATCGACATCCGCCATCAGGACCGGCCGCCCGGCGAGCGGATCGAGGACACGGTAACACGCGCGATTCTCGACGCACATGCGACAGAACAGGGCTCGATCCTGGCCTTTCTGCCCGGACAGGCGGAAATCATCCGCACGGTGGAAAGACTTGAGGGCCTGATAGCGCCGGAGACGGTGATCGCGCCGCTTTACGGCAATCTCGGCCAGAAGGAGCAGGACGCAGCGATTCGCCCGGCGCCGAAGGGCACGCGCAAGATCGTGCTGGCAACGTCAATCGCCGAAACGTCGATTACCATCGACGGCGTGCGCATCGTCATCGACAGCGGGCTGCAGCGGCTGCCTGTCTTCGAGGCGTCGACCGGTATTACCCGGCTGGAGACGGTGCGAGTATCGCGGGCTTCCGCCGACCAGCGCGCCGGCCGCGCGGGGCGAACGGAGCCCGGTATTGCGATGCGATTGTGGCATCCCGGCCAGACGGCGGCGCTGCCGGCCTTCACGCCGCCACAGATTCTCTCCAGTGATCTTTCCGGGCTGGCGCTCGATCTTGCTCATTGGGGCGTGCAGGATCCGGCCACACTCGCTTTTGTCGACCAACCACCGGCAACGACACTTGCCGAAGCACGGGCGCTGCTGCGGCAATTGGGAGCTCTGGACGCCGAAAACGGATTGACCGCACGCGGGAGGCTGATGCGCGATCTGGCCTTGCCGCCGCGGCTTTCGGCCATGGTGATTTCGGCAGCGGAATTCGGCCAGGCGCGTGAGGCGGCGATGCTCGCCGTATTGCTGACGGAACAGGGCCTCGGCGGACAGAGCATCGATCTGGAAGAGCGCCTCCGGCGGTTCAAGACGGAAAAAGGCGAGAGGGCCGAGGCGTCGCGGCGGCTGGCCGGTCGGTTGGCGGCGGCAGCGGGCGAGAGCAAGGCTGCGGCCGCCGGAGTGCCGGTATTGGCCGGCTCATTGCTGCTGCATGCCTTTCCCGACCGCATCGCTCTCCAGCGTGGCGGGCGCGGGCGTTTCGTCATGGCAAATGGGCGTGGCGCCGAATTGCCGGAAACGGAGCGCCTGGCTGGTTCGCAGATGCTGGTCATTGCCGATCTGACCGGCCGGGCGGCCCAGGCCCGTATTCTAGCGGCGGCAGAGATTTCGCGCGCTGATGTCGAGGAGCATCTGCCGGGCGAAATCCGCACGGAAGAGCAGAGCGTCTTCGACAAGGCCAGCCGTCAGGTGCGCGCGCGGCGCGTCACGCGGCTCGGCGCCATCATATTCGAGGAAACGCCTTTGCCGAGACCGACCGGCGAGCAGGCCGCCAAAGCGCTGACCGATGGTATTCGCGAGCTGGGGCTCGGCGTCCTGCCCTTTTCGAAAGAGGCGACGCAATTGCGTGAGCGGATCGGCTTCCTGCACCGGACGATCGGGGAGCCCTGGCCCGATATGAGTGATGAGGCCCTACTCTCGCGGCTGGACGAATGGTTCACACCGTTCCAGAGCGACGCGCGCGGTCTTTCCGACATCTCGGCGGGCGGGCTTTCCAACGGGCTGATGTCGCTGGTACCGCATGAGCTGCAGCGCGATCTTAGCCGGATGGCGCCGACGCATTTCGAAGCACCGACCGGGCAACGCCACCCGATCCAATATGAAGGCGAGGAACCGCTGCTGACGATCCGCGTTCAGGAGCTTTTCGGCCTGAAGCAGCATCCGGCCGTCGCCGGTGGGCGGCTGCCGCTGGTGCTGGAACTGACGTCGCCGGCACACCGGCCGATCCAGACGACGCGCGATCTGCCGGGCTTCTGGGCGGGATCATGGAAGGACGTGCGCGCCGATATGCGCGGGCGCTACCCCAGGCATCCCTGGCCGGAAGATCCGGCCGATGCTTTGCCGACGACAAGAGCCAAGCCGCGTGGTACCTGAGTATGGCCCGTTTCTTCAGAGGATTGGACAAGATGGCGGACGCGGACGCCAAGCCGCAGGACGATCACCATACCAGCCGTCGGCTCAGGCTGCAGACGCTGGTGCGGCTGCGCTGGCTTGCGGTCGGCGGCCAGACGGTAACGGTGATGATCGTCGCCTTCTGGCTGAAATTTGCAGTGCCGCTGCTGGCCTGCTGTGTCTTGATCGCCTGCCTTGCCTGGATCAATTTTTTCCTGACGCTGCGCTATCCGCCTACGCATCGTCTGGAGCCGCCGGCGGCCTTTGCGCTGCTTGGCCTCGATCTTCTGCAGCTCTGTGGTCTGCTCCTCATCACCGGCGGGCTTGCCAATCCGTTTTCTGCACTGGTCTGCGTGCCCGTTATCATTTCCTTCGCCTCGCAGCCGATCCGTTACAGCATGGCGCTGATCGTACTGGCGATGATCTGCATCACCGGCCTTGCCTTCTCGCCTTTTCCCTTGCCCTGGTACGACGGCGTCGAGATCAATGTTCATAGCGTGATGCAGCTTGGCGTCTGGTGTTCGATCGCCTCGACCATGGCCTTTGCCGCCTTCTATGCCTACCGCGTCTCCATGGAGGCGACGCAGCTTGCCGATGCGTTGTCGGCGACGGAGCTGGTGCTGCAGCGGGAAAAGCATCTGTCGCAGCTCGACGGGCTCGCCGCTGCCGCCGCCCACGAGCTCGGCACGCCGCTCGCAACCATCAGCGTCGTCGCCAAGGAGATGGAGCGCGAGCTCAGCCAGGACGACCGCTTCCGCGAGGATGTGGCGCTGCTGCGCAGCCAGAGCGAACGATGCCGCGACATCCTGCGGCGGCTGACGACGCTCTCCTCCGAGGACGAGGCGCATATGCGACGGCTGACGCTGTCGTCGATGATGGAGGAGATCATCGCGCCGCATCGGGAATTCGGCATCAAGCTGGAGCTGATCGAAAAAAGCCCACGCACCGGCGAACCCGTGCTGAACCGCAATGCCGGCATCATGTACGGGCTCGGCAACCTTATTGAAAACGCCGTCGACTACGCGCGAAAGAAAGTGACGGTCACGGTGGAATACGATCCCAACACGCTGACGATCGTCATCGAAGACGACGGCAACGGTTATTCTGCCGACATATTGACGCGGATCGGCGAGCCCTATGTCACGACACGACAGCGTGACGATACCGCTGGCGGCCTCGGCCTCGGCCTGTTCATCGCCAAGACCCTGCTGGAGCGTTCGGGTGCAGTGCTTTCCTTCGGCAATCGGGATCCGGAAACGCCGGGTGCGCGCATCCGCGTCGAATGGCCGCGCATGTTGATCGACAGCAATTCGACAAAATGAATTTCACGGCTTACAACACCGATCGCTAGCGCAATGATCTTATCCGAAAACTGCGTCAAGGTTTTCGGATAAGATCATGCTGAAGTCAGTAGGACTATGCAGGCGATTGGTCGCCGGGATTGAACATGATGACGGATAAAGAGCTTACCGACCCCCATGCGGGGGCCAAGGACATTGCGGACCATATCGGCCCCGACGCGACATTGCTGATCGTCGATGACGACGGGCCGTTTCTGCGCCGGCTGGCGCGCGCCATGGAGACGCGCGGCTTTGCGGTCGATACGGCGGAATCGGTGGCGGAAGGCGTTGCCAAATCCAAGACCAATCCGCCGAAATACGCCGTGGTCGATCTTCGTCTGGGGGACGGCAATGGCCTAGACGTCATCGAGGCGATCCGGCAACGACGCGATGATACGCATATCGTCGTGCTGACCGGCTACGGCAATATCGCAACGGCGGTCACGGCCGTGAAGCTTGGCGCTCTCGACTATCTTGCCAAGCCCGCGGATGCCGACGACGTCTATGCGGCGCTGACGCAGCGGCCAGGCGAGAAGGCCGAGGTGCCGGAAAATCCGATGTCGGCCGATCGGGTACGCTGGGAGCATATCCAGCGCGTCTATGAAATGTGCGAGCGCAACGTCTCCGAAACCGCCCGCCGGCTCAACATGCATCGCCGCACGCTGCAACGCATTCTCGCCAAGCGCGCGCCGAAATAAACACCTTCACCTTCCGAGAAGAACGCGTGGTTCACGGGTTGCGGGAGCACTCGGAGCTAAAGCTCCTCGCCCCGCTCATCCGCGTCCTGAGCTATCGAAGGGCGGGCAGCTTCTCCCTTCGGAGAGAAAGCAAAATCCTTCCCCGTCGCCCATTCGGCCAGCATCAGACGCTGGGCGGCGGCGCGGGAGAAGTTCAGCGTCACCGATTTGCGTGTGGCGGGCGGCAGACGATGTTCCGGCGCCTCGCGGATCATATGCGCGCCGTAGCCGTCCGAGAGGAAAAGCCCGCATTCCTGCGGAAAGATATCGAGCGGCACGTCTTTATGCGTCGCAAAGAACAGGCGATCGCAATGCAGGCGGTAATCCGGCCATTTGCGGTCGACGCGGAAATCCTCGATCGAGGATTTGATCTCGATGATCCAGATCTCACCTTTTTCGGAAAGGGTGATGAGGTCGGCGCGCCGTCCACTGGCGAGCGGCAATTCCGGCAAGACGGCATGGCGCATCTCGTGCAGTAATAATTGCACGCCCCTGCGTACAAGCATGGCCCGTTCCGATTGCCGGCCGTCAATTAACGGATTGTTATTGTAAACACTTAAAATCGTCATGAATTGCCTCAGGGACCGAACAAGCGTTGTTGCAAAAAAACCATGTCCCCTTAATTTGCGCGGCGGAGCTATTTTTGTCGCCCCGCACCAGCTTGCAAAGCTAAATTTAATAGAAAATAAACCGTAGTCAAAGATGGTCGATACCATCCCATTCCCTGTCACAACTCACCAAGAGACTTCCATGCGCATCCGCAATGCTATGACCGCACTCGGCCTTGTCGCAACGCTTGCCACGGCTGGTTATGCCACCACTGCCGCCGCCACGCCGACCGCTACCGCCAACTCCGCCTCCGACACCGTCAAGACGTTCGATAATGATTACGGCGTCACGAGCGACAACGGCTTCCAACTGCCGGCGATCCCGATTCAGAAGGTAAAGCCGCAGTTCCGCCGCCAGATCGTCTCCTACAAGTCGGACGAAACTCCGGGCACCATCATCGTCAATACCCGCGAGCGTCATCTTTATTACATCCTCGGCAACGGCGAAGCGATGCGCTACGGCATTGGTGTCGGCAAGCAGGGCTTTGCGTGGTCGGGCACCGCCTATGTCGCCTGGAAGCAGGAATGGCCGAGCTGGCATCCGCCGAAGGAAATGGCTGAGCGTCGTCCGGACATCGCCAAATATGTCGATACCGGCATGAACCCGGGCCTCGAAAATCCGCTCGGCGCCCGCGCCATGTATCTCTACAACGAGAAGGGCCAGGACACGCTGTTCCGCCTGCACGGCACGCCGGAATGGGCTTCGATCGGCACCGCCGCTTCCTCGGGCTGCATCCGCCTGATGAACCAGGACGTCATCGATCTCTACAACCGCGTTCTGCCGGGTCACAGCACCAAGGTCGTCGTGATCCAGTAATCGCTGGTATCGTTTGAAATTGAAAAGGCCGCCGGATCGATGTCCGGCGGCCTTTTGTTTGCGGAAAAGAGGCGATGCTATACCGCCCCACCCGCCCTCGTCCTTCGAGGCTTCGCCTTCGGCTGCGCACCACAGGATGAGGGCTGATCTTTTCCCCTAGCCGCAAGAGTCTCTCCACCTCATCCTAAGGTGCCTTGCCGTCGAAGCGCTAGCGCAGGCGACAAGGCCTCGAAGGATCGGGGTGGCCTCTGATGGAGAGAAGGGATCACCCCGCCTGCTTGGCCTTCAGTTCGATACGGCGGCGATGCAAGACCGGTTCGGTATAGCCGTTCGGCTGCTCGCGGCCCTTGAGGACGAGATCGAGCGCGGCCTGAAAGGCGACGGAGCCATCGAAACTGCCGGCCATCGGCCTGTAGAGCGGGTCGCCGGCGTTCTGCTGGTCCACGACGGCGGCCATGCGCTTCATGGTCTCGACGATCTGGGCTTCGGTGATGACCTTATGATGCAGCCAGTTGGCCATGTGCTGCGCCGAGATGCGCAGCGTGGCGCGATCCTCCATCAGGCCGATATTATTGATATCGGGCACCTTGGAGCAGCCGACGCCTTGATCGACCCAGCGAACGACATAGCCGAGAATCCCCTGGCAATTATTGTCGATCTCGCGCTGGATTTCTTCCGGCGTCCAGTTCGGGCGCGGCGCGACCGGCACAGACAGAATATCGGAGAGTTTGGCGCGGGTGCGGCTCTTTAGGCCCTGTTGGACCTCGGCGACGTTGACGCGATGATAGTGGGTGGCGTGCAACGTGGCGGCCGTCGGAGACGGCACCCAGGCGGTATTGGCGCCGGCCTTCGGATGCGCGATCTTCTGTTCCAGCATCGCCGCCATCAGGTCGGGCATGGCCCACATGCCCTTGCCGATCTGCGCATGACCGGAAAGGCCACATTCCAGGCCGATATCGACATTCCAGTTTTCATAGGCGGCGATCCAGGCCGCCTGTTTCATGTCGCCCTTGCGGATCATCGGACCGGCTTCCATCGAGGTATGGATTTCATCGCCGGTGCGGTCGAGGAAGCCGGTATTGATAAAGACGACGCGTTCGCTGGCTGCGCGGATCGCTTCCTTGAGATTGACCGTGGTGCGGCGCTCCTCGTCCATGATGCCCATCTTGATGGTGTTGCGCGGCATGCCAAGTACATCTTCGACGCGAGAGAATATCTCGACGGCAAAGGCGACTTCTTCCGGGCCATGCATCTTCGGTTTGACGACATACATGGAGCCGACGCGGGAATTCTTGCGGCGGCCATTCGGACCGACATCGTAGAGCGCGATCAAGGCGGTGATCATGGCATCCATGATACCCTCCGGCACTTCATGGCCGTCGCGGTCGAGGATCGCCGGATTGGTCATGAGGTGGCCGACATTGCGCACAAGCATCAGCGAGCGGCAATGCAGCTCGAAACTCGAGCCGTCGGGCGCCGTGTAGGTTACATCCGGATTGAGGTGGCGGGTGAAGGTCTTGCCGCCCTTGGAAACTTCCTCCGTCAGGTCGCCCTTCATGAGGCCGAGCCAATTGCGATAGACTTCGGCCTTGTCCTCGGCATCGACGGCCGCGATCGAATCTTCGCAGTCCATGATCGTAGTGATCGCCGATTCCAGCCGGACATCGGAAATGACAGCCGAATCGGCCTTGCCGATAGTGGTGCCGGCGTCGACGACGATCTCGATGTGAATGCCGTTATTCTTCAGCAGAATATGCGAGGGCGCGCTGGCGTCGCCGAGATAACCGGCGAAATGCTTGCCGTCGGCAAGAGCGACGACACCTTTCGTGCTTTCTATCGCCAATGCGCCGCCTTTGACGACGAAGCCGGTGACATCCTTCCAGCTCGCACCGGCAAGCGGCGCGGCGGTATCGAGAAAATCCCGCACCCAGGCGATGACTTTCTCTCCGCGCTTCGGATTGTAGCCCCTGCCCTTCTCGGCGCCGTCGGTCTCCGGGATCGCGTCGGTGCCGTAGAGCGCATCATAGAGCGAGCCCCACCGTGCGTTGGCGGCGTTCAGCGCATAGCGGGCGTTCATGACGGGGACGACGAGCTGCGGGCCGGCGATGGAGGCGATCTCAGGATCGACATTGGCGGTCGAGACCGAGAATGCGGGGCCTTCGGGAATGATGTAGCCGATTTCACGCAGAAAGGCTTCGTAGGCAGCCATGTCCACAGGCGCGCCGTTCCTGCGGTACCACTCGTCCAAGGTGGCCTGCATACGGTCGCGCTTGGCGAGCAGGTCGCTGTTCTTGGGGGCAAGGTCGTGCACGATCGCCGAAAAGCCGGCAAAGAAGGTATCCGGGTCGACACCGGACCCCGGCAAAGCCTCCTTGACCAGGAAATCATAAAGCACCGGTTCGATCTGAAGCCCGTTCTTGTCAATGCGGCTCATACCATCACTCCTCAGGCCGTCCTACGGCTCAATTTTTACATGCTGCCAGTTTGCGGGCGGTTTCGCTCTCCGTCAATTTGGCAATAATTCGAAAGATTTGTGCATTCTTAGAAATAATCAATCCGCAGCGATGCGCGGACGGCCGCTGGCAGTGGCAATGAAGCGGGCCTCGACAAGCTTGCGATTGCCCTCGATTTCAGGCGCATCGATCTGTTCGTCCATAGCTATGACGGGATCGGCGGCGCCATTCAGCCGCGCCTGCGTCATCGCCACCTCGATTGCCCTCTCCCGTGCCAGAGAAAAGGTCTTTTGCTCGTCCGTGAAACGCAGGGTCTCGCCCGCCCCGTTCAGCACATAGATGCCGTCCTCGGGCATGGTGACGAACACGGTGGCGCTGGCGCGAACCTGGCCGACCACGGCGCCGATCGCGTTGGCGACATCCGAATCGCCGGGAATGGCGCTCTCGCTAGCCAGCATTGCGGCGATGGCAGGGTAATAGACGGGGGCGGAGGCGCCGAGACCGACCAGGGGGCGGTCCAGCGAAACGGCGAAGCGAGCGATGCCGGGTGCGCGGCGAAGAGCGCGATCGATCGAGATCGATTTGGTGGGATCGAGATGGGTAACCCCGTCCTCGGCGAGGCAGGCGGCGAGGATGACATCGGCGGACTGCCGGGTCAGGCGATCGACGATCTTTTGCGCCAGCTCCTCCACCGACGCGGCAAGCGAGCGACCGGAACCATCCTTCATTCGCATTGCCAGCGCAAGGCCCAGCCGAGCCGCTTGCGCGTTCCATTGGTTTTGACGGCCGAGCACATGCATGGCATCCGACGGCGTCAGGCCACTGAGATGCACGAGGCCGCGGGCGACCAGGCGATCCAGGGTCGCTTTCAGCGATGTCGATGTCAGAAGCTGATCGAGCGGCAGGGGTATCGAGCCGATTTTATCGAACAGGGCCTGCTCCAAGGGCAGCAAACCGCTCGCCAGATGATTCGGTACGCCGGTGCGCACGGCAAAGCGGCCGACATTGCGGCCAAGATGCGGCGCGCGCAACTGCTGTTCCAGCACGCCAAGCACCGCTTCGCCATGCATATGCGCAACAAGGCTGAGCGGCAGCAGGCGGCGCGGTCCGAGTTCGAAGGCGGCGACAAGGCCGCGGTCGTTAATCTTCACCTCGGAATCACCGCCAAGGCCATAGGTGCGCATGGCGACCGCTTCGACCATGGTGCGATAACCGCCGACCACGGCGCCATCAGCATCGAGCCGCGGCCGTCCGGCCTCCATCACGGCAACATCGGTGGTCGTGCCGCCGATATCTGACACCACAGCGTCGTCGAGACCGGTGAGATAGCGCGCGCCGACAAGGCTCGCCGCGGGTCCGGAAAGGATCGTCTCGATCGGCCGGAGCTTGGCTTCCGCGGCCGAGATCAATGCGCCGTCGCCGCGCACCACCATCATCGGCGCCTCGATCCCGCGTGTGGCGAGAAAGCCCTCGCAGGCGCCGACCAAACGGTCGATCATCGAAACAAGCCGGGCATTCAGAAGAGTCGTCAGTGCCCGGCGCGGCCCGCCGAGCTTGGAGGAGAGTTCGTGGCTGCAGGTGACCGGCAGATGGGAAATCTCGCGAATGCGATCCCGTACCCGGATTTCATGAGCCGGATTCCGCACAGCGAAATAGCCGGCGATCGCGAAGGACGAAACGCTGTTCGAAAGCTCCGGCAGCGCCTCTTCCAGAGCGCTCAGATCGAGTGGGTTCTCGTTGCCATGGACATTGTGACCACCGGGCAGGAACAGCACTGGATCGGACCCCAGCGCCTCGGCAAGGCCATCACGCTTCAGATCGTCGGGAGCAAAACCGATCATCACCAATCCGGCGCGGCCGCCCTGCCCTTCGACGAGGGCGTTGGTGGCGAGCGTCGTCGACAGCGATACAAGACCGATAGCGGAAACCGGAATGGCAGCCTTGGCGATGACTGCATCGACAGCGCCGGCGATACCGACAGCCAGATCATGCCGCGTGGTTAGCGATTTTGCCTTGGCGATAACGCCATCGGTTTCATGGAAGAGAACGGCATCGGTATAGGTTCCACCGGTATCGATGCCGAGCAGGAAATGAGATGTCACGCTGATATCTAACCTTTTGAACGGGAGTGATGCTGTTATTGCACCCTTCCCGCCTGATCCGCTAGCTGCGAAGCGGCAAAAACAATTCTACCGTCTGGTCACCCACATCGGCAGCCCGCCTTGCGGCTGTGTCGTCAGTTTCTGCACCGGCCAGGGATTCGTCTTGTCGGTCACGTCGAAACGGAAGCGGTGCATCATCACGGCAAGGGCGATGACGGCTTCCTGCAGGGCGAAGGTGGCGCCGATGCAGACGCGCGGCCCGGCGCCGAAGGGCAGGTACTGGAAGCGGTTGATTTTGCCGCGGTTTTCCGGAAGGAAGCGTTCAGGCATGAAGGCGCGCGGCTTGTCCCAATAAAGCTCATGGCGATGCAACGTCCACGGCATGATCAGCACGGTGATATCGGCCGGAATCTCTACGCGCTCCCCGCTTGGACTTGTCCATTCATCGTCGGCAATCGCGGCGCGGTTGATGGATGGCGCCGGCGGATAGAGCCGCATCGCCTCCTCGAAGGCGGCGCGGACGTTCGGCATCAGGTCGAGCCAGGCGACGGGCTCGGCCCCGCTGGCGAGCACCCGGTCGATCTCTGTTTCCATGGTTTCGCGGACATGCGGGGTGTTGGCGACGCAGTAGATCGTCCAGGCGAGCGCCCTCGCCGTCGTCTCATGGCCGGCGCCGATGAAGGTGAGGATATTGTCCTCGATCTCGTCCATGGTCAGGCCGTCCGGGCCGGCCTTTTCCAACAGCAGCGTCAGGAAATCGTCGGGAGCGCTGGCGCGATTCCTGCGCATCTTGTCGAGACGAAGATCCATCGTCTTGCGAACAATGCCGCGAAACTTGTCGAGCACCTTCTGGCCGCCGATCCGGGTTACGCGCGGCACCCAGGAAGGGGCGCGCAGAAGGTCCATCGGGTCAACGCGGCCCATGCGATGCAGAAGCTGATTGACGTCGTCGGCAAAATGGCCGCTTTCGGTGACGATCTCGCCGGAAAACAGCGTTTCGGCGAGGATAGCGAAGGTAAGCTCGGTCATATCGATGGCGATATCGAAAACCTTGCCGTCGCTGCCGGCCTCCTCGTATTTGCGGACATAGGCTTCGCTCTGGCTCAGCATCTGGCCGGCAAAGCCCTGGGCATGGCGCGGCGTGAAGACCGGCGCCACGGCCTTGCGCGAGCGCTTCCAGACCTGGCCTTCAGCCGTCAGCAGTCCATCGCGCAGGATCGGCCGGAGCACGAGCTGGCGAATCTCCGACATGCGGTAATTGGAGGCATTGTCGACCAGCACATGCTTGATCAGGCCGGGATCATTGACGATCAGCGTGCGCTCGCGAAAGAAGCGCGTCATGATCCACGGCAGCGTATAGGAAGGCTCGCCCCATAATTCCAGCGGATTGCGCAGGATGGTGCGGATGATTGTCAGTCGCGACGGCGGGACGGTGCGCGGTGTCGGGGCTGGCGGAGAGAAGGCTTCCGGGATCATATCCATGAGATCCAATTTCCTCGAAAACCTTATTTCCCGACGGCTCCCGAAGTTTAGAGCAGCGACTTCAGATCGTCCAGCTTATCATTGATAAGCCAGCCGTAGTAATTTTCCTCCGGCCAGACCGGCTGTGCCGCTCCCCGGTTCTTGGCGGCGAGCGCCGCAGCGCGCTGGCGGGAATTGCCGACATTGTAGAGCGTCGCCGTGATGCCAGGATTGCCCGAAATGTCCATGCCGGCGATCGAACGGTAGTCGTCGATCGACTTGCGGATCGAGGCGGCAACGAAGGCGAGCGACAGATCCGGATCCATGATGGCCTTGTAGACGCTGCCGGCATCCTTTTCATCCAGCTTCGGAATGCCGGACGTGCTGCTGACGAGATCGGAAAGTTCAAGCGCCGTCAGCGGATTGACCTGACCGAGGCCGAAGGTCTGGCCGGCATAAAAGGGCTGGAAGAACACGGCGCTGAAACGATTGTCCGGGAAGGATTTGCCACCGACCTTCTTGCCGCGGAAGTCGCTATCCCAAACGTCTTCGCGGCAGGTCCAGAGGCTGTAGGAATCCCTCTTGCCGTTGCAGGCATCGAATTGAGGCCGGGCGACGAAATCGTCGACGCTTTCGCCGTCATAGGCAAAGCGGAAGCTCTGGCCGGCGTAGGAGGCGGCTTTGACGTAATACGACTGCAGGCCATCATAGGCGTCGACGTTATAGGTATGTTCGCCGACCAGCGCGCCGATGATGTGGATGGGATCGATGCCGTAGGCGCGCGCCGTCGACTTGATCTTCGACATCAGCCGCGTGTCGGTCGCCAGCAGTTCGTGAACCTTCTGGTATTTGCGCTCGAAAGTGGAATTCGTGCCCTTGGTGCGGCGCACGGAGGCACCGGGGATTGCCGGCTGCTCGGCGTTGCGATTGCCCGGCGGCACCATGGCCGCTGCATCCGCATAGGCCGGGATCCAAGAGAGGCTGACAACCGCCAGAAGAAGGGTGATCAGAATGCGTCGCACGATGGCTGCCCTGTCGAAGTTTCATCCGATGTTTCCATGCGGCTGCCTGACGGACAATCTTGGCCGAATAAAGCCATTCCACGCAAAGAAACGGGCCCCTAACTAAAAAGTTAACGGCCCGCTGTCGAGTGATTAATATGTCAAGATGCGGCCACTAGAGCACGGTGCGTTCATTTTGAATGCACAAAAGCCGCTCCAGCTTTTTGAATCTAGAGCATCCCTTAGAGAATGAAGCGCGACAGGTCGGTGTTGCTGGCGAGATCGCCAACGTGTTCACGCACATAGTCGGCATCGATGGTCACCGACACGCCGGCTCGATCCGAAGCGTTGTAGGAGATATCGTCCAGCACCCGCTCCATCACCGTCTGCAGGCGGCGGGCGCCGATGTTCTCGACGGTGGAGTTGAGATGCACGGCGACATCGGCCAAAGCGTCGATCGCATCATCCGTGAAGTCGAGCTTCAGATTTTCCGTCTCCATCAGCGCCTTGTACTGGCGGATGAGGCTGGCTTCCGGCTCCGTCAGGATGCGGCGGAAATCCTCCTTGCTGAGCGGCTTCAGCTCGACACGGATCGGTAGACGACCCTGCAATTCCGGCAGGAGGTCCGAAGGCTTCGACACATGGAATGCGCCTGAGGCGATGAAGAGGATGTGATCGGTCTTCACCGGACCATATTTGGTCGCAACCGTCGTGCCTTCGACCAGCGGCAGCAGGTCGCGCTGCACGCCTTCGCGCGAGACGCCGGCACCCATGCCGCCGTCGCGAGCGGCGATCTTGTCGATCTCGTCCAGGAAGACGATGCCATCATTCTCGGCCGATTGCACCGCTTCGCGCTGGATCGCCTCGTTGTCGATCAGCTTGTCGGACTCGTCGCGGATCAGTTCCTTGTACGAATCCTTCACCGTGGTGCGCACCTTCTTGGTGCGGCCGCCCATGGCCTTGCCGAACATTTCGGAGAGGTTGAGCACGCCGATATTGGCGCCGGGCATGCCGGGAATTTCGAAGCCGGGCATGCCGGAACCGCTGTCGGCAACTTCGATGTCGATTTCCTTGTCGTCCAGTTGGCCCTCGCGCAGCTTCTTGCGGAAGCTGTCGCGCGTTGCCGGCGAGGCGGTAGCGCCTACCAGGGCGTCGAGCACCCGCTCTTCCGCGCTCATATGCGCCTTGGCCTGAACTTCGGCGCGCTTCTTTTCGCGCGCCAGGCCGATGCCGACTTCGACGAGATCGCGAACGATCTGTTCGACGTCGCGACCGACATAGCCGACTTCGGTGAATTTCGTCGCTTCCACCTTGATGAAGGGCGCTCCGGCGAGCTTGGCGAGGCGACGGGAGATTTCCGTCTTGCCGACGCCGGTCGGGCCGATCATCAGGATGTTCTTGGGCATGACTTCGTCGCGCAGATCGGGCTCTAGCTGCTGGCGGCGCCAACGGTTGCGCAGTGCAATCGCCACGGCGCGTTTGGCCTCATGCTGGCCGACAATATAGCGGTCGAGTTCGGAAACGATCTCGCGGGGGGAAAAAGTGGTCATTTCGTGTACTTCCCGTCAGGGCTAGAAACAATCAAGAGAGGAATTAGGACTCGGCGTCGAGCGTTTCGACCACCACATTGTGATTGGTATAGACGCAGATGTCAGCGGCGATGTCGAGCGCCCGGCGGGCAACGTCTTCGGCCGACTTGTCCGTATCCATCAGAGCGCGTGCGGCGGCGAGCGCAAAATTGCCGCCGGAGCCGATTGCCATGGCGCCGTGTTCCGGCTCGAGCACATCGCCGTTGCCGGTGACGGCAAGCGTCACTTGTTTGTCGGCAACCAGCATCATCGCTTCGAGATTGCGCAGGTATTTGTCGGTGCGCCAATCCTTGGCGAGCTCGACGGCGGCGCGCATCAACTGGCCGGGATATTGTTCGAGCTTCTTTTCAAGCCGCTCGAGCAGCGTAAAGGCATCGGCGGTCGCGCCGGCAAAACCGGCAATCACATCACCCTTGCCGATGCGGCGAACCTTGCGGGCATTGCCCTTCATAACGGTCTGGCCAAGGCTGACCTGGCCATCGCCAGCAATCACTACCTTGCCGCCCTTGCGAATAGTTACAATTGTCGTCATCTAAACACCTGTTTGCCCCCATATTGGCGGGCTTTCTGCCGGGCCGCGTTTCGGCCCCGTCAGCACCTATGTAAGAGGGGTTTTTACGATTGCAAATGGCCGTTATTTCGGAAGGATGCATGTAAGCCGGCTAGATAAGTCTATACTGACTTAACTTCTGGATATTTGCGGATGTGCCTGATAAGGAACGGCCGTCAATCCCGATGGAGCAGCCCATGGCAGAGACCGCAGCGAGCCGCACGGCAAGCGTTTCCCGCAAGACCAACGAGACCTCGGTCTCGGTGTCCGTCAATATCGACGGCAGCGGCAAGTCGACGATTTCGACAGGCGTCGGTTTCTTCGACCATATGCTGGAGCAGCTTTCGCGGCATTCGCTGATCGACATGGAGATCGACACCAAGGGTGACCTGCATGTCGACGATCACCACGCGGTCGAAGATACGGGCATCGCCATCGGCCAGGCCATTGCCAAGGCACTGGGCGACCGGCGCGGCATCACGCGTTATGCTTCGATCGATCTCGCCATGGATGAAACCATGACGAAGGCGGCGGTCGATCTGTCCGGCCGGCCCTTCCTCGTCTGGAACGTCGCCTTCAGCGCCCCGAAGATCGGCACTTTCGATACGGAACTGGTGCGTGAATTCTTCCAGGCTTTAGCGCAGAATGCCGGCATCACGCTGCATATCCTCAACCATTATGGCGCCAACAATCACCATATTGCCGAGACATGCTTCAAGGCCGTTGCCCGCGCGCTGCGCACGGCAACCGAGATCGATCCGCGGCAGGCAGGCCGGGTGCCTTCGACGAAGGGCACCCTCGCCTGAGCCCCGTCACGGGGGAAGTGAAGAGATGGCAAGCTATTTGATTTTGACGCCACCCGGAGGAACGGACAAAGACCAGGTGAGAACCCGCTTCATTCGCGACGGCTTTTCCTGGATGGCGTTCTTGTTTCCGACGTTGTGGATGCTTTTTCACCGGCTGTGGCTGCAGGCCATCGCGGCCTTTCTGCTGGAGGGCATTGGCTGGGAATTGATCCGCCGGCCGGAACTCTTCGCCGCCGGCGTTGCAATCCTACTCGGCGTGCGCATCCTCGCCGCACTCGAAGGCAGCCATGCCGCCTACCGCAACCTTGTTGCGGGCGGCTGGAGGATGGAAGGTCTGGTTTCGGCTCCCAATCTGGCGGCGGCCGAGGAGATCCATTTCTCTGAAATCCAGCCGAAAGCCGAGGAGAATATCCCTTCAGACAATTGGGATATTCCCTCCCATCCAAACAATAGCTCAAGCCAGAGCGGACCGAGTTTCGGCCTTCCTGGCTATGATGGAGGACGCTGACTGTGCGCGTCGCGATTATCGACTACGGCTCGGGCAACCTGCGCTCGGCCACCAAAGCCTTCGAACGCGCGGCCCGCGAAGCCGGTATCGACACCGAAATCGATCTCACCGACGATGCAGAGCGTGTCGCCACCGCCGACCGCATCGTGCTTCCCGGCGTCGGCGCCTATGCCGACTGCCGCCGCGGGCTCGACGCCGTTTCCGGCATGGCCGATGCGGTGATCGATGTCGTGGAACATAAGGGCCGCCCTTTTCTCGGCATCTGCGTCGGCATGCAGCTTATGTCGTCGCGCGGGCTGGAAAAGACGATCACGCAGGGGTTTGGCTGGATCAAGGGCGACGTCAAGGAGATGACGCCGGATGATCCGACGCTGAAAATCCCGCAGATCGGTTGGAACACGCTGGATCTCCGGCACCCGCATCCGCTCTTCGACGGCATTCCGACCGGGCCTAACGGGCTGCACGCCTATTTCGTGCATTCCTACCATTTGGCCGCCGATCACGCCGATGATGTCATCGCCACGACCAGCTATGGCGGCGCGATGACCGCCTTCGTCGGCCGCGACAATATGGCCGGCTCGCAGTTCCACCCGGAAAAAAGCCAGAAACTCGGCCTCGCCCTGATTGCCAATTTCCTGCGCTGGAAGCCATGACGCTTCGCGCTTTAAGGACCAAGACATGATTCTCTTTCCCGCCATCGACCTCAAGGACGGGCAATGCGTGCGCCTCAAGCTCGGCGACATGGAGCAGGCGACCGTCTACAACCCCGATCCGGCCGCGCAAGCCAAGGCCTTCGAGGATCAGGGCTTCGGATGGCTGCATGTCGTCGATCTCAACGGCGCCTTTGCCGGCGAGACCGTCAACCGCGCGGCTGTCGATGCCATCCTCAAGGCGACGAAGAACCCGGTGCAGCTCGGCGGCGGCATCCGCACGCTCGACCATATCGAAAACTGGCTGTCGCGCGGGCTTGCTCGCGTTATCCTCGGCACAGTCGCCGTGCGCGATCCGGCGCTCGTCGTTGAAGCCTGCCGGAGGTATCCGGGACACATCGCGGTTGGCATCGACGCCAAGGGCGGCAAGGTGGCGGTCGAGGGCTGGGCGGAAGCCTCCGAACTCGGCGTTATCGAACTGGCAAGGAAATTCGAAGGCGTCGGCGTCGCCGCGATCATCTATACCGACATCGACCGCGACGGCATTCTGACCGGCATCAACTGGGCTTCGACCCTGGAACTGGCCGAAGCCGTTTCCATCCCGGTCATCGCCTCCGGCGGCCTTGCTTCGTTGGACGATATCCGTCGCATGCTCGAACCGGACGCCCGCAAACTGGAAGGTGCGATTTCCGGCCGCGCGCTTTATGATGGCCGCATCGACCCGGCGGAAGCACTGGCCCTGATCAAGCAGGCCAAGGAGGCAGCGCAATGACCCTGAAAGCCCGCGTCATCCCCTGCCTCGACGTCAAGGACGGCCGTGTCGTCAAGGGTGTCAATTTCCTCAACCTCGTCGATGCCGGCGACCCGGTCGAGGCGGCCAAGGCCTATGATGCCGCCGGCGCCGACGAGCTGTGTTTCCTCGACATCACAGCTTCCTCCGACAATCGCGAAACCATTTTCGATGTCGTCGCCCGCACTGCCGAGCAATGCTTCATGCCTGTGACGGTCGGCGGCGGCGTCCGTACCATCGCCGATATCCGCAAGCTGCTGCTTTGCGGCGCTGACAAGGTCTCGATCAACTCGGCCGCCGTCAACAATCCGGATTTCGTCGCCGAAGCGGCCGACAAGTTCGGCAATCAATGCATCGTCGTCTCGATCGATGCCAAACGGCGGCGCACCGAGGCCCTCGGCGGCGACAATATGAGCGCGTGGGAGATCTATACCCATGGCGGCCGCAACGCGACCGGCATCGACGCCGTCGATTTTGCCCGCAAGATGGTCGAGCGCGGCGCCGGCGAACTCCTCGTCACCTCGATGGATCGCGACGGCACCAAGGTCGGCTACGACCTGGAGCTGACGCGGGCGATCGCAGATGCCGTGCGCGTTCCGGTGATCGCATCCGGCGGCGTCGGCGATCTCGACGATCTCGTGGCTGGCATCAAGGAAGGCCATGCGACGGCCGTGCTCGCCGCTTCGATTTTCCACTTCGGCACCTATTCGGTCGGCGAAGCGAAGCATTATATGTCTGAGCATGGTATCGCCATGCGGCTCGATTAGGAAGGGATGGGACGGATGAGCGGATTTACCCTTTCCGACCTTGAAAAAATCGTCGATGTCAGGTCCAAGGCCTCGCCGGAGGACTCCTGGACGGCGAAGCTTTACGCCGCCGGCCAGCCGAAGGCGGCAAAGAAGCTGGGCGAGGAAGCGATCGAGGCCGTCATGGCGGCGGTGACCGGCGACCGCGACAACCTCACCTGTGAGGCAGCCGATTTGCTTTATCACCTTATGGTCGTATTGAAGATAGCAGGCATTCCGTTGCAGAATGTCATGGGTGAGCTCGAAAGGCGCACCGCTCAATCCGGCCTTCAGGAGAAGGCCAGCCGGTAGAATGCGATGACGATAGCGACCCAAACCCTGCCTGCGCACGAGACGCTCGATATTTTTGAGGCAAAAGCCTATTCGCCCTACCATTTCTTTTCTTCGGAAGAATGGGCGAACTTCCGAGCCGATACACCGCTGACGCTGACGGCTGACGAAGTGACGCGGTTGCGTTCCATGGGCGACCCGATCGATCTTGACGAAGTCCGGCGCATCTACCTTTCCCTATCGCGCCTGCTGTCCTCGCATGTGGAATCCTCGCAGATCCTCTTCGAGCAACGCAACCGGTTTCTCAGCCTCTCCGACGTCGCCAAAACACCCTTCGTCATCGGCATCGCCGGCTCCGTCGCCGTCGGCAAATCCACCACGGCCCGTATCCTGAAGGAATTGCTGCGCCGCTGGCCGTCCAGCCCGAAAGTGGATTTGATCACCACCGACGGCTTCCTGTTTCCGAATGCCGAATTGCAGCGGCGCAACCTGATGCAGCGCAAAGGCTTTCCGGAAAGCTATGATACCGCAGCCCTCCTGCGCTTCCTCTCGGCGATCAAGGCCGGACAGCCGGATGTCAAGGCGCCTTGCTACTCGCATCTCGTCTATGACGTGCTGCCGGACGAATACAAGACGGTCGACCGGCCGGATATCCTGATCTTCGAGGGGATCAACGTTCTGCAATCGCGACACCTGCCGGCAGATGGCAAGATCGTGCCGATGGTGTCTGATTTCTTCGATTTCTCGATCTATATCGATGCCGATGAGCATCTGATCCATAACTGGTACGTTGCCCGCTTCATGAAGCTGCGCGAAACCGCCTTCCGCGATCCTAACTCCTTCTTCCACCGCTACGCCTCGATCACCGAGGAAGAGGCAATCGCGACCGCCGAGGGGCTGTGGAAGAACATCAACCTGAAGAACCTGCGCCAAAACATCCTGCCAACCCGCCCGCGCGCGGATCTCATCCTGCAGAAAGGCAGAAATCATCTGATCGAACAGGTGGCGTTGAGGAAGCTTTAGAAACCTACGGGTTCACCCGCCTCAAAGTCAGGTTTATCCGCCCGCCGTTCTTCAGCAGCGTCGATGTTGCCGGGTAGATGCGGTCGACGCCATGAAAGCAAAGTCTGCCTTCCCCGCCGAGAACGACGATATCACCGCTGGAAAGCTTGAAAGATAGCGTACGATCATTGCGGTTGAGACCGCCCACCCGAAAGAGGCAGCTATTGCCAAGCGAGATCGACAGCACGGGTGCATCGAGGTCCTGTTCGTCGCGATCCTGGTGCAGGCCCATGCGGGCATCGTCATCGTAGAAATTGACCAGGCAAGCTTCCGGCGTCTTTTCATAGCCAGCTATATCATTCCAGAGATCGAGCAGTTGCGGCGGCATCCCAGGCCAGGGTTTGCCGGTCACCGGATGCGTCTGCTGGTAGCGATAGCCGCGCTGTTTGTCAGTCACCCAGCCAAGCGGTCCGCAATTCGTCATGCGCACGGACATTTCCTTGCCCGTGCCGGGCATCGCCGGTGTGTAAAGCGGCGCTTCGGCGACGACGGCGCGGATGGTCTCGACCAGCGCTTCCTGCGTGGGGCGGTCGAGATAACCGGGGAGATGACGAATTCCGTTGGGTAGGAGCATTTTTGTTTCCTGCGGTGGTGCCAGTCAGGTTATGCCATCCCCATACGGGCGGACTAGGACCATTTTTCCTCGCGCGCAACGAACCCCATCATCCGCCCTTTCGGGCACATTCTCCCCGAGGGGAGAAGGGGTTGGCGGTCCATTTCGCCAATAAACTGAAACGGCTGCGGTAGTCATCCCCTCTCCCCTCGGGGAGAGGGCTAGGGTGAGGGGGCTGGCGCGGAATGACCCTCTCCAACAAACACAGAGATAACCCAACCAAAGCAAAACTGCAGCCCGAAAACCTAGTCACCGCCGACCTTGCCGCGCATCTTCTTGACCTCTGAGCGCCCGGATTTCTCCTTCAGGCGCCGTTCGATCGAACCCTTTGTCGGCTTGGTTTTCTTGCGCGGCGGCGGCGGCGGTGCGGCGGCTTCGAGGATCAGCTCCTTCAGGCGCTCGCGGGCATCCTCGCGATTGCGGTCCTGGCTGCGGAAGCGGCTGGCTTCGATCATCAATACGCCGTCCTTGGAGACGCGCCGGCCGGCGAGGCGGATAGCGTTGGCCTTCACACGATCGTTCAGGGACGGCGAATTCGGAATATTGAAGAACAACTGGACAGCGGTCGCGACCTTGTTGACGTTCTGCCCGCCGGGACCGCCCGCCAGAACGAATTGTTCCGTCAGTTCCCATCCGGCAATGGTGATCCGGTCGTTGATGTAAAGCGCGTCGCTGGCCATGATTTTCTCCGCGCCCGTCTATCCCATATTGGCGGGCGGTTGAAAATATGGTTGTGGCGAGTTTGGGGCCACTTCGCCCTTCGCAGCATTTCTGCGCCATGCGCCGACAAGCGCCTCAAGGTGAGGTGGAGAGTTGCTGCGCGTCAGGCGAGAGGACTAGCCCTCATGACGAGGAGGCCCGTAGGGCCGTCTCGAACCACGAGGGCGAGTGGCAGGTTTCACGTGAGTCATTGTCTCTATATGGCGGATCACTCCGCCGCGACGCGCATCCCCGGCGCCGCATCACGGACATTGCCGTCGACATGGCTTTCGAACTTGGCGAAGTTGGAGACGAACATCTGCACCAGCTTGGCTGCCTGGACATCATAGGCCTGGCCATCGGCCCAGGTGGAGCGTGGATCGAGAATGGCGCTGTCGACGCCTGCGACGGCAACCGGCACCGCAAAGCCGAAATTCGGATCGATGCGGAACTCGACATTGTCGAGATCACCCTTCAAAGCAGCCGCCAGCAGAGCGCGCGTCGCCTTGATCGGCATGCGCCGGCCCGTGCCGTAGGCGCCACCGGTCCAGCCCGTATTGACGAGCCAGCAGCGCGCGCCGTGGCGGGCGATCTGATCCTTGAGCAGATTGCCGTATTCGGCCGGATGGCGCGGCATGAAGGGAGCGCCGAAGCAGGTCGAGAACGTGGCTTCCGGCTCTACGACACCCTTTTCCGTGCCGGCGACCTTGGCAGTGTAGCCGGAGAGGAAGTGGTACATCGCCTGTTCCGGCGTCAGCTTGGCGATCGGCGGCATGACACCGAACGCATCGGCCGTCAGCATGATGATCGTCTCCGGATGGCCGGTCATGCCGGATTCCGAAGCATTCGGGATGAAATGCAGCGGATAGGCGCTGCGGGTATTTTCCGTCAGCGAACCGTCGTCGAGATCCGGCACGCCGTGTTCGTCCAGCACGACATTTTCGAGCACCGTGCCGAAGCGGCGGGTCGTGTCGTAGATTTCCGGCTCGGCTTCGGCCGACAGACGAATGGTCTTGGCGTAGCAGCCGCCTTCGAAATTGAAGATGCCGTTTTCGCCCCAGCCATGCTCGTCGTCGCCGATCAGCGTGCGCGTCGGGTCGGCCGACAGCGTCGTCTTGCCGGTGCCCGACAGGCCGAAGAAGATCGCCGCGTCGCCGTCCGGGCCGACATTGGCCGAGCAGTGCATCGGCATGACGCCGCGTTCCGGCAAGAGGTAATTCAGGACGGTAAAGACCGATTTCTTCATTTCGCCGGCATAGGAGGTGCCGCCGATCAGCACGATGCCGTTGACGAGGTCGCAGGCGATCACCGTTTCCGTGCGGCAGCCATGGCGCTCCGGATCGGCGCGGAAGCTCGGCAGATCGATGATCGTCAGCTTCGGCACGAAGCTTTCCAACGCCGACCGCTCGGGGCGAATGAGCAGGTTGCGGATGAACAGCGAGTGCCATGCAAATTCGGTGACGACGCGCGTCGGCAGGGCGTAGTCCTGATCGGCGCCGCCGATGAGATCCTGCACGAAGAGGTCCTTGCCGTGCACATGCGCCAGCAGGTCCTTGTGCAGCAGCGCGAAATGTTCTGGCGACATCGGCTTGTTGTTGTCCCACCAGATCTGATCTTCCGTCACCGCGTTGCGGACGACGAACTTGTCCTTCGGCGAACGGCCGGTGTGTTGCCCAGTCAATGCTCTGAGTGCGCCATGAGCGGTCAGATCGGCTTCGCGCCGACGAATCGCTTCCTCGTAGAGATGAGCCTCCAAGAGGTTATAACGCACACTGGCGGCCGCTCCCAGGCCGATCGATTCGAGTTCGGTTGCGGGATTGCGGACGCCGAATTGCTCCATCGCTCTATTCCTCCACATGGCCTCAGCCGTTAAAACTAAATAAAGCGTAGAGGCGTCTTTTTAAAAGCACAAGAGCGCAGAGAAAGAAAAAATGAATGATATCATGTATTTAATCGATTTAAATAATTTTTGATATTTTTAAATCGTTTGAATAAGTGTCATCGAGACGTTTCGTCACACAACTCATGGTTCACGGTTTGCGCGTCCGGCAATCCGCCTCTTTATCTTTGCCACAATTTGTTCCACCTTTATCCCCATAAGCGCGCCAGGTTATCGCCAACGAGCTGGCAAGCCACCTGGGCTGGATTTCACATCCGGGAGAGACGCGCACTGATGACGGAGACGAACACCATGTTGACAATCGCGCTCGTTGATGACGACCGCAATATCCTGACTTCCGTGTCGATTGCCTTGGAGGCCGAGGGATATAAGGTAGAGACCTATACCGACGGCGCTTCGGCGCTCGACGGGTTGCTGGCCCGGCCGCCGCAACTGGCGATCTTCGATATCAAGATGCCGCGCATGGACGGCATGGAGCTTCTGCGCCGCCTGCGGCAGAAGTCCGATCTGCCGGTGATCTTCCTGACCTCGAAGGACGAAGAAATCGACGAACTCTTCGGCCTGAAGATGGGCGCCGACGACTTCATCACCAAGCCTTTCTCGCAGCGTCTGCTGGTCGAGCGGGTCAAGGCCGTGCTCCGCCGCGCCTCCGCTCGTGAAGCTGCCAACGCGGCCAACAGCGGCGCGGCCGCGAAGCCCGGCGCCGCGCAACAAGCCCGCTCGCTGGAGCGCGGCCAGCTTGTCATGGACCAGGAACGCCATACCTGCACCTGGAAGGGCGAACCGGTGACGCTGACCGTCACCGAGTTCCTGATCCTGCATTCCCTGGCGCAGCGCCCCGGCGTCGTAAAAAGCCGCGATGCCTTGATGGATGCCGCCTATGACGAGCAGGTCTATGTCGACGACCGCACCATCGACAGCCACATCAAGCGGCTTCGCAAGAAATTCAAGATGGTCGATCTCGATTTTGATATGATCGAAACGCTGTATGGAGTCGGCTACCGCTTCCGCGAAGCGGCCTAAAGCCGGAGGATTTCAGGTCGATCGACCTGAAATCCGAATCCGCTCCAGATTCAAAGAATAGAGCATGATGTCGTCCGAAATCCCCTGGCACTTTTCGGCATCATGCTCGGATAGTTCACTGGACCATGCGGCGGACAATGGAATAAGAGCATGCGGACAGGATCGCTGATCCTGTTCTTCGAAAGGGCCGTTGGCTTGGCACAACTGGTGCAAGATAGAGATATCGACGACACGGAAAGCCCGAGCGACGTCAGAATCGCCCGCCGCCGGTGGACTCACCCTTTCACGCTGATCCGCCGCATCTTCGGCAATGCCGTCTTCTCGAGCCTGACGCGGCGGATTCTGTTCTTCAATCTCGCCGCCCTCGTCGTTCTCGTCGGCGGCATTCTCTATCTCAATCAGTTCCGCGAGGGCCTGATCGACGCCCGCGTCGAGAGCCTGCTGACGCAGGGCGAAATCATCGCCGGCGCCGTCTCTGCATCGGCCTCGGTCGATACCAATTCCATCACCATCGACCCGCAGAAGCTCTTGGAACTGCAGGCCGGACAGAGCATCACGCCCGTTCCGAACGATGAGGATCTGGAATTCCCGATCGATCCGGAGAAGGTGGCGCCGGTGCTAACGCGGCTGATCTCGCCGACGCGCACCCGCGCCCGCATCTTCGATGCCGACGCCAATCTGCTGCTCGACAGCCGTCACCTCTATTCGCGCGGCCAGGTGCTGCGCTACGATCTGCCGCCGGTGGAAGACGCGGCACAGAGCTGGTCGGACTGGTTCAGCGGCCTGCTCAACAAGATGCTGCAGCCGGGCAACCTGCCGGTTTATAAGGAAGCGCCGGGCGGTGACGGTTCGATCTATCCGGAAGTGATGAACGCGCTCACCGGCGTGCGCGGCGCCGTGGTGCGCACCACGGAAAAGGGCGAGCTGATCGTCTCGGTCGCCGTGCCGATCCAGCGCTTCCGCGCCGTGCTCGGCGTCTTGCTTTTGTCGACGCAGGCCGGCGATATCGACAAGATCGTCCATGCCGAACGTCTGGCGATCATGCGCGTCTTCGGCGTCGCGACATTGGTCAACGTCGTACTGTCGCTGCTTTTATCCTCGACCATCGCCAATCCGCTGCGCCGGCTTTCGGCAGCCGCCATCCGCGTGCGCCGCGGCGGCGCGAAGGAGCGCGAGGAAATTCCGGATTTTTCGGCACGTCAGGACGAAATCGGCAATCTGTCGATCGCGCTGCGCGACATGACCTCAGCGCTCTACGATCGTATTGACGCGATCGAAAGTTTTGCTGCCGACGTCAGCCACGAACTGAAGAACCCGCTGACATCGCTGCGCAGCGCCGTGGAGACGTTGCCGCTCGCCAGGAGCGAGGATTCCAAGAAACGGCTGATGGATGTCATCCAGCATGACGTGCGCCGTCTCGACCGGCTGATCAGCGATATTTCCGACGCATCCCGCCTCGATGCCGAACTTGCCCGCTCCGATGCCAAAACGCTCGACCTCGAAGTGCTGCTGCGCGACATGATCGATATTTCCCGCCAGGTCGGCCACACGAAGAAGGCGGTCGAGATCGATTACATCGTCGATCGCAAGCCCGGCGTGAAAACCAAGTTCACCATCGATGGCCATGATCTGCGTATCGGCCAGATCGTCACCAACCTCATTGAAAACGCCCGCTCCTTCGTTGCGAAGGACACCGGAAAGATTACGGTAAGGCTGACGCGCACGAGAACGCGCTGCGTCATCTATGTCGAGGACAACGGACCGGGCATCCAGGCGGAAAATATCGACCGCATTTTCGAGCGCTTTTATACCGACCGGCCGGAATCGGAAGGCTTCGGTCAGAATTCCGGTTTGGGCCTGTCGATCAGCCGGCAGATCGCCGAGGCGCATGGCGGGTCCCTGCGTGCTGAAAACATCGTCGACGGTGATGGCGCAGCGCTGCTCGGCGCCCGTTTCATCCTGTCGTTGCCGGCCGAAACACCGGCATGAGCCACAAAGCAACCAATATTCACGGGACGGCCATCGTCATCGGCAAGACCGGCCTGCTGTTTTTGGGGCCATCGGGCAGCGGCAAGTCCTCGCTTGCTTTCGCCTGCCTGGCGGCGGCCAAACCGCTTGGCGTTTCGGCAGCACTGGTCGCGGACGACCAGGTCTTCATCACGCAACGTGACGGTGCGGTCATTGCCGAATGCCCGGCTTCGATCGCCGGCATGATGGAGATCCGCTATACCGGCATCGTCCGGCTTCCCCATGTTTCTAACGCTGAAATGCATTTCGCCATATGCCCGGTCGATCCGGCAACGGCCGAGCGGCTCCCTCCCGAAGACGAACAGGTCGATGTAACTGAATCCATTCGCCTGCCCCTGATCCGCCTGTCGGCAGCATCGCCCAATCCGCTCGCCGTGATTATGGCGAAAAACCTCATCAATTTGGATTAATCGACCATTCAGGCCCCTGCAGGCGCCCAAATATCATATTTTAAGCTTGCACTTCGTCTTTTCATCGCCAAGATGTCCCCCCACCGGTGGACGACATTGCTGCATTGCGATATGGGCCACCTGTTTGTGTGCGATGGGAGCAGTAATATCATGATCGGACTTGTGCTTGTCACTCATGGCAAGCTGGCTGAAGAGTTTCGGCATGCCGTCGAGCATGTCGTTGGTCCGCAGAAGTTCATAGAGACGGTATGCATTGGTCCCGAAGACGACATGGACAAGCGCCGGCAGGACATCCTGCAGGCCGTTGCCGGCGCCGACGATGGGCACGGGGTCATCATTCTTACCGATATGTTCGGCGGCACTCCTTCCAATCTCGCGATCTCGGTCATGAATAGCGGCCATACGGAAGTTATTGCCGGTGTCAATCTGCCGATGCTAATAAAGCTTGCGGGCGTACGGGGCGACAACAACATGGAGAAGGCTCTGGTTGAAGCTTCCGAGGCCGGACGCAAATACATAAATGTGGCCAGCCGTGTACTCAGCGGCAAATGACGAGACAAGCATCCCGCCTATGACGGAACTTTCCCGGGAACTTCTGATCATCAACAAACGCGGCCTGCATGCCCGCGCTTCCGCCAAATTCGTACAGACCGTCGAAGCCTACGATGCCACCATCACCGTCTCGAGGGACGGAACCACGGTCGGCGGCAACTCGATCATGGGCCTGATGATGCTTGCCGCAAGCCCCGGCTGCAGCGTGCTCGTCACCGCGAGCGGCACCCAGGCCGCCGAGGCACTCGATGCGCTGGATCGCCTGGTCGCCGACAAGTTCGGCGAGGAAATGTAAGCTTCATCCCCTGCGCCCATCGTGCTTCAAGCGCCGGAATGCGGATCGATGCTATAGGGGTGCACGGGATAGCCGGCACCGATGGCATCTCGGACACGGTCGGACCAGGCGGCGACAGCCGGATAGTCGGCCAGAGGAAAGCCGCAATCAGCGGCTCGGTGGCTATAGGCGTAGACGGCTATATCGGCGATCGACAAATCATTTCCGACAAGAAACGAAAGACCGGTTAGGCTGCGTTCCATTGCCGTGAGGGCGCGGACTGCAGCTTCGCGCTTTCCCGAAACTAGCCCCTGATTGCGTTCAATTCGCCCGGTGAGCGTCCAGAAGCGCAGCGAGCCGATGACGGGCTCGATATGGTATTGCTCGAAGAACAGCCATTGCATGACCTTGGCACGCTGATAGCGGTCTGCCGGCAGAAAGGGCGTACCTTCGGCTAGATAGGTGAGGATCGCGTTCGATTCCGCAATGGCACGTCCATCCTCCAGCTCGAGAACGGGAATTGCGCCCACCGGATTGAAATCCAGGAAAGCGTCGGCGCGGCTTTCACCTTCGAAAATCGAGACGAGACGGCCGGTATAGGGGATTTCGAGCAGGCCAAGCAGAACCCTCGCTTTCCAGCCGTTCTGCGATGGCAAATAGTCATGAAGTGTGAGCATGGCGCTTCCCTCGCTGTGAAAAGCCGAGTTTGCCAGCCACCGTGAACCGCGCAATCCGAATCTTGCGCTCCAATCGGATGGATTGGCGGCGCGTCGGCGTTCTCTCATCGAGAGGCGGCTCGAAAATCGATCGATATAAAGATATAAAGACTTCTTTATATCAACATTGATTTTGAGCCTGAAGCCTGCTACAGGGCATCATCCCACACGCTGTCAGCGTGCAATTCTAGTTGCATTCGGCCGAGGCGTTCGCCTGTGGTCCGTTTGCATCGTTCAGGCTGGAGACCTTCATGAGCACTGAAAAGGACTACATCGTCGCGGATATCGGCCTTGCCGACTTCGGCCGCAAGGAAATCACGATCGCCGAAACCGAAATGCCGGGCCTGATGGCCTGCCGCGCCGAGTTCGGCGAAGCACAGCCGCTGAAGGGCGCGCGCATCACCGGCTCGCTGCACATGACGATCCAGACCGCCGTTCTGATCGAGACGCTGGTGGCCCTCGGCGCAGAAGTCCGTTGGGCATCCTGCAACATCTTCTCGACCCAGGACCATGCCGCTGCCGCAATCGCCGCCTCCGGCGTTCCGGTCTTCGCCGTCAAGGGCGAAAGCCTCGAAGACTACTGGACCTACACCGACAAGATCTTCCAGTGGACCGACGGCGGTCTCTCCAACATGATCCTCGACGATGGCGGCGACGCCACGATGTACATCCTGCTCGGCGCCCGCGCCGAAGCCGGTGAGGACGTGCTCTCCAACCCGCATTCCGAAGAAGAAGAAATCCTCTTCGCGCAGATTAAGAAGCGCCTGCAGGCTTCGCCGGGCTGGTTCACCAAGCAGCGCGACGCCATCAAAGGCGTGACCGAAGAGACCACCACGGGCGTCAACCGCCTCTACCAGCTCAGCCAGAAGGGCCTGCTGCCCTTCCCGGCGATCAACGTCAACGACAGCGTCACCAAGTCGAAGTTCGACAACAAGTACGGCTGCAAGGAATCGCTGGTCGACGGCATCCGCCGCGCAACTGACGTGATGATGGCCGGCAAGGTCGCCGTCGTCTGCGGCTACGGCGACGTGGGCAAGGGTTCGGCTGCTTCGCTTTCCGGCGCCGGCGCACGCGTCAAGGTCACGGAAGTCGATCCGATCTGCGCCCTGCAGGCCGCCATGGACGGCTATGAAGTCGTTCAGCTCGAGGACGTCGTTTCGAGCGCCGACATCTTCATCACCACCACCGGCAACAGGGACGTAATCCGCATTGACCATATGCGTGCGATGAAGGACATGGCGATCGTCGGCAACATCGGCCACTTCGACAACGAAATCCAGGTTGCCGCTCTGCGTAACCTCAAGTGGACGAACATCAAACCGCAGGTCGACATGATCGAGTTCGCCAAGGGCAACCGTATCATCCTCCTATCGGAAGGCCGCCTGCTGAACCTCGGCAACGCCACCGGCCATCCGTCCTTCGTCATGTCGGCTTCGTTCACCAACCAGACGCTGGCGCAGATCGAACTCTTCACCAAGCCGGGCCAGTATCAGAACCAGGTCTACGTGCTGCCGAAGCACCTCGACGAGAAGGTTGCTCGCCTGCATCTTAGCAAGCTTGGCGTGAAACTGACGGAGCTTTCCGAAGAGCAGGCTTCGTATATCGGCGTGACGCCACAGGGTCCATTCAAGTCCGACCACTACAGATACTGATCTTACGATCGATATCCACAATATCTTGTGGCCCTGGCATTGACAAATGCCGGGGCTTATTTTTTGGCCGGCTCCCTTCCCGGCGATTCCCTTAGGCAGTATTGTTTTTAGACTTGATTCGTGACGAACCGGGCATGCCCGGAGCCATGAAAATGGGATGTCTTGTCGAGATGCGGCGCAGTAGAGTCGGATGATTTTAGGTCAACACGACCTAAAATCTGAATCCGCTCTACAATCAAATAAGTAGAGCATGATGTCGTCCGAAAACCGCTTACACTTTTCGGCATCATGCTCTGAAGGACGGAGACAGACCGCTTATGTCTGAAGGGAAAGACAGCCTGCCCGAGCCAGCGATACCCCTAGCGGCGATCGCGCGGCGGCGGCAGGGCGGCGCATATATGCTTTTACCGCAAGCGAAGCGGCGGACGGATGCAGGCCTATTGGCCTCATTGACCCGCTTGCTGCGTTTCAGCGTTTTCGGCGGCATCGTCAGCGGCCTGGCGGGTCCCGTTCTGGCGCAGACGAGCGCTGGCACGCCGGCAGCGGTGCGGCTCTTTACCTCCTCCGAAATGATCGTCTTTTCCGTGATCATCGGCGTGATTTCGGCGGCGCTCCTGTCGACCGTGTGGATGGTCCGCCAGCGCGGCAACATGGAAAACGAAAGCCGCGAGATCCGCACGGCACTGTCAGATGCCAACCAGCGAATCTCGCAGTACCAAGCGCTGATCGCCGACAAGAACCGGCGGATCGTCATCTGGGACGGGCAGAACGCGCGGCCGGAGCTGCTTGGTCAGCTTCCGGTCGAGACCGGTGCGCCGCAAGACAATGAATTCCTCGCTTTCGGCCGATGGCTGAAATCCTGGTCGGCCGGCGAGCTGGAAAAGGCGATCGACAAGCTGCGCGGCAGCGGCCAAAGCTTCGATATGGTGGTCGAGACGCACCGCGAGGAGATATTGGAGGCGCAGGGCCGCATTTCCGGCGGCCGCGCCTTCGTCCGCTTCATCGCACTTAACAATCTTCGCGCCGAACTGGCCGAGCTGAAGATCGAGCGCGACCGGCTGATGACCTCGATCTCCGCTTTCCAGAATCTGCTCGATGCCATTGACCTGCCGGTCTGGCGGCGCGATACCGAGGGCAAGCTGACCTGGGTCAACCAAGCCTATGGCGAAGCGGTCGAGGCCGTTTCCCCGGATGAGGCCATCCGCGAAAGCCGAGAATTCCTGACGACCGTCGCGCGTGAGCGCATCCGCGCCTCCACCACGCCGGAATCGCCCTTCCACGACAAGATTTCCACCGTCGTACACGGCAACCGCACCTTCTTCGATGTCATCGATGTCAAATCATCAGACGGTTCGGCGGGCATCGCTATCGACGTGTCGGAAGCGGAAGCGGTTCGCGCCGAGCTGGCGCGCACGTTGAAGAGCCATGCAGAAACGCTCGATCATCTGGCGACACCGGTCGCGATTTTCGACGGCGACCGGCGGCTACAATTCTACAATCAGGCCTTCGTCCAGCTTTGGGAGCTCGACATTGCCTTCCTCGAAAAGAAGCCGGACAATAGCGAGCTGTTGGATCGGCTCCGCGGCGCCAAGAAGCTGCCGGAGCAACTGAACTGGAAGACCTGGAAAGACGGCGTCCTGTCGGTCTACCGTGCGCTCGACACGCAATCGGACCTCTGGCACCTGCCGAACGGTCAGACCCTCAGGGTTTTCGCCACCGCCCATCCCCAAGGCGGCGCCACATGGGTGTTCGAGAACCTGACCGAGCAGGTCGATCTCGAAACGCGCTACAACACGCTGGTCAAGGTGCAGGGCGAGACCATCGACCATCTCTCCGAAGGCGTCGCCGTTTTTGGGCCCGATGGCCGCATCCGCCTCTCTAATCCGGCATTCCGGATCTTGTGGAACATCACCGAGGCCCAGGCCAAGCCGGGCACGCATATCCAGGCGCTGGCCGAGGCTTGCGCGCCTTCCTACGACCGGCCAGACGGCTGGAAGCGGTTTGCGGAGCAGATCACCAGCTTCGACGACGAACGCCCGTCGTCGCAAGGCACGCTGGAACTCTATTCCAACCTCGTCCTCGACTATGCGGTCATTCCGCTGCCGAACGCCCAGACCATGCTGACCTTCGTCAACAAGACCGACAGCGTGCGGGCCGAACGGGCGCTTACCGAAAAGAACGAGGCGCTGCTGAAGGCCGACGAGCTGAAGAACGATTTTGTCCAGCATGTCTCCTACGAGCTGCGCTCGCCTCTGACCAACATCATCGGCTTTACCGATCTTTTGAAGACGCCGGGCATTGGACCGCTGAACGACCGCCAGGCGGAGTATATCGATCATATCTCCACCTCTTCCTCGGTACTGCTGACGCTGGTCAACGACATCCTCGATCTTGCGACCGTCGATGCCGGCATCATGCGGCTGAACTATTCCGAGATCGGACTGGACGACCTGCTCGACGAAGTGTCGATGCAGATCGCCGATCGGCTGCAGGAAAGCGGCGTTACACTGGAAATCACCGTGCCGGCCCATCTCGGCACCGTCGTAGCCGATCAGCAGCGGCTGAAGCAGATATTGCTCAAGCTTCTGACCAACGCCGCCAATTTCGCACCGGAAGGCTCGACAATCGAACTGAAATGCGCGCGTGAAGGCACGGATTTCGTCTTCTCGGTCGCCGATAAAGGTCCGGGCATCCCCGAAGAGATCATGCGCACGGTGTTCAACCGCTTTGCCTCCAGTGGCAAGGGCGGCAAGCGCAGCGGCGCCGGCCTCGGTCTCTCCATCGTCGAAAGCTTCGTCAGCCTGCATGACGGCCAGGTCTCGATCGAAAGCCAGCCGGGCAAGGGAACCACGGTCACCTGCCGGATTCCTTCTGCCGAATTGCCGCACTCCGTCGCAGCAGAATGACAGCAGCGAACACAAGCATTTCCCTTTTCCTGGCAGACGATGCGGCAACCACTCGCCTGGGCGAAGATCTGGCGCTGGCACTGAAGACCGGCGATTGCCTGGCGCTGTCGGGCGATCTCGGTGCCGGCAAATCTTCGCTCGCTCGCGCCCTCCTGCGCGCCATTGCCGACGATGCTGAACTGGACGTGCCAAGCCCGACCTTCACGCTCGTCCAATCCTACGAGCTGCGCATCCCGGTTTCGCATTTCGATCTTTATCGCCTGGGCGATCCCAGCGAACTGGACGAGCTCGGCTTCGACGAGGCGCTGCAGACCGGCGTCTGCCTGGTGGAATGGCCAGAGATGGCCGAAGGCGAACTTCCGAGAGAGCGCATCGATCTCAGGCTCGAGCACGAAGGCGAAGGCCGCCACGCGACGATCACGGCGCCAACCAAGCAATTCGCTCGCATCCAGCGCGTTCTGGCGATCCGCGCGTTCCTCGATGCTCACGGTTATAGCGGCGCCGGGCGCCGTTTCTTGACGGGCGACGCTTCGCTGCGCGCCTATGAATCCATTCATCCGCATGGCGGCGGCAAGCGTGTGATCCTGATGGATTGGCCGCGCCTGCCCGAAGGGCCGCCCGTGCTCGACGGAAAGCCTTATCCGAAGGTCGCGCATCTTGCCTGGGACGCCTATCCCTTCGTGGCCATCGCCAATGTCCTGCGCCAAAACGGCTTTGCGGCGCCGGAAATCTTTGCGGCCGACTACGATCAAGGCATTCTTCTGATCGAAGATCTCGGCACCGATGGTGTGCTCGACGAAGAAGGCAAGCCGATTGCAGAGCGCTATCGGGCAAGTGTTGCCTGCCTGGCGCATCTGCATAGCCTCGATATCCCGCAGGATATTCCGGTCACGGCGGATCATGTCCATCATATTCCGGATTTCGACCGGACAGCCATGGCGATGGAAGCGCGGTTGCTCCTCGACTGGCATCTGCCCTGGAAACGTGGCACCCCGGCAAGCGACGAGGAACGGGCCGACTATCTGGCGATCTGGAATGGCCTGATCGACGAGCTGGACGATACGGAAAAGAACCTTCTGCTGCGCGATTTCCATTCGCCGAACATCATCTGGCGGGCCAAGGAAAAAGGTATTCAGCGAATCGGCCTCATCGATTTTCAGGACGCGATGATCGGGCCCACAGCCTACGACCTCGCCTCCATCGTTCAGGACGCGCGAGTCACCATTGAACGCGGTCTGCAGGACGAATTGATAGCGAACTATCTATCGCTCCGACGCGCACAGGCCGGTTTCGACGAAACAAAGTTCCTGAAAAGCTGGGCGATCATGTCGGCGCAGCGCAATTGTAAGCTCGCCGGCCTTTGGGTGCGGCTGCTGCAGCGCGACAGCAAGCCCAGCTATATGAAGCATATGCCGCGCACCCTTGCCTATCTCGCCATCGCTTTCGAACACGAAACGCTCGCTCCCTTGCGTGAATGGTGTGCAAGAACTGGAATAGGCGGCGTTTAGCTGCCCTAGAGCGGCGACGGTTTTCCTTCGATATGCTAAAGAAAGAAAGCCGAGCGAATCACAAATTCGAGACGAGATGACCATCAAGCAAGCCATGGTATTGGCCGCGGGTCTCGGAACCCGCATGCGACCGATCACCGACACCATCCCGAAACCGCTGGTAAAGATCGCCGGCAAGCCGATGATCGATTATGCGCTGGACGCGCTGGCCGAAGCCGGCATCGAGCAGGCGGTGGTCAATGTCCACCATCACGCCGATCAGATGGAGGCGCATCTCCGGAACTATCGCAAGCTCGAAATCCTGATTTCGGATGAGCGGGACGCGCTGATGAACAATGGCGGCGGGCTCGTCAAAGGGCTTACGCTGTTGAATCGCGATCCGGTCTTCATCATGAATGCCGACTTGTTCTGGATCGGCGAGAGGCCTGGCCAACCGACCAATCTCGATCGGTTAGCCGGATTCTACGACGAGCAGCGCATGGACATGGCCATGCTGTGTGTCGAGCTGGAAAGAACCACGGGCCACAACGGCAAGAACGACTTCAGCATGGCCGACGACGGCCGCCTCACGCGCTATCGCGACGCGCAATACAACGGCGTCGTCTATGCCGGTGCCTTCGTCATGAATCCGTCGCTTCTTGATGATGCGCCGAACGATGCCTTCAACATCAATATCTATTTCGACAAGGGAATTGCCAAAGGCCGGCTTTACGGCACGATGATGGAAGGCCATTGGCTGACCGTCGGCACGCCGGAGGCGATCGGCGAGGCGGAGGAAACGATCCGGACCTTCCGGGCGTTTGCGTGACGGATGACGGGCGAGCACCGGCAACGCATTCTGACGATCCCGGCGGGCCTGCCTTTTCTGAAGACTCTTGCCAGCGCGCTTTGCGACGGCCGGCTGACCGAGCACTTTCGCCACGATCCCGCCGACCCGCTATCGCTTGCCAAGGTCACCATCTTCTTGCCGACAAGGCGCGCGGCGCGCGTTTTGCGTTCGGAATTCGTCGATCTGCTGGGCGGTCGCTCCGCCATCCTGCCGGTGATCCGACCGCTCGGCGAGACGGACGATGATAGCGGCTATTTTGAAGAGGCCCTGCCCGCCACCGCCGATCTGGCACAGCCGCTTGCCAATACCGCGCGGCTCTTAGAACTGGCACGGCTGATCCTTGCCTGGCGCAACAGGCTGCCGCAGATCGTCCGCGACATTCATTCGGACTCGCCGCTCGTCGCTCCGGCAAGCCCGGCAGATGCCATCTGGCTGGCGCGCAATCTTGCCGAACTCATCGATTCCATCGAAACCGAGGACCGCGACTGGGCCGAACTTGCCAATCTCAGTGCCGAAGACCATGCGCTCTGGTGGCAATTGACTGCCGAATTCCTGCAGATCGCCAGCGCCTTCTGGCCGGCGCGGCTGGAAGAACTCGGCAAGTCCTCGCCCGCCCGGAACCGTAACGCCATTCTGCGCGCCGAAGCCAAACGGCTTGCCACGATGCAGCATACGGGGCCGATCATCATCGCCGGCTCGACCGGCTCCGTGCCTGCGACGGCCGAATTGATTGCCGCCGTCGCCTCCTTGCCGCAGGGCGTCATCGTGCTGCCGGGGCTTGATCTCAGCATGCCAGAAGAAGACTGGCGGCTCGTCGCGCCGGAGACGGGCACGAGCGGAAGGGTCGATCCGACAACGCGGAGCCATCCGCAATATGGCCTATCGCTGCTGCTGAAGCGGTTGCGCATCGAACGGCGCGATGTGGAAATAATCGCCGAAGCGCCGGAGAGCATGCAAATGCGTGCCGAGGTTCTGTCGCGCGCTCTGGCGCCGGCGAAAGCGACCAGCGGTTGGGGTGAGTGGCAAAAGACGCTCGCGCCGGACGCCATTGCGCGGGCCTTCGCCGAGGTCGCACTGATCGAGGCTGCGAACGAGCGCGAGGAGGCGACGGCGATCGCCATTGCCTTGCGGCTCGCGCTGGAGAAGCCGGGACGCAACGGCGGCGACAGCCAGGCAGCGCTGATCACACCGGACCGCAACCTCGCGCGTCGCGTGACGGCGGAGCTCGCCCGCTTCGGCATCACCGCCGACGATTCGGCCGGCACGCCGCTTTCCGCCACGCTGCAAGGAACGCTGCTGCAATTGCTGCTGGAAGCGACGCTTCGCCCCGGCGATCCCGTTGCCATCGTTTCGCTCATCAAGCATCCCCTCGCCCGTTTCGGCCTTGGCCCGGATGCATTGCAGCTTGGCGTCGATGCGCTGGAAATCCTCGCCTTGAGAGGCGGCATCGCCGAGGTCGATATCGGGACGCTGGAATCCGTGCTCGACCGGCAGCTTACCGAACAGGCAATGGACCGCCATCCGCCGCAGTGGCGCAAATCACTGGCACCTGAGGCCGTGGAGCATGCGCGCGCGCTGGCCCGCAAGATCACCAATGCATGCGAGCCGCTGGCTTCCGCGCTTTCGGCATCACCCGAGGGGCTTCCCACGCTTTTCGAATGGGCCGACCGGACGGGCCGCGCCCTTGAAGCCGTTGCCGCGGACGAGCGCGGCAATCTGGCCGGGCTCTGGTCCGGTGAGGCGGGCGATACGCTGGCAAGCCTCCTGAAGGAGGTCATGGACACCGACGGCCAACTCGAAGCGGATGGGACGCAGTGGATCGATATCATGGCTGCGCTCTCCGCCGGGCAGGCGGTCAAGCCTCGGGCGCTGAGCCACCCCCGCCTGTTTATCTTCGGCACGCTGGAAGCGCGCCTGCAAAGCGTCGATACGCTGATCCTCGGCGGGCTCAACGAAGGCTCCTGGCCGGGCCAGACCGCCAACAATCCCTTCATCTCCCGTACGATGAAGACCGAGATCGGCCTGGAACCGCCGGAGCGTCGCATCGGCCAACTCGCCCACGATTTCGAAATGGCGAACGGCACGCGCGACCTCATTTATTCGCGCGCCCTGCGGCAGGGTTCGACCCCGACGGTGGCGTCGCGCTGGCTGCAGCGGCTGATGGCGCTGGGCGGCAAGGCATTTGCGGCGGAATTAAAGTCGCGCGGCGATCAATACCGCCATTGGGCCGGGATGATCGATGAGGGCCAAAGCCAGGCTCCGGCAGTGAGGCCCTCGCCGAAACCGCCGGCTGAGCTGCAGCCGAAAAGCTATTCCTTCAGCGAGGTCGGCCGTCTTCGCCGTGATCCCTATGCGATCTATGCCCGACGCGTTCTGCGGCTCGACCCGATCGCTCCCTTCAACCGCGACCCGGGTCCGGCGGAGCGCGGCACGCTCTATCACAAGATCATCGATCGCTTCATCCGCGAGGGTCATGCCGCGGGGACGCCGGATGCATGGCTAGCTATGGATCGCATTATCGCCGAGCTTTTCGACGCCGAACAACTGCCCGTCCATATTGACAGCGTCTGGCGGCCACGTTTCCGCGAAGTGGCGCGGGCTTTCCTCGCCTGGGAGGCAGAACGACGGCCGGAGATCCGCACGACGGCAACGGAAGTGCCGGCGGGCGTCGAGATCGAGCCGATCGGAATCCGCCTGACCGGGGTTGCCGACCGCATCGATTTCAAAGGCAGCAGAGCCGCGGATATCATCGACTACAAGACCGGCTATAATCCGTCGCCGGCACAGGCCCGCGCGCTGCTCGATCCGCAACTGGCACTGGAAGCCTATGCACTCAAGGCCGGCGCTTTCCGCAATGTCGGTCCACTCGTTCCGGAAAACCTGCTCTACGTCCGGCTGAGACCCGGCGATCGCTTCAAGGTGGATCAGGTCAACAACGAGCTTTTCGGCCGCAGCGGCAAGACGGAAACAAAGTCGGCTATGGATCTGGCCGAGGAGTCGATGGACCAGTTCGTCAAATTCGTCGCGCTGCTCCAATCCGGCGAAAAGGGCTTTTCATCACGGCTGATCCCTGCCCAGCAATTCGAATATGGCGGCGACTACGACCACCTCGCCCGCGTCTCCGAATGGGCAACGGCAGAGACCGAGCAGGAGGGAGGCGGCGATGAGTGAGCTTTCCAACGGTGAGCTGGCGGCCCTGCCCGATAGCGACGATCCCGGCGTCTGGATCGGCTGGACGACGGTGCAGCAATCCATCGCTTCCGATCCGGAGCGATCCGCCTGGGTCTCGGCCAATGCCGGTTCCGGCAAGACGCATGTGCTGACGCAGCGCGTCATCCGCCTGCTGCTTGCCGGGGCGCGGCCGTCGGCCATTCTCTGCCTCACCTATACCAAGGCCGCCGCCTCTGAAATGTCGAACCGCGTTTTCGACCGGCTGGCCGCCTGGGCAACCCTGCCGGACGAGGAGCTGAAGGCGCGGATCGCCGAGATCGAAGGCGCGGAGCCGGGTGTTTTGAAGCTTGCCGAGGCACGCCGCCTCTTTGCCAAGGCGTTGGAAACGCCGGGTGGGCTGAAGATCCAGACGATCCACGCCTTCTGCGAAGCGCTGCTGCATCAATTTCCGCTTGAGGCCAATGTCGCCGGCCATTTCTCGGTTCTGGATGACCGCGCCGCTGCGACCCTGTTGGATGATGCCCGCCGGTCGCTGCTGACGGCAACGCCGCAATATCCGAATGCCGAACTTGCCGAGGCCTTCGCCTATGTGCTCGATCTCGGCGATGAGTCGGGATTGGAGACATTGCTTGGCGAGATCGTCGCCAACCGCAATGCCATCCGGCGCTTTACGGCGGAAGCCGAACGAAAGGGCGGCGTCGAGGCTACACTACTTGCCCGCCTCGGCCTTTCTCCCGGCGATACGGAAGCCGGGATCGCAGAGCAATATTGGCCGCTGCCTGGTCTTTCGGACTCGACACTGGAGCTTTATCTCACCCTTGCCGACCTGAAGGGCGGGGCGAAGGCGCTGGACATCGCCTACGGGCTGCGCCTTGCCAAACGCGAAGCGAACCCGATCGCCCGCGCGGAGATGCTCGAAAAGGTCATGCTGACCGGCAAGGGCGAACCGAAGTCGGACAGCCAGTTTTTCGTCAAGGCGATTCTGGCCGATGCTCCCGCGCTCGCCGATGCCGTCGCCGCTGCCCGGGCGCATGTCGTCGCCTGCCGCGACCGGCTGAAGCTGATGCGGATGTATCGCGCAACCCGCGCGGCGCTCACGCTCGCCGACCGGCTGAACCGTGACTACGAGGAATTGAAGAAGCGTCGCAGTCAGCTCGATTTCGAAGACCTGATCACCCGCACCGCCGATCTTCTGACCAAGAAGGATGTCGGCCCCTGGATCCATTACAAGCTGGATCAGGGCATCGATCATATCCTGGTCGACGAGGCGCAGGATACCAGCCCTATCCAATGGAGCGTCATCCAATCGCTGGCGGAGGATTTCTTCTCCGGCGAGAGCGCCCGGCCGACCCTCAGGACCATCTTCGCGGTCGGCGACGAAAAGCAGTCGATCTATTCCTTCCAGGGCGCGCGACCTGAGCGTTTTTCCGAGGAAAGCGACCGAACGCGGCGGCGCGTGGACAACAGCGGCCAGCAGTTTTCATCGATCCGCCTGCCGCTCTCCTTCCGTTCGACCGCCGATGTGCTGGCGGCCGTCGACCATGTCTTCACGGCGCCCGAGAATGCCCGTGGTCTCAGCGCCGCCGACGAGCCCGTCGTACATCGCTCCAGCCGCATCGGTCATCCCGGCGCCGTCGATCTCTGGGACATGATTGCACCGGAGCCGCTGGCGAAGGAAGAGGACTGGACGGCACCCTTCGATTCGACTCCGGAGAGCGCACCGGCGGCCATCCTGGCGCGGCGCATGGCGCAGACGATCGGCAACATCATTGGCCGCGAGACGATCATCGACAAAGGAAAGGCGCGCTTCATCGAGGCCGGCGATATTCTGGTGCTGGTGCGCAAGCGCGACAGCTTCGTGAACGCGCTGACCCGGGCATTGAAGCGGCGCAACAATATCCCTGTCGCCGGCGCCGATCGTCTGGTGCTGACCAGCCATATCGCCATCCAGGATCTATTGGCACTTGGCCGTTTTCTGTTGCTGCCGGAAGACGATCTTTCGCTGGCGGCGCTTTTGAAAAGCCCCTTGTTCGATCTTAGCGAAGACGATGTTTTCGCGGTGGCGGCCTACCGGGGGGAAGATGAAAGCGTCTGGAACCACCTGCGGAAATTCGCCGATGACGGCAATGAGCGCTTCCGCCATGTTGTCAATCGGCTGAAAACCTTCCTAGCACTGTCTAAAAGCCTGTCCGTTCATGATTTCTACGCGCGCGTTCTCGGCAGCTTCGGCGGCCGGCGGCAGTTTCTGGCGCGGCTCGGAACCGAGGTCAGCGACATCCTCGACGAATTCCTGACCTTCACGCTGGACCACGAAACCTCCGGCCTGCCGGGCCTGCAATCCTTCATCTCGACGCTGGAGCTGGAAGCGCCGACTGTGAAGCGTGAACAGGACAAGGGCCGCAACGAGGTGCGGATCATGACGGTACATGCCTCCAAGGGCCTGGAGGCGCCGATCGTTTTCCTCGTCGATGGCGGCGGCAAAGCCTTTACCCATACGCACCTGCCCAAGCTGCGGCTGATCGAGACCGGCAAAGGCGAAATTCCGCTGCCAGTCTGGGTGCCGGTCAGCGCGCTCGCCAATTCGCTGACGCAGGCCGATGCGACGCGGCTGCAATCCCTGGCGGAAGAGGAATATCGTCGTCTGCTCTATGTCGGCATGACACGCGCCGCCGACCGGCTTATCGTCTGCGGCTATCGCGGCATCCGCGAAAACGCCGATACATGGCATGCTATGATTTCGAGGACGCTGCGCCAGGATGGCGAACGCTGCACCCCGGTCACTTTCTCCGGACCGGATGGCGAATGGCAGGGCCTGAGCTGGCGCGTCACCCAGGTGGAACGCAGGTTCGAGCATATGGAACAGGTGGAAGCGGCCGTAGACCGAGGCGCACTGCCGGTGGGCCTCAGCCGACCGCTGCCACCACAGCGAAACCTGCCGCGGCCGCTCAGCCCCTCCGGTGCCGGCACCATCATCGACGACGAGGCCGACAATCTGCTTGTCGCCTCGCCGCTCTTCACCGAGAAGACCAAATCGGATCGCTCGCTGGAAAAGGGCCGTTTCATCCACCGCATGCTGCAGACACTGCCGGAGATCGCGGTGGCGGATCGCGCCGATGCGGCGCGCCGCTATGCCGAGCGAGCCGCACGCTTCTGGCCGCAGGCCGAACGCGAAGCGCTGATCGGCTCGGTGCTGGCGCTGCTGTCGCACCCAGAGCTGCAGGGTGTTTTCAGCGCTCATGCCCAGGCCGAAGTCTCGATCATGGGCACGCTGACGCTCGGCGATCAGACCTACGCAGTCTCCGGCCGCATCGACCGGCTGACCGTGTTCGACGACCGCGTGGTCGTCCTCGACTACAAAACGAATCGCGTGCCGCCGCGTGCCGCGGAGGAGATTCCTTACGCCCACCGCGCACAGCTTGCCATCTATCGCGAGATCCTGTCGCCGCTCTATCCCGGCAAACGCATTGATTGCGTGCTCGTCTATACCGAGAACGCCTCGATCCAAACGCTCTCCGAAGAAGCGCTCGCATTGGCGCTTGCGGAGCTCAAGACAAAGTGAAATACCACATATTGAAATCTGGCACCGCACCATCACATATCTAGCAACCGCAAATCCTGTTAAGGAGCAGCCTATGGCTACCGTTAAAGTCGATACCTCCAACTTTGCTGCCGAAGTTCTGCAATCCGCAGAGCCTGTCGTCGTTGATTTCTGGGCTGAATGGTGCGGTCCGTGCAAGATGATAGCCCCGGCTCTTGAAGAACTCGCCGTACAGTTCGAAGGCAAGGTGAAGGTCGCCAAGCTCAACATCGATGAAAACCCGGAACTGGCTGCCCAGTTCGGCGTTCGCTCGATCCCGACGCTTGCCATGTTCAAGGCCGGCGAAGTTGCCGACATCAAGGTTGGCGCCGCCCCCAAGACCGCCCTGCAGAGCTGGATTTCCAGCGCCGCTTAATCGGTATCGACTTAAGAGAATGAAAAAGCCCGCTTCGTGCGGGCTTTTTGTTGGTCGGAGAACACAGGCCATCCTCGCCCTTCGACGCTTCGCACCTCAGGGCGAGATGAGCCCGTAGCGCGGCTGGGCGCAAAGGCCAGCCCTCATGCTGAGGAGGCCCGCAGGGCCGTCTCGAAGCACGAGGGCGGGTGGTTGACCACCCCACCGGATTTACTTCGGCGGCGTGCCGTTATCGGCTAGGACGTCGCCGACCAGATAAAGCGAGCCGCCGATCAGAATGCGCGGCGCCGGCAAATCAGGCACTGCGAGGTCTCTGATCGCGTCCAGCGCCTGACCGACGGTGGACATCGGCTCGGCCACCAAGCCGGCATCGTAGGCAGCGCCCGCCAGAACCACCGGATCGATCATCGAGTCGCTGCCGCGGATCGGTACGCAATAGACCTTTTCCGCGAGCCCGGCGAACGCCTTGAAATAGCCGACAGGATCCTTGGTATTGATCATGCCGGTGATGAGGAACAGCGGCCGCGGCTGACGCTCCTCGAAGTTGGCCATGGCTTCAGCAATCACCTCGCCGGCGCCGGGATTGTGGCCGCCATCGACCCAGATTTCCGCGCCTTCCGGCGCGTGCGGCAACAAATCGCCCTCCGTCAGCCGCTGCAGGCGACCAGCCCATTCGACGGACGTCATCGCCTTTTCCATCATCGCCTCCGTCACGACAAAGCCTGCGGCCTTGACGGCGCGGATGGCGGCGGCGGCATTGGCATATTGATGCCGGCCCGGCAGGCGCGGCAGCGGCAGGTCGGCGAGGCCGAACTCGTCCTGATAAACCAGCCGGCCATATTCCTCATGGGCGGAAAAATCCTGGCCGAAAACCGCGGTCGGGCAGCGCAGCCGCTCGGCCGTCGATATCAGCACATCCAGGGCTGCATCATATTCCTGATGACCAATGACGACAGGACGACCCGGTTTCATGATCCCCGCCTTCTCGGCCGCGATCAGTTCGACGCGGTCGCCGAGATAGGGCTGATGATCGAGCGAGATCGGCATGATCACCGAGGCGGCCGGATCGGAAATGACGTTGGTGGCGTCGAAACGGCCACCGAGGCCAACTTCGATAATCGCGACATCGGCTGGATGCTCGGCAAACAGCATGAAAGTAGCGGCAGTCAGGATCTCGAATACCGTGATCTTCTGGCCATCATTGGCGTCGGCAATCCGCCGGAGCACATCGGCGAAGACCGCATCGTCGACGAGCTTGCCGCGGCCGCCCTTGACGCCGATGCGATAACGCTCATGCCAATTGACGAGATGCGGCGAGGTATGAACATGCACGCTGAGGCCGCCAGCTTCGAGAAGCGCACGGCAGAAGGCCGTCACTGAGCCCTTGCCGTTGGTGCCGGCGACATGGATCACCGGCGGCAGCTTTTTGTGCGGATTGCCGAGGAGATCGAGCAGCCGGGTGATTCTGTCCAGCGAAAGATCGAAGCCTTTGGGATGCAGTCCCATCAGCTTTTCGATTTCCCGTGCCGCCTCGCTCATTGCGGATTGATCCATAGCCGTCATCCCGCACCTCCGCCTTTCGGCCTTCCGTTTTAGGTCAGGCTCTCGCCACCATCGGCAGCGCCGCGCCATTCAGGTCCTTCGCAGACACGTCATTCGCCGGCTTCTTGGTCAGTATCCTCAGCAGCGTCGCCAAGGTGTCGGGAATATCATGGCGCTTGACGACCATGTCGACCATACCGTGTTCGAGCAGATATTCCGAGGTCTGGAAGCCTTCCGGCAGCTTTTCGCGGATCGTCTGCTCGATGACACGCTTGCCGGCAAAGCAGATTTCCGCACCCGGTTCCGCAAGATGGACATCGCCGAGCATGGCGTAGGAAGCGGTGACGCCGCCCGTCGTCGGATTGGTCAGCACGACGATATAGGGCTGGCCAGCCTCCTTCAGCATGTCAACGGCAACCGTCGTGCGCGGCAACTGCATCAGAGACAGAATGCCCTCCTGCATGCGCGCACCGCCCGAGGCGGGGAACATCACCAGCGGGCACTTTTCGGCAATGGCGCGTTCGAACGCCTTGACTATCGCCTCGCCGGCGGCAATGCCGAGCGAACCGCCCATAAAATTGAACTCATGCACGACAGCGACGAGCTTCAGGCCCTGAACCCTGCCGACGCCGGCGAGGATCGTGTCTTCCTGCTCGGTCTTGACGCGGCTGTCCTTCAGGCGGTCGGTATATTTCTTCGAATCGCGGAACTTCAGCGGGTCCTGTGCGACCCTCGGTTGCGGCAACGATTCGTATTCACCATTGTCGAAGAGATCGGCAAGGCGAGCCTTGGCCGGCATCTTCATATGAAAACCGGAAGCGGGAATGACCCACTTGTTGTCTTCCAGATCCTTGTGGAAGACCATCTCGCCGGTCTCCGGGCACTTGATCCAGAGATTTTCCGGCACTTCGCGGCGGCCCAGCATGGAATTGATCCGCGGGCGGACGTAATTCGTGATCCAGTTCAATTCGAAAACTCCTGATCGACTGAATATACCGATATCGTGGTCGACACCTAGAGCGGTTCAACGCTTCTCGGAATCGCTGAACCGCTCTAGTTTGTTGTTTTTACGCAATCCTGAACGGAAAACCGCTACGCAGTTTTCCTGGAATTGCTCTGATGCGCATAGGCCGCTTCTTCAACCGACTCCGATTGAAGCTTCCGCCTATGTGGGAAAACTATTCGGCAGCAACAAGGCGCGCCGAACGCGTCCCCGTCGACAGGCCGCGCACCAGGGTTGTGACGGCCTGAATGGTATCGGCGGTCGCCTTGCCGTCCTTGGTGAGGCTGGTGGCGATCTGGTTGACGATGGCTGTACCGACGACCACGCCATCGGCGGAAGCGCCGATCAGCTTGGCGTGCTCGGCCGTCTTGACGCCGAAGCCGACGCAGACGGGCAGGTCGGTGTGCTGCTTGATGCGCTTAACGGCGCCGGAGACGAGCGACGGGTCCGGCAGAGCCGAGCCTGTAATGCCGTTCATTGAGACATAATAGACGAAGCCGGAGGTGTTGTTCAGCACGGTTGGCAGGCGCTTGTCGTCGGTGGTGGGCGTTGCGAGACGAATGAAATTGATGCCCTTACGGATGGCCGGGATGCAGAGCTCGTCATCCATTTCCGGTGGCAGATCGACGACGATCAGGCCGTCGATGCCAGCGGCCAGCGCGTCATCGAGGAATTTGTCGACGCCGTAGATATAGATCGGGTTGTAGTAACCCATCATCACGATCGGTGTATCGGCATCCGTCTTGCGGAAATCGGTGGCGAGCTGCAGCGTCTTCTTCAGCGTCTGGCCCGCCTTTAAAGCGCGCTGGCCGGCGAGCTGGATCGCCGGGCCGTCGGCCATGGGGTCGGAGAAGGGCATGCCGAGTTCGATGACGTCGGCCCCGGCTTCCGGCAGCGCCTTCATGATGCCGAGCGAGGTCTCGTAATCGGGATCGCCACCCATAAAATAGGTGACGAGTGCCGGGCGGCCTTCGGCCTTCAGAGCGGCAAAGCGTTTGTCCATACGTGCGGTCATGGCGTCTAACTCACATTCCCAGAATCTTGCCGACAGTGAAGATGTCCTTGTCGCCGCGGCCTGACAGGTTCATCAGAATGATCTCGTCCTTACCCATCTTCGGGGCGCGCTTGATGACTTCGGCGAGCGCGTGGCTCGGCTCCAGCGCCGGAATGATGCCTTCGAGGCGCGTCAGGGTCTGGAAGGCTTCCAGCGCCTCGTGGTCCATGATCGGCACATATTCGACGCGGCCGATATCGTTCAGCCAGGAATGTTCAGGGCCGATGCCGGGATAGTCGAGGCCGGCCGAAATCGAATGGCCCTCCTTGATCTGGCCGTCGCCATCCTGCAGCAGGTAAGTGCGGTTGCCATGCAGCACGCCGGGCGAACCGGCAGTGATGGAGGCGCAATGCTCGTCGCCCTGCAGGCCCTTGCCGCCAGCTTCGACGCCGACGATCTTGACGTCCTCGTCATCGAGGAAGGGATGGAAGATGCCGATCGCGTTCGAACCGCCGCCGACGGCAGCAACGACGAGATCCGGAAGGCGACCCTCGGCCTCCAGAATCTGTTGCTTGGCTTCAGTGCCGATCACCGCCTGGAAATCGCGGACCATTTCCGGATAGGGATGCGGGCCGGCGGCCGTACCGATCAGGTAATAGGTGTCGTCAACGTTAGTGACCCAATCGCGAAGGGCCTCGTTCATGGCATCCTTCAGCGTGCCGCTGCCGGCGGTGACCGGAACCACCTCGGCGCCGAGCAGCTTCATGCGGAAAACGTTCGGCGCCTGGCGCTCGACGTCGGTCGCGCCCATGTAGACGACGCAGGGGAAACCGAAGCGCGCGGCAACGGTTGCAGACGCAACACCATGCTGGCCCGCGCCGGTTTCAGCGATGATGCGGGTCTTGCCCATGCGCTTGGCAAGCAGGATCTGGCCGATACAATTGTTGATCTTGTGCGAGCCTGTGTGGTTCAGCTCTTCGCGCTTGAAATAGATCTTGGCGCCGCCAAGTTCGGCCGTCAGGCGTTCGGCAAAATAGAGCGGGCTCGGGCGGCCGATATAGTGAGTGCCGAGCTGCTTGAGCTCCGCCTGGAAGGCAGGATCGTTCTTCGCCTTGTTCCATTCCTCCTGCAGATCCAGGATCAGCGGCATCAGCGTTTCGGCGACGAAACGGCCGCCGTAAATGCCGAAACGGCCGTCCTCATCGGGGCCGGCGCGGAAGGAATTAAGCTTTGGCGTCTGGTTCACTCTCTACTCCCTGCTGCCGGTTCCGGCAGGCATGCTTCTGCAAAAGCGTCGAAAAACTGATCGATTTTATTCAGATCCTTCACGCCCGGCGCACTTTCGAGGGCGGAGGAAAGATCGATGCCTGTGGCTTTGGTGGAGGCAAGCGCCTCAGCGACATTGTCCTTGTTGACGCCGCCCGACAGCATGTAATCCACGCGATCGTCAAGCCAGCTCATCAGGCTCCAATCGAAGGACACGCCGTTTCCGCCCGGCAGCTCCGAACCGGCGGGCGGCTTGGCATCGAAGAGAAAACGGTCGGCAATGCCGATATAGGATTCCACACGCTTCAGATCGTCGGCGGTGCGCACCGCCATGGCCTTCATGACGGGCACATTATAGACCGCTTTGATGGTCAGCACACGCTCAGGGCTTTCACTGCCGTGAAGCTGCAGTATATCCGGGCGCACCAGCGAGACGATCTCATCCAAATCATCATTGCTGGGATTAACCGTGACGGCGACGATCTTTGCCTTGCCGCGAGCGCGCTCCGCCAACTGGCCGGCCAAATCCGGCTCGATATAACGAGGGCTCTTTTCAAAGAAGATGAAGCCGATATGGGTGGCGCCGCGCTCAAGCGCGCGATCCACGGCTTCTGGCGTCTTCAGGCCACAAATTTTGATATCCGGGTTCATGGCAGCGGAGTGACATGAAATTGCAAAAGAGTCGAGCCTAAAGGCGACGATCGGGGAATTTTGCGCTGCTCGGCGGCAGCCGGCGGGGGAGACTTTTGGCTTGAGCGCACATGACGGTCTTCCCGAAAACACCGGCTCACCTTTTATTTTACCGCGATGACGACTTTGCCTTTGGCACGACCGGTCTCCACGTAGGCCAAGGCCTCGTTGGTGTCCTCGAACGGAAAGACCCGATCAATGATCGGTCGTATGGCTCCCGTCTCAATCAAGGAGGTGATTTGCTCGAGCTGGTTGCCGTTGGCGGTCATAAAGAGGAACGAATAGCTGACGCCATGACGGTTTGATTTCCTCCGGATACTGGCGCTCAGCAGACGCATGACCTGCTGAAGCAACCAGCCGTAACCATTCTTCCTAGCAAACTCCGGATCCGGCGGACCGGAGATCGAGATGAGCTTCCCACCCGGCTTCAGAACGCGAAGCGATTTCTCCAGCGTGTCCTTGCCAAGGCTGTTCAGCACGACGTCATAGCCCTGCAGGACCTTCTCGAAATCATCCTTCTTGTAGTCGATGACGACATCGGCTCCGAGACTTTTGACGAGAGCAACATTAGCCGTGCTCGTGGTCGTCGCCACATGCGCCCCAATATGCTTGGCGAGCTGAATGGCAATCGTACCAACGCCACCCGAGCCGGCATGAATAAGAACCTTCTGCCCCCTCTTCAGGTCAGCTTGCTCGACAAGGGCCTGCCAAGCCGTCAGGGAAACCAACGGCACTGATGCCGCTTCTTCCATTGTCGTGTTCTTCGGCTTCATCGCGATGTCGGCCTCGCTTATCGCAATAAGCTCCGCGAACGTGCCTATGCGATTCTGGCTCGGACGTGCGTAGACCTCATCGCCTGGCTTGAAGCGCCGGACCTTGGATCCGACCTCGATCACCACGCCCGCGACATCGTTGCCCAGGATTAACGGAAGGCGATACGGCAGGATGAGCCTGAACTCTCCATCCCTAATCTTCGCGTCCAGAAGGTTCACACTGGCTGCGTGAACCTGCAACATCACATCATTCTCCCGCAGCTCCGGGGCCGGACTTTCACCGAGCCGCAGAGCGCCGCCTTTTGCATAGCGATCGATCAGAAATGCTTTCATAAAACCAACTTTCGCGTCTACGATAATAACAGCCTGATGTCCGGGGGCACCATCAGGCGACGGAGGCTATCAGTCTGGAAGCCTGCTGAACTTGCGAAGGTTCTTGTCGACGAACGACTCCGGCAGGAAGCGGCGTATGAAGCGGACCTGTGCTGCCGCCTTTCCTGCGGTATAGCGTCTCTTTGGCGATGCGGCGTTGGCGGCTTTGACCACCATGTCGGCGACCACCTCCGGTGCATCGCCCGTTCCAACGACGTCGCGCATCAGTTTCTCTGCATTGGCGCGCGCCGGGTCGTATAGTGGTAGCGGGTGATCCGGTCGCGTCAGGTTCTCTTCGAAGGATGTGCGAGTGACACCGGGCTCCACAAGCACGACGCGGATCCCTTGCGTGCGGACCTCGTGGTCAAGGGATTCGGAATAGCCCTCGATGGCGTGCTTGGTCGATGCGTAGAGCGCGTTGTAGGGAGCGGGGATCAGCCCGAGGATGGAGCTCATATTGATGATCCTGCCCTTCCGCTGACGTCTCATCACCGGAAGTATCGCATTGGTCATGCGCAGGACGCCGAACAGGTTCACATCGAACAGAGCTTTCCCCTGCGCAACCGAGGATTCCTCTGCCGCGCCAAGCAGTCGATACCGGCATTGTTGACGAGAAGATCGATCCGTCCGACGCGAGCCAATATCTCATCGACCGTCCTTTGCACCGACTCATCGTCAGTAACGTCACAGACCAGCATCGCAATGCCGTCCGGCGTATCCGGCGCAGGCTTGCGGCTGGTTCCAAACACTTGGTATCCCGTCCGTCGCAACGCTTGCGCGGTCACCAACCCGATACCTGAGGAGGCGCCCGTGACCAGGGCGACGCCACGTTCTGTCTTGCTCATCGATTTCTGCCTTCATTTTATCATGGAACATCGATGAACATTCAGTTACTATCAAATTAATAGTAAGTCACTATCAAAAAGATATCGACATGAAGAATCTTTCGAACCAGCCATGTCTGATCGCCCGCAGCCTTGCATTGGTGGGCGACGCGTGGACCATGCTGATCATGCGCGATGCCCATGCGGGCCTCACTCGCTTTGACGAGTTCCGTAAGAGCTTGGGTATCGCGCCGACAATGCTGACCAATCGCCTGTCCGCCCTTACGGAAGACGGACTGCTGGAGAAGAGGCGCTATTCGGAACGACCACCGCGCGACGAGTACGTGCTGACTGCCGCAGGCCAGGACTTTCTGCCGGTTCTGTTTGCGATCGGTGCGTGGGGACGCAAGCATCGCGCCGGCGGTGATGTTACTCGGTTCTTTGACGCTGAGATCGGTACCGAAATCGATCCCATCACCATCGACCGCGCGACCGGCGCGCCAATCGGAACACGTCCAATCCGCGTTGCCTTGCCTGAATGAAGCTCAGCGCGGGAGACAACGCCGTCGACTGCGGAAGTTCAAGCGCCATCCGTCAGTTCAAGCGATCTGCTCAATCAAAATCGATCGCATGAAGCTGACTGCCATGGCGCTTCAGCCAGGCCTTGGCCTCGTCCATGTCGGGGCAGAGCTTGCGGCAGAGCGCCCAGAAGCGCGGACCGTGGTTCATTTCGCGCAAGTGGGCGACCTCATGGGCGGCGAGATAGTCGATGACGAGCGGCGGCGCCATGACGATGCGCCAGGAAAAGCTTAGATTTCCCCCCGAGGAGCAAGAGCCCCAGCGGCTGCGGGTATCCTTCATGCTGATGGAGGAGACCGTCGCGCGGATCGCTTTTGCATGCACCGCCACCAGCTTTTCCAGATCGGCACGGGCCTCCTTCTTGAGGAAGGTCGCGATGCGCCGGCCGGCATGTTCCGGCAGGCCACTAACGCGCAGAACCGCCGCGCCGTCGGTGATGACGGCCTCGGTCAGGCCGCGCAGGCTGCCGGTGTGCTCGATGCGATGGCGGATGCCGCGCAGCAGGATTTCGCTGCCGCTCTGAAGATTTGCCTGGGTGGAGAATTTCGCAAGCTTGGTCAGCAGCCAGCCTTGATGCCGGTCGAGGAAGGCGTTGACCTCGCGGGCGGCGAGGCCGCGCGGAATGGTCATCTTCAGCGCCCGTCCGCCGGGCTCGATCCGAAGCGTGATCCGTGTCGCCCGTTCATGCTGACGGATCGTCAGAGGCATCAGGCGTCCGGCCACGTCCAAGGTGCGCGTTTCCGGCGCGGGCGGCTTGGGAACAGGTCGGCGGGATCTGGACGGAAGCGGAAACATGAAAAGCAGTTTTATACGATTCGCGCGGGTTTCTGGCAAAGAAAAACCGGCATCGCCGGATGCCGGTTCTGACTGAAAAGCTGTTGCAATTACGGTGTCTGAAATTCGGAAGCCGGACCGCTATCATCGCTGCGCTTGACGTTGTTACGGTCACGCATGAAACGGTCGAATTCTTCCTGATCCTTGGCGCGGCGGAGTTCGCGGACATAGGTATCGAACTCGGCGCGCATTTCATCGAGTTTGCGGCGCTCTTCTTCGAGGCGCTCCAGCTCTGCCCGGCGCCAATCGTCGAAGGCGACATTGCCGGTGGAGAAATGCTGGCGATAACGGCCGCGATGGCGGCCGCAGCCGGCAAACATGCCGTCGGCCTTGTGGTTCACATCCCGTTTGAAATCCCTCAGGCGTTCGCCGAAGAGAATATAGGCAAGCATGGCGAGACCCAGGGGCCAGAAGACCACGAAGCCAAGTATCATCAGGGCAATGGTAGCCGGAGTCCAATCCGGGCGAAGCAATGCTGACTGGTGGTTCATCGTGAGGTATCCTCGCAGTAACGCGGCCCGGCCACATGCCGAACCGCTGGAATCGAGATGGTAACCTCTTCGTGAGCCTTCAATGCCTTTTGCCCGGAAAATCGGACAAATCGTTGAATTCGGCTCGATAATTCAACAAAAGCTAATTCTTTGCAATTTCAGGCGGATTTGCCGCCCTTGATCACCCGCTTGACGACCGGCCTTCCGGTGCGGCCATGTTCCCGGGTGAAAGCAACGATGCGCGGCGCGATTTCACGGCGGAAACGCGAGCCGTTAAAGACGCCGTAATGGCCAACATCGGGCTGCAGATAGTGCATCCGCATATCCTCAGGAATATTGGTGCAGATCGTCTGCGCCGCCTTGGTCTGGCCGACGCCGGAAATATCGTCGTTTTCACCTTCTACGGTCAGCAGGGCGACATTGCGGATCGCTGTCGGATCGACATGTTGGCCGCGATGCGTCAGCTCGCCTTTCGGCAGCGCATGCTTGATGAACACCTGGTCGACGGTCTGCAGATAGAATTCCGCCGTCAGATCCATGACCGCCAAATATTCGTCGTAGAAATCGCGGTGCTTCTCCGGCTCGCCGTCGTTCTTGACGAGGTGCATGAAGAAGTCCTTATGCGCGATCATGTGCCGGTCGAGGTTCATCGACATGAAGCCGGAGAGCTGCAGGAAGCCGGGATAGACCGGGCGGAGGAAGCCGGGCTGCGGCCAGGGCACGTTCATGATGACATTATCGGCGAACCATTCGAGCGGCCTGTGCTTGGCGAGCTGGTTCACCGCCGTCGGGTTGATGCGCGTGTCGATCGGGCCGCCCATCAGCGTCATCGACGAGGGCGACAGCGGATCGCCGGCCGCTTCCATGACCGCGGCCGCGGCCAGAACCGGCACCGAGGGCTGACAGATGGCAATGACATGGGTGTCCGGCCCGAGCTGATGCAGCATATCGATGACGTAATCGATGTAATCTTCGAGATCGAAAGTGCCCTCGGTCATCGGCACCATGCGCGCATCGATCCAGTCGGTGATGTAGATATCGGCGCTCGGCAGCAGGGCTTCCACCGTGCCGCGCAGCAGCGTCGCATAGTGGCCCGACATCGGCGCGACGATCAGGATGCGCGGATCGCTGCCGTGGCCAGCAGGCAAGCTGCGCTCGAAATGAATCAGATTGCAGAAGGGCTTGTTCCAAACGATCTTTTCATGGACCGAGACCGACTTTCCACCAATCGTGGTTTGATGCAGACCGAATTCGGGCTTGCCGTAACGCCGGGTGGTGCGCTCGAAGACTTCGAGACTTGCCGTCACCGTGCGGCCGAGCATCGTATGGGAGAGCGGGTTGAGCGGATTGGCATAGGCCAGGCGCATCATGTCGGCGGCGGCACGGAAGGGTGCGAGGGCGGCGTGATTAAGTTCATAGAGCTGATAAAACATAAAAAATAAACCTTTCGAGGTGATCAGATGAAGAACGCTCCCCCAGCGCGGTCCTCATCCATGAAGCTCTTGTACCGAGACTAGCAGTTTTTGTTGCAGGGCAACATTACCCTTTCGGATTCATACCTGTGTTAAAATGCCGGAGAATTGCTTCTCCGGCATCAATAATGGTCTCAAAACGTTAAAGTTCCTGATCGTGCACGTTCATCAGGCATCGGCGAGGAAGGTTTGGCGCTGTGTGCCGAGGCCTTCCATGCCGAGTTCGACGACGTCGCCGGGCTTTAAATATTGCGGCGGTTTCATGCCCATGCCGACGCCGGGAGGCGTGCCGGTGGAGATGACGTCGCCCGGATGCAGCGACATGAACTGGCTGAGATAGGAGACGAGATAGGCAACGCCGTAGACCATGGTCTTGGTCGAGCCGTTCTGCATCATCTTGCCGTTGACCTTCAGCCACATGCCGAGATTCTGCGGATCAACGATTTCGTCTTTTGTGACGAGCCACGGGCCGATCGGGCCGAAGGTGTCACAGGACTTGCCCTTGGTCCACTGTCCCGAGCGTTCCGTCTGGAAGGCGCGTTCCGAGACGTCATGGGACACGCAGTAGCCCGCCACGTAATCCAGCGCATCGGCCTCGCTGACATATTTGGCGGTTTTGCCGATGACGACGCCGAGTTCGACTTCCCAATCGGTCTTTTCCGAACCGCGCGGGATCAGCACGTTGTCGTTCGGGCCGACGATGGCGGAGCTTGCCTTCATGAAGATGATCGGCTCCGGCGGCACGGTGGCGCCGGTTTCGGCGGCATGGTCTGAGAAGTTCAGGCCAATGCAGATGAACTTGCCGGTGCCGGCGACGCAAGCGCCGATCCGGCCTTCCGCCAGTTCCGGCAGGCTCTTCGGATCGAGCGCGGCGACCTTCGCCAGGCCGGCCGGCGAAATCGCCTCGCCGCCGATATCGGCGACATGAGCGGAGAGATCGCGGATCTTGCCGTCGCTATCCAGAAGCGCCGGCTTCTCCTTGCCGGCATCGCCAACACGCAACAATTTCATAGGTTTTCCTTCCCTGCATTTTCACAGATGAGATTGGCTTCGCCACATATGAACGAATTATTCACCAGTGTCACGCACCGATTTGGGAGCGCCCGCAACGGCTCTTCATAAAACAGTACCTTAGCTCGCAGGCAGCGATCTGGCGATTTCGACGATAACGTCAAAGGCCGTATCGATATCCTCCGCCGTCGCCTCGAACTGACCCGCCTGGAAACGAATGACCAATCGACCGCCGACACGGGTCTGCGTCAGGTAGATGCGGCCGTCATTGTTGATCGCCGCGATCAGGCGCTGCGTGTGGCTTTCCTGTTCAATGCCGGCGGGCGCCTTGTGATCGAAGGAGAAGAGCGACAGGAATGGCTGGGTAACGATCTCGAAATCGGGTTCGGCCGCCAGGCGCTGAGCCAGGTTCTGCGACCAGGAGACATGATTGCGGATCATCGCGCGTAGGCCCTCGAGCCCGTGATAACGCAACAGGAACCAGAGTTTCAGGGCGCGGAAGCGGCGGCCGAGCGGCACGGACCATTCGGAATAGTTGATGATGCCGTCATGACCATGCGTGCGCAGATATTCAGGTTGGATCGCGAGTGTGCGCACCAGCGCCTCCGGTTCGCGAACGAACTGAACCGAGCAATCGAACTGGGCGCCAAGCCATTTGTGCGGATTGAAGACCACGGAATCGGCCTGCTCGACACCCTGCCACAACGTTCGGAATTCCGGGCACATCATAGCCGAACCGGCCCAGGCGGCGTCGACATGCACATAAAGCCCTTGAGCGTGCGCAACTTCGATCACCGCTGCGATATCGTCGCAGGCGCCGGTGCTGGTGCCGCCGACACAGGGAATAACGCCGGCCGGCAGCAGGCCCGCCGCGCGGTCGCGCTCGATCGCCGCCTCCAATGCCTGCGTGTCCATCGCACTGTTCGGGCCGCCGGAGGGAATGCGGACCAGGTTCTCCGAGCCGACCCCGGATATCCAGATGGCGCGATCGATCGATGTATGGACCTGATCGGTGGAATAGATCCGCACCGCCTTATTCGCTGCGAGCCCCTGGCTGTTGCCCTGCCAGCCGAGCGCCCTTTCGCGCATGACCAGCACGGCCGCCAGCGTCGCCGTAGAGGCGGAATCCTGAATGACGCCAGTGAAACTGTCGGGAAGGCCGAGGGCTTGGCGCAGCCAATCGACCACTTTAGTTTCCAGCTCTGTGGCAGATGGCGACGTCTGCCACAGCATGCATTGGGCGGCGATCGCGCTGACCAAGTATTCGGCGATGACAGAGACCGGCGCGGCGTTGGCGGGGAAATAGGCGAAGAAGCGCGGATGCTGCCAATGCGTCATGCCGGGAACGAGGATATCCTCAAAATCCTTGAAGATATCCTCCATAGCTTCGCCGGATTCGGGCGGAGAATCGGCGATATGCGCTGCAATTTCGCCAGGTGCTGTCTGCGCCCGCACCGGCCGGTCGCGAAGCGATGCGCGATAGTCCGCACCCCAACCTGCCGCCTTCTCCGACCAGCGCCGAAACTCCTCCCAATCCATGTCCGTCTCCTCGCTTCGTCAAGTTGGGGCAGACCTTAGACCGGTTTTCAGAGGCGGTCGAGTATCAGAAAAGTTCGTCGAGCGCCGGACCGGCCGGCACAATTCCAGTCGGATTGAGCGCCGCAATGGAGTAATAGCCGCGTTTGATATGGTCGAAGCTGACGGTCTCGGCGATGCCCGGCCAATCGAGCATGCGGCGGCAGAAGGCTTGGAGATTGGCATAATCCGACAGGCGGCGGAGATTGCATTTGAACAGGCCGTGATAGGCAAGATCGAAGCGAACGAGTGTGACGAAAAGCCTGATATCGCTTTCGGTCGGGTATCCGGCAAAGAGGAAATCCCTGCCTTCCAGCTCGCCTTCAGCCCAATCGAGGCAATCGAATACATCGCGGAAAGCTTCTTCATAGGCGATCTGCGTCGTCGCGAAACCGGCACGGTAGACGCCGTTGTTCAGGACCGGATAGATGCGGGCATTGAAAGCATCGATATCGTCGCGCCGCCCGGCCGGATAAAGATCAATCGCATGGCTGGCGAAATCGCCAAAACCGTCGTTCAACATGCGCAATATATCGGCGGATTCGTTGTTGACGATCGTACCCTTCCGCTTGTCCCAAAGCACCGGCACGGTGGCGCGGCCGGAAAAGAGCGGATCGGCCTTCGTATAGATTTCGTGCATGTAGCTGGCACCGTTGACCGGATCGTCAGTCGCGCCAGGATAATTGCCGAAGCGCCAACCCTGCTTGCTCAAGGCCGGCTCGACCACCGATACGGAAATGACGTCTTCCAAACCCTTCAGCTTGCGGCCGATGAGCGTGCGCGAGGCCCAGGGACAGATGAGCGCGACATAGAGATGATAACGACCGGCTTCGGCGGCAAAGCCGCCCTCACCCGTTGGACCCGCTCGTCCATCCGGCGTCACCCAATTGCGGAAGCTTGAGGTCTGGCGGACAAAGCAGCCCTTTTCATCCTTGGCTTGGACCGGCTGCCAGTCTTCCATCCATTTTCCATTCACTAGCACGGTTCGTCTCCAATTCGCGCGTTCTGTCTCCGGAAGCATAGTGAAATCGGGCTTCGCGGAAATAACGCAATGTTGAAACAGACTGTCTACCGGGCAAAGCCGGATGCGACTATAAACTTGCCTAGCAAATTCCAGTTATCGGAGCCCCCTATGCCTACTTCCGTTTCTTCTGTGAAAACCGAGCACGCCAGCCGCTATCTCCAGCAGCTTTGCAAGCATTGGAGCCACAGATTCACCGTCGAATTTAATGAAACCGCGGGCAAAGTGCCGTTCAGCCCCGAAACCTCCGTGGAGTTCGCAGCCGACGCCGCCGCTTTGCTGATGACGCTGCACGTCGAAAATCCGCAGGATCTCGAGCGCATGCAGAATGTGGTCGCCGATCACCTCAAGCGATTTGCCTTCCGCGAAGAGCTGGACGTGGTCTGGACTGTGGATGCAAGCCGAGTATAGGTTCGCTTCGTATCCTCCAAGGCCAGTCGCCTTGCCGCTCCCAAAGGCGCGCGACCGCCTCTCTCAGATGGAAAGAATCCCATGACGTCCAGCAATGCCCGCGAATCGCAATATCCGATCGACAAGCTCTTTCTCGACCGTTGGTCGCCGCGTGCCTATTCCAATGAAACCATGCCTGAGGCCGATCTCCTCACCATTCTGGAAGCTGCGCATTGGGCGCCGTCCGCCTCCAATATGCAGCCCTGGCGCTTCGTCTATGCGCTGCGCGGCTCGGAAAACTGGGAGAAATTCCTCGATCTGCTGATCGAGTTCAACCAGGGCTGGGCGAAATCCGCTGCCGCCCTGCTGTTTGTGATTTCGCGCACCCATAGTGGAGAGCTCGGCTCCGCCGAGCAGAAGCCCAGCTACAGCCACTCCTTCGACACCGGTACTGCCTGGGGCTTCCTGGCACTGCAGGCGCACCTAGCCGGCTATGCTGCGCACGGCATGGGCGGTTTCCATGTCGAGAAATCCTATGAGGTTCTCGGTATCCCGGAAGGCTTCCGCGTCGAGGCGGCCGTCGCGATCGGCAAGATCGGCGACAAGGACCAGCTTCCGGAGAAGCTGAGGGAACGCGAAGTGCCGAACCAGCGCAAGCCACTTTCCGACGTTGCGTTTAACGGTACCTTTATCGCCAAGTAATTGATCCTTAAAATGGAAAGGCCCGCCTGATGATCGGGCGGGCCTTTTTGTTTCTGAAATTGGCGATCAAATATCGAGATTGGCGACACTCAGAGCGTTGTCCTGGATGAATTCGCGCCGGGGCTCGACCTCGTCGCCCATGAGCCTGGCAAACAAACCATCGGCATCGGTCGCATCGGCGACTTTGACCTGCAGCAGGGAGCGGACGTTCGGGTCGAGCGTCGTTTCCCAAAGCTGCTCGGCATTCATTTCGCCGAGACCCTTGTAGCGCTGCATGGTGAGACCCTTGCGGCCGCTGGCGAAGATGGTTTCCAGCAGCATGCGCGGACCGGCAATTTCGGTTTCGCCGTCGCGGCGAACGAGCTTCGGCGGCAGGTCATAGACTTCCTTGAGACGCGAGGCGAGCTGGTCGATAAGTCGCGCGTCCTGCGAGCCGATCAGCGCCATGTCGAGAACGACGACTTCCTTGACGCCCCGCACCATGCGCTCGAAACGCAAGCCGCCTTCGCTGGTAAGACCGCCGCTCCAACCGCGTTCGGTTTCCTCGGCAATGAGATCGAGCCGCTTGGCAACGTCATTCACCAGGCTTTCGGCGCGCGCCGGGTTGCTGACGAGCTCGGCATTCAGAGCGCCGGCAATCGCTGCCTGTTCGACGACGGCGCGGTTATAACGCGAATGCAGATTGTCGAGCAGCGTGCGCAAACGGAGCGCATCGGAAATGGCCTCGCGCAGATCCTGGCCGGCTCGGACTTCCCCCGTACCGAGACGCAGGCTGGCGTCTTCGAGACCCTGGCCGATCAGATATTCTTCCAGCGCCTTCTCATCCTTCACATATTGCACCGATTTGCCGCGCGTCACCTTATAGAGCGGCGGCTGGGCGATATAGAGATGACCGCGCTCGATGAGATCGGGCATCTGCCGGAAGAAGAAGGTGAGCAACAGCGTGCGGATGTGGGCGCCGTCGACGTCGGCGTCCGTCATGATGATGATCTTGTGATAGCGCAGCTTGTCGGCATTGAACTCGTCGTTGCCGATGCCGGTTCCGAGTGCGGTGATCAGCGTGCCGATTTCCTGGCTCGACAGCATCTTGTCGAAACGGGCGCGCTCGACGTTGAGGATTTTGCCGCGCAGCGGCAGGATCGCCTGGTTTTCGCGCGAACGGCCCTGTTTGGCCGACCCCCCTGCCGAATCACCCTCCACCAGGAAGACTTCGGACTTGGCCGGATCGCGTTCGGAGCAGTCGGCCAGCTTGCCGGGGAGCGATGCAATGTCGAGAGCGCCCTTGCGCCGCGTCAGTTCGCGTGCCTTGCGGGCGGCTTCGCGGGCGGCGGCTGCTTCGACGACCTTACCAACCAGCACTTTCGCATCGGCCGGATGTTCTTCGAGCCAGGTGCTCAGCGCTTCATTGACAAGGCTTTCGACCACCGGACGCACTTCCGACGACACCAGCTTGTCCTTGGTCTGCGAGGAGAATTTCGGGTCCGGAACTTTTACCGAAAGCACTGCCGTCAGGCCTTCGCGGCAATCGTCTCCCGTCAGCGTCACCTTTTCCTTCTTGGTGATACCCGACGTATCGGCATAGGAGGTGATCTGGCGCGTCAGAGCGCCACGGAAGCCGGCCATATGCGTCCCGCCATCGCGCTGCGGGATGTTGTTGGTGAAGCAGAGCACGTTTTCGTGGTAGCTGTCGTTCCACCACATCGCCACTTCGACGGTGATGCCATCCTTTTCGCCGCGGATGGAGACCGGCTTTTCGACCAGCGGCTTCTTGGCGCGGTCGAGATAGGCGACGAACGCTTCGAGGCCGCCGTCGTAGATCATTTCTTCCTGCTTGACGTCGGAATGACGCTTGTCGCTGAGCAGAATCCGCACCCCCGAATTCAGGAATGCCAGCTCGCGCAGGCGATGCTCCAGCGTGCCATAATCGAACTCCGTCATCGTGAAGGTCTGCGAGCTCGGCATGAAGCTGACTTCCGTGCCCGTCTCATTGCCGGCATCGCCGGTCTCTCTGAGCGGCGCATCGGCAACGCCGTTGGTGAAGCTCATTTCATGGATCCTGCCCTGGCGGCGGATCTTCAGTTTCAGCCAGACGGACAATGCGTTGACGACCGAGACGCCGACGCCATGCAGACCACCGGAGACCTTATAGGAGTTCTGGTCGAACTTGCCGCCGGCATGGAGCTGGGTCATGATGACTTCGGCTGCGGAAACGCCTTCGCCGGTGTGGATGTCCGTCGGAATGCCACGCCCATTATCGGTGACGGTCACCGAACCATCCGGATTGAGCGTCACCGTGACGATGTCGGCATGGCCCGCCAGCGCCTCGTCAATGGCGTTGTCGACGACCTCGTAAACCATGTGATGCAGGCCCGAGCCATCATCCGTGTCGCCGATATACATGCCGGGACGCTTGCGCACGGCATCAAGGCCCTTCAGAACCTTAATGGAATCTGCGCCATACTCGGCATTACCGCCGTTTTCGGTTACGGATATGTCGGTCATTTATTGAAGTCTTTCCAGTGTTTTAGAGAACACCGCCAATCACTGCCGAATCAGCGGTTTTTCTTTCCCTGAATATAGGATGTTTCGCCCCGAACTTCCAAATGGAAGGCCCCTCATATCAGCCATAAAGCAGGGGATTAAGGCGGTTTTCAGCCGCTTTTACCGGCATTTTCGAGAACCTGAGACAGCTCCCTGATCGTTGCCGCATCGAGACCGCGAATCCGACCTGCCAATCGATTGACGAGGGCCGTATATTCCGGCGCAAGACCGGAGGTATCGATGACGACGCGCGGGTCGGAAAAGCGCGCCAGCAGGAACAATTCCTCGGCCTCATCCCAGATGATGTTGAAGTATCCGGCGATGCGCTGCAGCAGGTCGAACGTCGGCGTACCGCGCTTTCCATGTTCTAAGGCGGATAAATAAGCCGGAGTCACATTCAAGGCCGCGGCCATTTCCTTCTGCGAGACGCCCTTGCGCGCCCTCAGTTTTCTGACCGCTTCGCCGAAGGGGGTCACAGCCCCTCCCCCTTCAGCCGCGACAGGCGGATATAAAGGGCGCCGTCGCCACCATGGTGCTGGGCCGCCGTCTCATAGGACGAGATCAGAAAGCGGAACTCCGGTTTGGAAAACCACATCGGCACGGCGCGCTTCAAGGCGCCTTCGCTGCCCATCGAACTGCCCTTGCCGGTAATGACGAGCACATGGCGAAGGCCGCGCTGATGCGCCCGCAGCAGAAAATCCAGCAGCATGGCGTGCGCCTCGCTCTGGATCAGCCCGTGAAGATCGATCCGCGCTTCCAGCGCCAACCGGCCCTTGGCGATCTTGCGCTTGACCGGGCGTTCCAAGGGATGGTGTGTGCCGGAGGGTTGTTTACCCGGTGCCGGCGGAGTTTGCGGGTCGGCGGAGACCGCCGCCTTCGCGGCGCGTGCAGTTTCTTCCGCCTGCGCCTCCGCCGCTAGAACCTCGTCGAAAGCCTCGATATCGGCAAGCCGTCCCGGCATTGGTCTGGTGCTTTTCGCCACCTTGCCCCAGAGGATGCGTTCGTCCGTGCTGAGCTTTCGTTCCTTGGTCTGTCGTTCTGAAGCCATCAGCCGAACCTCTGAGCTGCCGCCTTCGGAACCAATATATAAAAATCCGCATCGTTGCGCACGGTACCGGCAAGCTCTCCGGCATCGTAGCCGGAGCCGGTAAAGATATCCCCGCGCGCCGGGCCGACGATCGCCGAGCCGGTATCGAGCGCCAGCATCAGCCGCCCGAAAGGCTTGCCGGCCTCGAGATGCGTCAGGCTTTCCGACCGGATGAAGAAAGGAAAGCCGAAGGTATGGATCAGCCGGTCGACCGCCAGCGAGCGGCCGGCGACGAGTGGCACCTTCGCCGCTGCGATCGGACCGAGGCCGGCATCGCTGACATCGGCCTCACGGAAAAAGATGTAAGACCTGTTGTGCCACAGGACCTCGTCGACCTCCTGAGGGTGGGCATAGAGCCAATCGCGGATCATCTGCATCGAAATCGTCGCCCGGTCGAGCACGCCGCGGTCGATCAGCAGACGGCCGACGGCCGAGAAGGGATGACCGGCCTTGGCGGCGTAGGTGATACGGCCCACACGTCCATCGGGATAGAGCAATCGCGCCGCGCCTTGGACATGCACGAAGAAGACATCGACCTTGGACTTTGCCCAGGCAATTTCCAGGCCCCTGCCCTCAAGGTATCCACGATCGATCTCGCCGCGGTCGGGATAGGCGGAGATGATATCATCCTCGAGGCGGCCGAACATATAGGATGAATCGAGGTCCGCGGGCCGGTTGCTGTCGTCAAGATCGATCAGATCGGCCGGCCGGCGATAAAAGGGATAGCGATAAGTCTCATCCGGCGTTGCGGAGACGGCGATCTCCGGCTCGTAGAAAGCGGTAACGAAACCCCTGGCGCCATCGTCCCGACGAATGAAGAAGGGTTGGCAGCGTTCTTCGAAGAAGGCCCGGGCCCCGGCCGCGTCCTTGGACTCATAGCCTTCGGCATCATCCAGCAGGGTCAAAAGATCGTTTGCGGTCAACCCGGCTGCACCGGTGCGGTAAGGCTTGACGTCTCTGATATGGGCTCGACAGTCCTTCATGGCGCGAAAAAGGCTGGAAGGATCGTCCTCCTTCCAGCCCTTCAGATCGGCGAAGGTTGCCGGCTCAAGCCTGAAATCCTGCAATGGGCTTGTCATTGTTCGGATTCGGTCGCCACGAGTTTCCAGTTCGGATCGCGCGAACGGCTGTCGCGGGCAAAGGTCCAGAGATCGCTGATCTCGGCCACGGCTTCGGCATCGCCTTCGATCAGCGTTCCGGCCTTGTCGTAGGTCGCCGAAATCATCTGGCTGACGATGCGCATCGTCACGAAGGCTTCCGTCCCCTTCATCTCGGCGCTGACGATATCGGCCTTGTCGATGCCGACAAAGGTGGATTTCACCTTTTCGCCCTTGGATTCGCGCTCGGTAATAGCGGCATCGAAACCTTCATAGACCTCGCGCGACAACAGGCCCTTCAGCGCCTTGCGATCGCCATCGGCAAAGGCCATGACGATCATCTCATAGGCCATGCGGGCGCCATTGACGAATTCCTTCGGATTGAAGCTGGGATCGGCCTTGCTCAGTTCGCGCAGCGAATCGTTGAGCGGCGTACCGGCGGCCGCAAAGGCGTCGATGGCGGCAAACCGATCCTCATCCTCGGCTGTATCGCGACGCGGCAGGGTCACCACCTTGCCGGCATCCGGTACGGTCGGCCCCGTGGACGAATCGGGAGAGCCAAAGAGATCGCGCGGCGGCTTCTCATTTCCCGTACGGCGGCCAAGGACGCTCCGGAGCTGAAAGAAGATCAGCACCGCCGCCACCAGGAAAAAGATCGTCACAAAGTCGTTTGCACCCATCTCGTATCGGAACCGCCGTTAAAATTGAGAGTTTCAATCCCCATATAGTCCGCATCGATCTATCATTCAAATAGCGGACCGGTATCTTTATTACGCGCGATAGACTAACGCTAAGCGTATAAGCCCGCTTCCAGGACACGTTAACATGCGCCTATCCCTCGTTCCTATCTTCGTCTTTCTGATGCCGCTTGCGGAAATCGCCGGCTTCGTCATCGTCGGCAAGATGGTCGGCGTCTGGGCAACACTGGCGCTGGTGATCCTAAGCGCGCTTTTGGGTGCCGCCCTTTTGAGAATACAGGGCATCGGCATTCTGCAGCGCATCTCTGCCGAGAGCCGCAACGGTGGCGATCCAGGACGCGAGATGGTGCATGGCGCCATGATCGTTGTTGCCGCATTCCTGCTGATGCTACCCGGCTTCATCTCTGATATTATCGGTTTGCTGCTCTTCATTCCGGCGGTGCGTGAGCTCGCCTGGAAGGTCCTGCGGAAACGCATCGTCGTTCTCGGCAGTTCGCGTGCCTTCAGACGCGGAGCCGGACAAGGCCCGAGTTCAGGTCCCGCCTCGCAGACGCGCCCGCGCGGGCCGGGGCATGTCGTCGATCTGGACGAGACAGATTTTCATCGCGAGCCCAATCGCAACTCTCCCTGGTCTGACAAAAAGCGCCTCGAAGAGTAGGGCAAGCGGCCAGATATGGTCAAAGCCTCAAGGGTTGTAAGCCCTTATTCGAAATGCTAGATGGCGACACCCATAGACGTCAGAGGAAACCCCCATGGCCAACGAGAACAGCGGCAACGGCGCAGCCAGCCCGAGCCTTTCCATCCTTGCTCAATACACCAAGGATCTTTCCTTCGAAAATCCTGGTGCTCCGCGCTCGCTGCAGGCCCGGGAAAACGCCCCCGATATCAACATCAATGTCAACGTCAACGCCAATCCGCTGTCGGAATCGGATTTCGATGTCGTCCTGACGCTGAATGCCGAAGCCAAGGATGGTGAGCGGGTTCTCTTCCACACCGAGCTGATCTATGGCGGCGTCTTCCGCGTCACCGGTTTCCCGCAGGAACACATGCTGCCGCTGCTCTTCATCGAGTGCCCGCGCCTGCTCTTCCCCTTCGCCCGTCAGATCATCGCTGACGTCACCCGCAATGGCGGCTTCCCGCCGCTGATGATCGACCCGATCGATTTCGCGCAGATGTTCACCCAGCGTGTCGCCGAAGAACAGGCCCGCGCCCAGGTCGAAGCGGTTCCGAACTAAGCTTTCGGTTTTTCCATCGATGGAAATAAAAATGCCCGGATTTCGATCCGGGCATTTTCTTTTGCGGGCTTGGAAAATGTCTTCAATTCACGGCACGGTATTTCGACCAGATGCCTTTTTCGCCAAGCTTGGCGATCAGCGCGGCGTGATCTTCCAGCTCGGCCTGGCTCAGTCTGCTCGCCAGGGGCTTCGCTCGCACCAAGATATCCGCAGCAATTTCCTCCACCTCGTCCATCTGTCGGGACCGTGCGGATGAACCGTTGATGCTGCCGAGACCAAGAGCCGTCTGCCGGCCGCCGATCATCTCGATATAGACTTCGGCCAGCAATTCGGAGTCGAGAAGCGCGCCGTGTTTGGTGCGGTGGGAATTATCGATGCCATAGCGCCGGCAGAGTGCATCGAGCGAGTTCGGTCCCATCGGATGTTTGCGCCGCGCCATGGCGAGCGTATCGATCACTGTATCCGGCAGGATCGGGGGACGGCCAAGCCGCGCGAATTCGGCATTGACGAAGCCCATATCGAAGGTCGCGTTATGGGCGATCCATTTTGCATCGCCGAAAAAGACGAGGATTTCATCGACGACGTCAGCAAAGGACGGCTTGTCCTTCAGGAACTCATCGGTGATGCCATGCACGGCAAGCGCATCCGGATGAACCTTGCGATCGCCGGGATTGATATAGAGATGAATGCTCTTGCCGGTCGGAAAGTGATTGAAGAGCTCGATACCACCGATTTCGATGACACGGTCGGCTCTGTTGTCGAGGCCGGTCGTTTCCGTATCGAAAATGATTTCGCGCATATCAGGGCTCTCCGCCTGTAGGTCTGTTGGCTGCCGCTTGCTGGCGCAGATCGGCTATGATGTCTTTTATCTGCTCTCGCGCCGCATCAATGCTGCCGCCGGTGTCGATGATATAGTTGGCCCGTGCCCGCTTCTCCGCATCCGGCGTCTGGCGGGAAAGAATCATATTGAATTTTTCCTCAGTCATGCCCGGTCGGGCAAGCACTCTTTCCCTTTGAATCTGTGGATCGCAACTGACGACGACGATCTTGTCCACTCTTTCATCGGCGCCGGTCTCGAATAGCAGCGGGATATCGAGCACGACGATGTCGGCGCCGGCGGCACTCTGCCTGTCCAAAAACTCCCGTTCGCGCCGCTGCACCAGCGGATGAACGATGGCCTCCAGTCGTTTAAAACCGGAGGGATCGGAGGCAAGTTGGCGGCCAAGTTCCTGGCGATCGACAGCGCCGTCCCGCGTCGTTCCGGGAAAGGCGGCTTCGACCAAGGGCACGGCTTCCCTACCATAGAGATCATGCACCACTGCGTCGGCATCATTCACCGGGATGCCCGCTTCGGCAAAAAGTTTTCCGGAGGTCGATTTTCCCATGCCGATCGATCCGGTGAGGCCGACGCGGATCATCAATGTTTTTCCATATCGGCGATGATCAGCGCCCGCAGCTCTTCATCCACCACCGGACGCTTGCCAAACCACTTTTCGAAACCCGGCACCGCTTGATGCAGCAACATGCCAAGACCATCGACAATGGCGAAGCCCTGTTCTTCTGCCTGGGCCAACAAAGGCGTTTTCAGCGGCACATAGACTATGTCGGTCACGACGGCATTTTCAGCCAGCGGTGAAAAATCGATCTGCGGCGCCGCCTCGCCATCCATGCCAAGCGAGGTCGTGTTGACGAGGAGACCGGCGCCTTGCATCACCTCATCGAGCGCCGGCATTGGATGGGCATGGATACGTTCGCCGAACCGATCGGCTAATTCCCGCGCCCGCTCGACAGTGCGGTTGACGACGTGAATTTCCCCGATGCCGCGATTGCGCACCGCCTGAATGACGGCACGGCTGGCGCCACCCGCCCCGAGAATCACCACACGGTCGGTGCGATCCCAACCGGGATGGCGCTCATCCAGATTGGCCGTGAAACCGCGGCCGTCGGTGTTGGTCGCATGCAGCAAGCCGTCCTGAAGCCAGAGCGTGTTCGAAGCACCGAGTTCCTCGGACAATTCATCCGGCCGATCCGCCAGTTTGAATGCCGTCTCCTTGTGCGGAATCGTCACGTTGCCGCCGATGAAACCGCTTGTGCCGTCTTTCAAAGAGGCCATGAAGGCCGGGAAATCATCCGGCGAAACCTTGTGGGCACGATAATTTCCTGCAAGATCGAGTGTGCGCAGCCAATGGCCATGGATCAATGGCGAGCGAGAATGCTTGATGGGATAGCCCGTAACGAAGGCGTTGGGGCCGAATGTTTCACGTGAATCACCCATCGATTACTCCCAGTTCGCGAAGCTGCCGAAGGAGTGGCAGCATCGGCAAGCCGACGATGGTAAAGTAATCGCCGTCGATTTTCGAGAAAAGCTGTATGCCCTCTGCCTCGAGCTGATAAGCGCCGACACTCGATAGAGCCTTGTCGCCGACACGGCTCAAATGACCATGGATAAAATCGGACGAAAGATCGCGCATGGTCAACTCGGCATGGGACACGTGTTCCCAGATGATGGCGCCGTTACGCGCCAGCGCAATCGCGCTGTTCAGACGGTGGGTCTTGCCGGATAAAGTTCGCAGATGATTTTCGGCTTCCGCCATTGTTTTCGGCTTGTGGAAGACCTGATCGCCGAGCGACATCGTCTGATCCGAGCCGATGACGAGTGAACCGGGGAAACGATCGCTCACCGCTTTCGCCTTCGCCTTGGCGAGCACCAGTGCCACGGCATCCGGGCTGGCTCCCTCCTGCTCCAGCGGCGCTTCGATGGCACGCTCGTCGATCTCGGCCGCAACCGCGTCGAAATGCAGGCCGGCATTTTGCATCAGCATCCGCCGGAACGGGCTGGAAGAAGCAAGGATGAGCGGCACTGTCATATCGAACGAACCTCGGAAATCTTGATGTCCAGCGCTTAGCGCAGCTTCGGACGCAGGGCAACAATGGCGGCGGCAGTCTCTTCGATCGAGCGGCGGGTGACGTCGATGACCGGCCAATTGTGCCGGGCGCAGAGCGAGCGGGCATATTTCAGCTCTTCGGAGATGGTCGCGCGATCGATATAGTCGCCGCGGTCGAAACCGGCCGTCGCCCCGAGAATGCGATTTTCCCGAACCTGCGATATCCGGTCAGTGGTCGCCACCAGTCCGACGATCAGCGGTTTGGTCGCCCGGATCAAGCTCTCGGGCAAGGGCACGCCGTGGACGATGGGGATATTGGCGGTCTTGATGCCTCTGTTGGCCAGATAGATGCTGGTCGGCGTCTTCGATGTGCGGCTGATGCCGACGATGACAACATCGGCATCATTATAATCATCCTGCATCTGCCCATCATCGTGATCCATGGTGAAGTTCAGCGCTTCGATGCGCGCGAAGTAATCGGCATTCATCACATGCTGGGCACCGACCCGACGACGCGACACCGCGCCGAGATAGGCCTGGAAGACATTCATGACCGGTTCGAGAACATTGACGCAGGGCACGCCCATCTCACGGCAACGCTCGTCGATGAAATCGGCAAGCTCACGGTCGACAATCGTATAAAGGACGATTCCCGGACTGTGGTCGATCGCTTCCAGAACCGGCAGGAGCTGCTTGCGGTTCCTGATCAGCGGATAGACGTGTTCGATCGGCTGGCTGGCGTGGAATTGCACCGAGGCGGCGCGGCCGGCGGAAATCAGAGTCTCGCCCGTTGAGTCAGAAATCAGATGCAGATGAAAGAAGCTTGTCCGGTTTTCCACGCTACTTTCCATCACCTGTTGATATCTCGGGAGAGAAGAGAGGTACGGGAACCGGCCGGTCCGGGGCAAGTGGAAAACCGCCTGCTTTTCCACATTTCGAATTTTGGCGAAGGCGTTTTGCCGGGATTGTGGGCAATGTGGATAAATTGCGCTTTTTAGAAAGGCTCCTCAATTTATCCCCAGGTGGCCTTGAAATGAAATGAAAGCCAAGTCCTTCAAAAGATTGAACGAACTTTTCTCTTTTCCACATATCCGGCACTCGGCGCGAACTCTTTGCCTGACCTTGGCGGGTGCGCGACATTTTGGATCGGTCGTGGATGGATTTTAATCCTTGATAGTCACCGACTCTAAGAAATAGAAACCTTAGATATATCTTTGGTTTTATATGGGATGATGTCTTTGAGCGATGGACGCCGAAAGATCATGAGGGTGCTAAGCGGAGAAACCGTGACCCCTCCCCCCCTCTGGCTGATGCGTCAAGCCGGGCGCTATCTTCCGGAGTATCGGGAGACACGAGCTAAGGCCGGGAGCTTCCTCGATCTCTGTTACAGTCCCGAGCATGCGGTCGAAGTGACGCTGCAGCCGATCCGTCGGTATGGCTTTGATGCAGCGATCCTGTTTTCCGATATTCTGGTGATCCCTGACGCGCTGAAGCGGAATGTCCGTTATACCGAAGGGCACGGCCCGGAGATGGATCCCATCGATGAAGCCGGCATTCAGGCGCTGAAAGGCGACGGCGTGGTAGATTATCTGGCTCCCGTCATGGAAACGGTGCGGCGGCTGCGCAGCGAGCTGCCTGAGGAGACGACGCTGCTCGGATTTTGTGGGGCACCCTGGACGGTTGCGACCTATATGATTGCCGGCCACGGCACCCCCGATCAGGCCCCTGCCCGGCTTTTCGCCTATCGGCATCCAAAGGCGTTCGAGCATCTGTTAATGCTGCTTGCCGACATTTCCGCCGATTATCTTGTAGCGCAGATCGACGCCGGCGCCGATGCCGTACAGATCTTCGATTCCTGGGCTGGCGTCCTCGGCGAGAGAGAGTTCGAGGCATTCGCCGTCAAACCGGTTGCGAGAATAATTAGTTCCATCAAGGCACGGAGGCCGCAGGCAAAGATTATCGCCTTTGCCAAGGGCGCCGGATATCTGCTGAAGGCTTACCGCCAGAAGACAGGCGCTGATGCCATCGGCCTTGATTGGTCCGTGCCGCTTGCCTTTGCCAAGGAGCTGCAGCAGGACGGACCGGTGCAGGGCAATCTCGATCCGATGCGAGTCGTTGCCGGCGGCAAGCCCCTCAGGGATGGGATTGACGATATCCTCCAGCATCTCGGTCATGGTCCGCTGATCTTCAATCTTGGCCACGGCATTACTCCCCAGGCCGACCCATCGCATGTCGCCGCTCTGGTCGAGCATGTGCGTGCATGGAAGGGCTGACTGGATGAACGAGCCATTGGGGGAAAAGCAGATAGATCCTCGCCCGGGCGCCTATGCCAGCCGGCGCGCCTATTTCATGATCTTGCTATTCGCAGCGCTGGCGATCGGCCTCTTTGCCTGGCATCCGGACAATCTCTACCTCTGGATCAAGGCTTTCCACATCATCGCAGTGATCTCGTGGATGGCCGGCCTCTTCTATATGCCACGGCTTTTCATTTATCACACTGATGCGGCGCCCGGATCGCAGCAATCAGAGACCTTCAAGGTGATGGAGCGGCGGCTTTTGCGGGTGATCATGACGCCGGCCATGATGCTGACCTGGATTTTCGGGCTCTATCTCGCCTGGTCGGTCTATGATTTCCAGGGCGGATGGCTGCATGCCAAGATCGGACTTGTCGTGCTGCTGACGGGCGTCCATATGTTCTTCAGCCGCTCCGTTCGAGCCTTTGCGCGCGATGAAAACCGGCATTCGGCCCGTTATTGGCGGTTCATGAACGAGGCGCCGACCGTGTTGATGATCCTAATCGTCATCCTCGTCGTGGTGAAACCGTTTGCCTGAATAAGAAGCAGAACTTAGCATCGACGTTAAATTTTTTTCATTTTGTCAGCCCCCCTTGCGGGGCACAAAGTGAATCGCTATTTTCCCGCCATCTCTTCTTCGTGGCATGTATCAGTTCTGTCGCCCGCGAACACCCTCATCGCGGTTCTGAATACGACCAACATTGCCTTTCCCCTTCTAAAACAGAGTAAATCCCTTCATGGCTGAAATGAAGCTTCAAGAACTTAAGAACAAATCCCCGACCGATCTGCTCGCCTTTGCCGAATCGCTCGAGGTCGAAAATGCGAGCACGATGCGCAAACAGGAACTGATGTTTGCCATTCTGAAGGTGCTTGCCAGCCAGGATGTGGAAATTATCGGCGAAGGCGTTGTTGAAGTCCTACAGGACGGATTCGGTTTTCTGCGTTCCGCCAATGCCAATTATCTGCCAGGCCCGGACGATATCTATATCTCGCCGTCGCAGATCCGCCGGTTCTCGCTGAAGACGGGTGATACGGTCGAGGGGCCAATCCGCGGACCCAAGGAAGGCGAGCGTTATTTCGCGCTGCTCAAGGTCAACACCATCAATTTCGACGATCCGGAAAAGATCCGTCACAAGGTGCATTTCGACAATCTGACGCCGCTTTATCCGAATGAGCGTTTCCGGATGGAACTCGACGTTCCGACGTCGAAGGACCTGTCGCCGCGCGTCATTGATCTCGTGGCGCCGCTCGGCAAGGGCCAGCGTGGTCTGATCGTCGCGCCGCCGCGCACCGGTAAGACGGTGCTGCTGCAAAACATCGCCCATTCGATCACCGCCAATCACCCGGATTGCTATCTGATCGTTCTGCTGATCGACGAACGTCCGGAAGAAGTGACGGATATGCAGCGTTCCGTGCGCGGCGAGGTCATTTCGTCGACCTTCGATGAACCCGCCGTTCGCCACGTGCAGGTCGCCGAAATGGTCATCGAAAAGGCCAAGCGCCTTGTGGAGCATGGTCGCGATGTCGTTATCCTGCTCGATTCGATCACTCGTCTCGGCCGCGCCTACAACACAGTCGTCCCCTCCTCCGGTAAGGTTCTGACCGGCGGTGTCGACGCGAATGCCTTGCAGCGCCCGAAGCGCTTCTTCGGTGCAGCACGTAACATCGAAGAGGGCGGTTCGCTGACGATCATTGCGACGGCGCTGATCGACACCGGCAGCCGCATGGATGAAGTGATCTTCGAAGAATTCAAGGGTACCGGCAACTCGGAAATCGTGCTCGATCGCAAGGTTGCCGATAAGCGCATCTTCCCCGCAATGGACATTCTGAAGTCCGGCACCCGCAAGGAAGACCTGCTTGTGCCGCGCCAGGATCTGCAGAAAATTTTCGTTCTTCGCCGTATCCTTGCACCGATGGGCACGACCGACGCGATCGAATTCCTCATCGACAAGTTGAAGCAGACGAAGAACAACCCGGACTTCTTCGACTCAATGAACACGTAATCCTTAGCCGGATTCAGTTTCGGCCCGGAGCGAGGAAGCTCGAAAGAAACCTGTCGGGTCGCTTTTATGCGGCCCGATTTTGTTTGTAAGCATGACCAGCGGAGCGGAAGTGTGCAGCGGTCTGCGGGGAAAACGCGACCGAAGTGCGGGAAGCGGGTCAAAACGATGCGATGCGGCTTTTGTCGCCCTCGGCTAAATCGATTCGGATGCGGATCAATTCTATGCAGAATTTAAACGACACAATCTTTGCGCTGTCGAGTGGAGGTCTGCCGGCTGGTGTCGGAGTCGTGCGGATCAGTGGGCCGGAGGCTCTGACCGTAACCAAAGTGCTCGTCGGAACCCTACCCGAGCCCCGGCAAGCGGCGCTGAAAACGATTCGGACTCGAAATGGTTTTGTTGTCGACCGTGGCTTGGTTCTTGTCTTCCGTGGTCCCACTTCCTTTACCGGGGAAGATTGCGCCGAGATTCACGTTCACGGAGGCAAAGCTGTTGTCGCCGCGCTTCTCAAAGAACTTTCGAGCTTGCAAGGATGCCGATTGGCCGAACATGGCGAGTTTTCGCGCCGTGCCCTTGAGAATGGCAAGATGGATCTTGTCGAAGTCGAAGGTCTGGCAGATCTCATTGCAGCCGAGACGGAAATGCAGCGCCGCTTGGCCGTGGAACACACGGCGGGTGGCCTTTCGAAGCTTTATGAGGGTTGGGCAGACCGGCTAACGCGCGCCCGTGCGCTGATCGAAGCCGAGCTGGATTTTGCCGACGAAGATGATGTCCCCGGATCGGTCTCCGATCTGGTCTGGGCGGACATGGCAAAACTGCAGGCCGAATTGTCGGCGCACCTCGCCGGCGCAGATTTCGGGGAGATTGTCAGGGATGGCTTGAAGGTGGTCATTGCCGGCGCCCCCAATGCCGGCAAGTCAAGCCTGATGAACGCATTGGCGCGACGTGAGGTGGCGATCGTCACGGATATTGCCGGAACAACACGCGACGTTTTGCACATCGATCTCAATATCGAAGGATATGCGGTCAAGCTCTATGATACCGCGGGCCTGCGGGATACCGAGGAAGTCATTGAGCGCGAGGGGATCAGGCGAGCGCTGAAAACGGCGGCGGAAGCGGATATCATCCTGTCTCTTGCTGAAATCGGGATCGCTGCGCAAACCGATTTTCCCGAGTTCAACGGGAAAGTGTTTCGCGTGGGCACGAAGTCAGACATTCATCCGATCGACCCTGAAAACTACGACCTTTGCATTTCGGCGGCGACCGGCGCGGGTCTCTCGGATCTGCACCAATTGTTGGTTAATGATTTGCTAACGAGATCCCCCGCCCTGTCACTGGCGTTGCCAAGTCGCTTAAGGCATCGGACGCTGTTGTCGGACAGCCTTGAAACACTGATCCAGGCGGTAAGTTCCGTCTCCGCAGGATTGGATATACGGGCTGAATTCCTGCGGCAGGCTGCGCATAGTTTAGGCCGGATCACTGGAAGGGTTGATGTCGAGGATTTGCTCGACGTTATCTTCTCCGAGTTCTGTATCGGCAAATGATTCACGTGAAACACGGCGCGGAGACGCCGCTCGGAACGTTTCACGTGAAACCTTCTTGACTCCTGAATTTGGTGTGCCAAACAGACGGCAATACCGAGGTTTTGACAATGCTCGACAAGATATATGACGTTATAGTCGTGGGCGGTGGACATGCGGGCAGTGAAGCTGCGGCCGCGGCTGCGCGCTTGGGCGCCCATACAGCCTTGGTCACCCATAAGTGCGATACAATTGGGGTGATGTCCTGCAACCCGGCAATCGGCGGCCTTGGCAAGGGTCATCTGGTTCGCGAGATTGATGCACTCGACGGATTGATGGGTCGTGTGGCCGATGCTGCAGGAATCCAGTTCCGTATGCTCAATCGGAAGAAGGGTCCCGCCGTTCGCGGCCCGCGCACCCAGGCGGATCGCAAGCTCTATCGCCTCGCCATGCAGGCTGAGATCAGCGCCATCGAAAACCTGGACGTCATCGAAGGCGATGCCTTTGATCTAGCTATCGAGAATGACCGCGTTTCAGCGGTGGTGCTGAAGGACGGTCGTGTTCTCCGATGTGGCGCTGTTGTTCTGACCACCGGTACCTTCCTTCGTGGTTTAATCCATATTGGTGATAAAAAGATTCCGGCCGGACGTGTCGGAGAAGAACCCTCGATGGGTCTGTCCGCTACGCTGCAACGTTATGGTCTGGCACTTAGCCGCCTCAAGACTGGAACGCCGGCGCGCCTTGATGGGACGACGATCGATTGGAATGCTGTCGGCCGTCAGGGCGCCGATGATGAGCCGGTGCCGTTTTCTTTTATGACGGATACGATTGTCAATCCGCAGATTGAATGCGGGGTCACCCGGACCACGCCGGCAACCCACAAGATCATCGCTGACAATCTCATGCGGTCCGCGATGTATTCTGGGCAGATCGAAGGTGTCGGACCGCGTTACTGTCCGTCGATCGAGGACAAGATCGTCAAATTCGGTGAGCGTGACGGGCATCAGATTTTTCTGGAACCGGAAGGTCTGGATGATACGACTATTTATCCGAATGGAATATCGACCTCGCTTCCCGAGGAAGTGCAGGATGCCTTTATTCGAACCATTCCGGGGCTGGAACGAGTTCGCATTCTGCAGTGCGGTTATGCGATCGAATATGACCATGTTGATCCGCGCGAGTTGAAGCCTTCGCTGGAAGTGATGAAGATTCCGGGATTGTTTTTGGCGGGCCAGATTAATGGCACGACTGGATATGAAGAAGCCGGTGCGCAGGGCCTGGTTGCCGGCCTGAACGCGGCTCGTTTGGCCTCCGCCGGCGAGGCCGTACAGCTCAGCCGGACCGAATCCTATATCGGTGTCATGATTGACGATCTCACGTCGCGTGGCGTGGCCGAGCCCTACCGCATGTTCACATCCCGCGCCGAATATCGTTTGTCGCTGCGTGCTGACAATGCCGACGTTCGCCTGACACCGCGCGGCATGTCTATTGGCTGCGTTGGCGTGAATCGCGCCGAGCGGTTTAACCGGTATAAGGAGAAGCTCGAGCACGCTCGGACTCAACTGAAAAGTTTGAGCGTGACGCCGACCGAAGCGGCAAAAGCCGGATTACATTTGAATAAGGATGGCCAGCGCCGATCCGCCTATGATCTCTTGTCTCATCCGGGCCAATCCATCGAATCGCTCTCAGCGCTGTGGCCGGAGTTGCGTGCGATTGAGGGGCGTGTTGTTGAAGCTGTGGAGATTGAGGCTGCCTACGCGGTCTATATGGACCGCCAAACCTCCGATATCGTGCAGGTGCGACGTGAGGAGGAGCGCATCATTCCGATTGACTTCGATTTCTCTACTTTGTCCGGCCTCTCCAATGAGCTGAAGCAAAAGTTGACGGCAGCGCGGCCGAAGAATATTGCGCAGGCGTCGCGGATCGACGGGATGACGCCGGCGGCGATATCGCTTTTGCTTGCCCATTTGCGGAAGCAAATTGGGGTGGAAGAGCAGAAGCTCGTCTCCTGAAATTGCAAGGTGTGAGAGTCCTGCCATGGAATTGAACGGTGTGCGTGTTTCACGTGAAACACACGGACGTCTGCAGCACTTTGCTGAGCTCTTTCAGAAGTGGGCGAAGACAATCAACCTGGTTGCGCCGTCAACGATCGGGGACTTGTGGCACCGTCATATTGCCGATAGTGCCCAGATTTTTCAGCTCCACTCACGACCGGCGCATTGGGTCGACCTCGGAAGCGGCGGCGGGTTTCCTGGCGTCATCACGGCGATTCTTTTAGCGGAACAGGCGGATGGCCACGTCGATCTGGTCGAGAGCAACCAGAAAAAGGCTGCGTTTTTGCGTGTGTGCCTGAGGGAATGTGAAGCCCGTGGCACGGTCCATGCGGTCCGCATTGAAGAAGCGCCCAGGCTCATTCCCTATTGCGATTTGATTTCGGCACGCGCGCTCGCGGAGCTGGATCTACTCCTTGACTACGCGGCGCCTTGGGCGGAACGCAATGAAAATATACGTTTGCTGCTGCATAAAGGCCGGGATTACGAGCGTGAAGTCGAGAAAGCCCGTGGCCGGTGGGAATTCGATCTGGTAAAACACGATAGTGTTGTCGAGCGAGATTCAGTTATTTTGGAGTTAAATCGCCCTCGACGTCGAACTTAACCATAATGGATATGCGGCAATGATCGGCGAGCGAAACCGGATTATTACCATCGCAAATCAAAAGGGCGGTGTTGGCAAGACAACCACTGCGATCAACCTGGCCACAGCGCTGGCCGCTATCGGCGAACGCGTTCTGATTGTCGATCTCGATCCTCAAGGCAATGCCAGCACCGGCTTGGGGATCGAGCGGCGGGATCGAAAGCTATCGTCCTATGACCTCCTGATTGGGACCCATACGATCCTCGATACAGTTCAGGAGACCGCTGTTCCCAATCTCTATATCGTTCCTTCGACGATGGATCTGCTCGGGATCGAGATGGAAATTGCCCAGCAGTCCGACCGGGTCTTCCGGCTGCGCCGCGCGCTGAATGGCGCCGGCGCCACTGCTTTCTCCTACATCCTGGTCGATTGCCCGCCCTCGTTCAATCTGTTGACCATGAATGCCATGGCGGCCGCCCATTCGGTTCTGGTGCCGCTACAATGCGAATTTTTCGCGCTGGAAGGTCTCAGCCAATTGCTGGAAACGGTGGATCAGGTGCGTCGCACCGTCAATCCTCTGCTCGATATTCAGGGGATCGTCTTAACCATGTTTGATTCCCGCAACAATCTTGCACAACAGGTGGTCAACGATGTGCGGACGCATCTGGGCGAGAAGGTCTACCACACGTTGATCCCGCGCAATGTTCGCGTGTCCGAAGCACCCTCTTACGGCAAGCCCGCCATCCTTTACGATCTGAAATGCGCCGGCAGCCAAGCCTATCTGCAGCTCGCGTCGGAAGTGATCCAGCGGGAGCGGCAGCGTAAGGCGGCTGCTTGATTCACTATTTGTTCTGGAGTGAGTATTGCGATGAATGATGATCTTTCGAAACGGCGCCTTGGCCGCGGCTTAGCAGCTCTCATCGGGGAGATGGACCAGCCGACGCCGGTGGATGCCGGAAGGGCAAGCGTCAATCCGGATCGCATGGTGCCGATCGAATTCATCAGCCGCAACCCGAAGAACCCACGTCGCTATTTCGACGAAACCGAGCTGCATGACCTCGCCAGCTCCATCCGACAACACGGTATCGTTCAGCCGGTGGTCGTGCGTACGGTCTCGATCGATCGCTATGAAATCATAGCCGGCGAAAGGCGGTGGCGGGCGGCGCAACTCGCGGGCCTGATCGAAATTCCGGTCATCGTGCGCGATGTCGATGATAAAACCGCTCTGGAAATCGCCATCGTCGAAAACGTTCAGCGCGCAGATCTTAATCCTCTCGAAGAAGCGCTAGGCTACGAACAGTTGATTGCCGAGCACGGCTATACGCAAAACGATCTTGGCGAGATCATCGGCAAAAGCCGCAGTCACGTCGCCAACTCGCTGCGCCTGTTGAAGCTGCCGGAGCCGGTTCGCGATATGCTCGCCGGCGGCAGCCTTTCGGCCGGCCATGCGCGCGCGCTGGTTTCGACCTCAGATCCGGCAGCACTTGCCCGCACCATTGTTTCCAAGGGCATGTCGGTGCGTGACGCCGAGCGGCTGGCGCAGAATGATATCAAAGCGCAAAACGATCCTCGTCCTGCAAGCGCCCGCAAGGATGAGAAGGATTCCGATACGCTGGCATTGGAAAGAACCTTGTCCGACACGCTGGGGCTGGATGTCACGATCAATCATCGCGGCAGCGGCGGTCGGGTGAAAATCTCCTACAAGACGCTGGAGCAGCTTGAAGAGATTTGCCGGTTGCTGGAGCGGCGTTGAGCTGTTTCGCGTGAGTCAGCCCTTGCGGGCTGATTGCAGCGTGGTCGCCAGCAGTGTCTGTGTGGCGATCGTGTCTTCCAAACTGGCCCGCTGCCGCGTTTGCAGAATGGCCGCCTGCAATCGCTTCATTTCCCGTGCAATTGCCGGGGCGGTCCAGTTCTTGAGCGCCTGCTCGATGATCGGTTTTCGCCGGAAGTGCAGATGCCGGCCGAGGGTCTGCATCACCTGTGCGGGCGGCACACGCTTTTCGTCCATTTCGGTGCGCATCATGTCCAGCAACTGAAATTGCCGCAGGCAACCCTGCAAGACGAGAAACATCGGCGTCTTGGAGGAAGCGATCTTTTGCATGGCATGCAGAAAGGCCTCGGAATCGCCCTTCAGAACGGCGTCGACTGCGTCGTCCGCTGAAATGGCGCTGGCATCGCCGATAATATCGACGACATGATCCTCTTCGATCGTCCCCTGCCCGCGGCAATAAAGTGCCAGTTTGCGGACCTCATTGCGCGAAGCGATGCGATCGCCGCCGAGAAAATCCAACAGGATCTGGCGCGCCGCCGGCGTGATGCGCAGATTTTCATTGGTAAGCTCAGTATCAATGAGGTTATTCAGCGCGCGAATGTCGTCGCTATAGCAAGGAATAGTTGCGACGGCTTTGGAGCTCTCGGCTATCTTACGAAGGCCGGAGCCTTTTTTCAGATCACCAGCCTCGATGATGACAAAACTTGAATCCGGCGGATTGTCGGCAATGATCTGCAGCGAATCGACTAGCGTCTTTTCGTTGGCGGCACCGCGTATCCATACCAGCTTTTCACCGCCGAACAGGCCAATGGCATTGACTTCGTCAAGCAAGCGGCCGGCGTCACTCTGAAGGTCGCTCACATCGAGTTTGATCAGGGAAAAAGGGTCGTTCAAATCGACGCCGGTTTTGCCGGCGATCTGTCCCGCCCGCTCGGACACAAGGCCGCGGTCGGGGCCGTAGACGACAAAGAGGCGGTAATTGCGCGCGGCGTTTTGAAGAAAACCGTCAAACTCGTGAGATTTGATTTCCGCCATGCCGCGCGCTCATATCAGCGGCTGAGCGCGGCAGCGATGTCGGCTCCCACCAGCTCGGCAACTTCGCGCGCTGCGCGGTCTTCCGAGTCACGAATGGCCCGTGCCTTGGCGAATTCCTGGGTCGGAAAATCCACCAGCGACGTGACAGAGCGGCTGCCGGATTTCAGAACCTTGCCATCGCTGGCATCCTTCAGCGTGAAGGATGCCGTCACTGTCGTACGGCCGGCGGCCGACGTATCGGAGGACGGAAGGTAGAGAACGCCGCCGGTGCCGGAGCTGACGCTCAGGTCGACCGTATATTTCGGGGTTTTGGTCTCGCCGGCGCCGCGGCCGGCGATGAAGATCAATTGATTGCGGACCTGCTGGCCGACGCGCGTGCCGGCGTCGGAAAAGGTCACGTCGGCAAGCTTCTGGGTCACGCCGGTGCTCTCCGCATAAAGCGGCCGGACCTGGCAGGAGGCCAAAAGACCGGCAACGGCAACCAGGGACGCAACGCCTGCAGCGCGAGCGAGCTTGAAAAAATTATCAGACGACAATGTTCACGATCCTCTGTGGAACGACGATGATCTTCTTTGGCGCCTGACCATTCAATGCGCTTCCGACGGCATCCAGGGCGAGTACAGCCTCTTGCACGGCATTCTGATCTGCATCGCGCGCAATTGTCAATTCGGCGCGCTTCTTGCCGTTGATCTGCACCGGATAGACGATCTCATTCTCGATGACGAGCACTTCGTCGTAGTTCGGCCAAGCGCTCGTGGCGATCAGATGCGTGTTGCCGAGCGCGGCCGAGCATTCCTCGGCCAGATGCGGCGTAATCGGCGCGACCAATGCGATGAGGATCTCGACCGCTTCACGGACCGCGGAACGATAGCCGGCATCGGTGTCGCCGGCGGCAACCTTGAACAGCGGCGCAGCCAGCGAGTTGACGAATTCGTAGATGCGGGCGACGGCCTTGTTGAAGGCGAGCTTATCGTAATCACCCTGGACGGCCTTCAGAGTGCGGTGCGCAACTTGTGAAATCGCCAACGCGTCGCCTCCCTTAGCCGGTTTCGAATCAGCGGTTTTCAACGCCTCCGCCGCTTCCGACACCAAGCGCCACATGCGCTGGGTGAAACGATGGGCGCCCTCGACGCCCGCTTCGGACCAGATGACGTCACGATCGGGCGGCGAATCGGACAGCACGAAGAAACGGGCGGTATCAGCGCCGTAGGAGGCGATGATATCGTCGGGGTCGACAACGTTCTTCTTCGACTTCGACATCTTCTCGATGGCGCCGATAGCGATCTCTTCGCCGGTCGACAGCAACGTCGCGCGCCTTTGACCGTCGGTTTCCTCGATGCGGATGTCGGCCGGCGACACCCATTCGCGGGTCAAGCCGTGGCCTCGGCTATAGGTCTCGTGAACCACCATGCCCTGCGTGAACAAACCCTTGAAAGGTTCCTGCGCCTCGACATGGCCGGTCTCGCGCATGGCGCGGGTGAAGAAGCGGGAATAGAGCAGATGCAGGATCGCATGCTCGATGCCGCCAATATATTGATCGACCGGCAGCCAGCGATCAGCCGCGGCCTTGTCGGTCGGTTCGTTTTCCCATGGCGCGGTGAAGCGGGTGTAATACCAGCTCGAATCGACGAAGGTATCCATGGTGTCGGTTTCGCGGCGGGCATCCTTGCCGCAGTGCGGGCAGGCGACATGCCGCCAGGTCGGATGGCGGTCGAGCGGGTTGCCCGGCTGATCGAAAGTGACGTCATCCGGCAGCTTGACCGGCAAATCCTGCTTCGGCACCGGCAGCACGCCGCAATTCTCGCAGTGAATCACGGGGATAGGGCAGCCCCAATAGCGCTGGCGCGAAATGCCCCAGTCGCGCAGGCGGAAATTCACCTTGCGTTCGGCTTGCGGCGCATTACCCAGGCTTGTCGCCGACAATTTTGCCGCCACCGTCTCAAAGGCTTCTTCCGTGCTCATGCCGTCGAGGAAGCGAGAATTGATCATGACGCCGTCGCCGTCATAGGCGACATCGCCGACGGTGAAGCTAGCTGCGTCACCATCCCTGGGCATGACGACGGGCACGACCGGCAGGCCGTATTTGCGGGCGAAATCCAGGTCGCGCTGGTCGCCGGAGGGGCAGCCGAAGATGGCGCCAGTGCCATATTCCATCAGCACGAAATTGGCGATGTAGACCGGCAGTTCCCAGGACGGGTCGAGGGGATGACGGACGCGAATTCCCGTGTCCATGCCTTTCTTTTCGGCGGTTTCCAAAGCGGCCAGCGAGGTGCCGGCGCGACGGCATTCCTCGCAGAAGGCATCGATAGCCGGGTTCACGGCTGCGGCTTCCTTCGCCAGCGGGTGGTCGGCCGAAATCGCCAGGAAGGAGGCGCCGAAAAGCGTATCCGGACGGGTCGTATAGACGGTGATCTCACGATCGGCATTCGGCGAGGTTTCCGGCACGATTTCCCACCGGATCGTCAGGCCCTCGGAACGGCCGATCCAGTTCTTCTGCATCAGCCGTACTTTTTCCGGCCAATGATCGAGCGTATCCAGCGCGTCCAGCAGTTCCTGGCTGAATTCGGTGATTTTGAAGAACCATTGCGTCAGTTCGCGCTGTTCGACCAGCGCGCCGGAACGCCAGCCACGGCCGTCGATGACCTGCTCGTTGGCAAGCACGGTGCTGTCGACCGGGTCCCAGTTGACCTTGGATTTCTTACGATAGACCAAGCCCTTCTCCATCATGTCGATGAAGAGCATCTGCTGGCGATGGTAATAGTCGACGTCGCAGGTAGCGAATTCGCGGCTCCAGTCCAGCGACAGGCCCATGGCTTTCAACTGCGCCTTCATCGAGGCGATGTTTTGGTAGGTCCATTCCTTCGGATGCACCTTGTTGTCGCGGGCGGCGTTTTCCGCCGGCATGCCGAAGGCGTCCCAGCCCATAGGATGCAGGACGTTGTAGCCGCGGGCGCGCTTGTAGCGGGCAACGACATCGCCCATGGCGTAGTTGCGCACATGGCCCATATGGATGCGGCCCGACGGATAAGGAAACATCTCGAGGACGTAATATTTCTCGCGCGGATCGGCGTTGTCGGTGAGGAAGACCTTCTCCTCGTTCCATTTCTGCTGCCAGCGAGGCTCGGCATCGCGCGGATTATAACGTTCGGTAGCCATCTGATCTTGTATTCCGGAAAATCATGGGGAGTTGGCCGTGACCTTCATCACGAAACCAACCAAGCGTCAAGTTTAGTGGGTGCGGCAAGTGCCTTATTTTGCAAAGCAAAGCCGGATTCCGCGGCATCAGCCCTTGGCAAAGGCCGGCTGCCTCATTACTGCAAAGTGTCAGGAACAATCGCAAATATCGAGGCGAAAAGATGGAACTTCAAGAGCGATTGAACGCGGTTCGTGCCCATATTTCGGCGGCGGAGCGTCAGGCCGGCCGGCCGGCGGGTGCGGTGCAGCTCGTCGCCGTTTCCAAGACCTTCGATGCCGAAGCGATCCGCCCTGCGATTACGGCGGGCCAGCGGGTGTTCGGCGAAAACCGTGTGCAGGAGAGCCAGGGCAAGTGGCCAGAGCTGAAGGCCGAAACACCCGGGATAGAGCTGCACCTGATCGGGCCGCTGCAATCTAACAAGGCCGGCGATGCCGTGGCGCTGTTCGATGTCATCGAAACGGTCGATCGGGAAAAGATCGCCCGCGCCTTGGCGGATGAAATGAAGCGCCAGGACAAGATGCTGAGGCTTTATGTGCAGGTCAATACCGGATTGGAGCCGCAGAAGGCCGGAATTGCGCCCGACGATACGATCGCCTTCGTCGACTTCTGCCGGAAGGAGCTTGGACTTTCGATCGAAGGCTTGATGTGCATTCCGCCGGCCGATGAGAATCCGGGGCCGCATTTCGCGCTGCTCGCCAAGCTCGCGGCCAAGGCCGGTGTCGAAAAGCTCTCCATGGGCATGTCGAGCGACTATGAGATTGCCATCGCGTTCGGCGCTACCAGCGTTCGCGTTGGGTCGGCAATTTTCGGGGCTCGGTAAGGGCCAAAAGAAAAGCCCGGCTTTCACCGGGCTTCGAATCACGGAATTGCTCGTGTCTTAATAGCGGTCGTCGTCATCATCGTCCGGCGTGGAGGATTTCAGCGACTTCAGCTTGGCGAAGACGGCGTCGGCGTCGATTTCCTTTTCTTTCTCGTCGTCGCGATCATAGCTGAAGCCGAGCTTCTCGGTTTCCTGTGCCGGCTGCAGCGTCGCGCCGAGTTCGGCGGCGGTCGGCAGCGGACGGCCCTTGGAGGCCTTTTCGACTTCCATGTCGAGGTCGATCTGGCTGCAGAGGCCGAGGGTCACCGGATCCATCGGCGTCAGGTTGGTCGAGTTCCAGTGCGTGCGGTCGCGAATCTGTTCGATGGTGGACTTGGTGGTGCCAACGAGTCGGGAAATCTGCGCGTCCTTCAGTTCCGGATGATTGCGCACCAGCCAGAGAATGGCGTTCGGACGATCCTGGCGCTTGGAAACGGGCGTATAGCGCGGGCCGCGACGCTTGGATTCCGGCACGCGGACCTTCGGTTCGGAAATCTTCAGCTTGTGGTTCGGATTGGCTTCGGCGCGGGCGATTTCATCGCGGGAGAGCTGGCCGGTGGCGATCGGGTCGAGGCCCTTGATGCCCTGGGCGGCTTCGCCATCGGCAATGGCCTTGACTTCGAGCGGATGCAGCTTGCAGAACTGTGCAATCTGGTCGAACGACAAGGCCGTATTGTCGACAAGCCAGATGGCTGTTGCCTTCGGCATGAGCAATTGTTGAGCCATGGATATAGTCCTTCTGTCAGTCCGCGCCGGTGTCGCGGTCCGGGGTGTAACACCACATTGTCCGGGAAATATGGCCCTATATAACCGCAGCGTTGTAGAATTGCAATTCTTTGCCGATGAAATGCGCTTTGTCTAATTGCTGTCGTAACTTGAGCTGCTATTGATGGCATGGAATGAGCACCCACAGTCTCTATAGAGGGTGCCAAAGGTTGAGGAGGAAATCATGTCGGAAAAGATTCATCCGGTGACAAAGCCGGTTCAAGCGCGCGCTTTGATCGATGCGGCGAAATATCAGAAATGGTACAAGCAAAGCGTCGAGGATCCCGACAGGTTCTGGGGCAAGCATGGCCAGCGGATCGACTGGTTCAAGCCTTATAGCAAGGTCAAGAACACGTCTTTCACCGGCAAGGTCTCGATCAAGTGGTTCGAAGACGGGCTGACCAACGTCTCTTACAATTGCATTGACCGTCATCTGAAGAAGCATGGCGACAATGTCGCCTTCATCTGGGAAGGTGACAATCCCTATATCGACAAGAAGATCACCTATAACGAGCTCTACGAGCATGTCTGCCGGCTGGCGAATGTCTTGAAGAAGCACGGCGTCAAAAAGGGTGATCGCGTCACCATCTACATGCCGATGATCCCTGAGGCCGCCTATGCGATGCTTGCCTGCGCCCGCATCGGCGCGGTGCATTCGGTGGTCTTCGGCGGTTTCTCGCCGGAGGCGCTGGCCGGCCGCATCGTCGACTGCCAGTCCACTTTCGTCATCACCTGCGACGAGGGCCTGCGCGGCGGCAAGCCGGTTCCGCTCAAGGAAAACACCGATACGGCGATCGATATTGCCGCCAAGCAGTATGTCATGGTCAAGAACGTGCTCGTCGTGCGCCGCACCGGCGGCAAGACGGGCTGGGCGCGTGGCCGCGACCTCTGGTACCATGAGGAAACCGCCAAGGTGAAGGCGGATTGCCCGCCGGTGAAGATGAAGGCGGAAGATCCGCTGTTCATCCTCTACACCTCAGGCTCGACCGGTAAGCCGAAGGGCGTGCTGCATACGACGGGCGGCTATCTCGTCTATGCGGCGATGACGCACGAATATACGTTCGATTATCATCCCGGCGATATCTACTGGTGCACGGCCGATGTCGGCTGGGTCACCGGCCATTCCTATATCGTCTACGGCCCTCTGGCGAACGGCGCGACCTCGCTGATGTTCGAGGGCGTACCGAATTTCCCGGACCAGGGCCGTTTCTGGGAGGTCATCGACAAGCACAAAGTCAATATCTTCTACACGGCGCCGACTGCGATCCGCTCGTTGATGGGTGCCGGCGATCACTTCGTCAAGCGTTCGTCGCGCTCCAGCCTGCGACTGCTCGGCACGGTCGGCGAACCGATCAATCCGGAAGCCTGGGAATGGTATTACAACGTCGTCGGCGACGGCCGCTGCCCGATCGTCGATACCTGGTGGCAGACGGAAACCGGCGGCCATATGATCACGCCACTGCCGGGCGCCATCGACCTGAAGCCGGGTTCGGCAACCCTGCCCTTTTTCGGCGTCCAGCCGCAATTGGTGGACAATGAAGGCAATGTGCTGGAAGGCGCGGCCGACGGCAACCTGGTCATCGCCGATAGCTGGCCCGGCCAGATGCGCACGGTCTATGGCGACCACGAACGTTTCATCCAGACATACTTCTCGACCTATAAGGGCAAGTATTTTACCGGCGACGGCTGCCGGCGCGATGAAGACGGCTATTACTGGATCACCGGCCGTGTCGACGATGTGCTGAACGTCTCCGGACACCGCCTGGGTACGGCGGAAGTCGAATCGGCGCTCGTTTCGCACCACCATGTCTCGGAAGCCGCGGTTGTCGGCTATCCGCATTCCATCAAGGGTCAGGGCATCTATTGCTACGTCACGCTGATGGCGGGCCAGGAAGGTTCGGATGCGTTGCGGCAGGAACTGGTAAAACACGTTCGCGCCGAGATCGGCCCGATCGCCTCGCCCGACAAGATCCAGTTCGCTCCCGGCCTGCCGAAAACCCGCTCCGGCAAGATCATGCGCCGCATCCTGCGCAAGATCGCCGAGGATGATTTCGGCGCGCTCGGCGATACGTCGACGCTAGCCGATCCGGCTGTCGTCGACGATCTAATCGCCAACCGGCAGAACAAGGCGGATGCGGCTTGATCACGATTATCTCGCCCTTGGGGCGAGATAGCGATTTTCAAGGATTAGGCGAGCGCTTACCCTCGCCTAATCCTCACTTCGTCTGGACGCCTTGAAAAAGGCGACTGCTGTGCGTGCGACCCTATCATGTACGCTCTTTCGCTCCAGGCCGGCGGTATCTCGGAAGATTTCCGGCTCTGCTTTCATGCCTTGAGGCGTGGGTTCCGGCAAAAAGGTGTAATGGCCCACTCCCCCTTCCATAATATCCATCGAACTCGACTGCGTCTTATTGTGGAGCCAAGAACAGCATTCGGCGGCGGGCGCGATTATGTCCGCGTCGCCTCCGATGATGTGAACAGGTATCTTTATCTGCTGAAGGCTTTCTTCGGCAAAGCCGAGGACCGAACGACCCGGCGCGATTACTAAGGCAGCTTCGAATCTACCGTCCTTGAAGCTATTCCTTCGCCGGCTCCATGATTCCAGAAAAATTCTGTCCTGAAGCAGCGAAGGAATATGGTCGGCCAGATCAGGAAATTCTCTTGGACCTCGTACGGGGCTCTTTTGAGGATTATCCGGCTCGAACTGCGAATAGGCTATACGCGCACCTGAGAGCAGCATCGCGGTATGGGCGCCGGCGGAGAAGCCGGCAACATAGGCTCGGTTCTCGAATGTCCCGCACAAAGCCTCTTTCCAATCGCTGACATCGAGCAGAGCGCTGAGGTCGCTTGCTCGTTCCCAAAGACATAGGAAACCTTCGGGTCTATATGGTTCGCTGCCCGTATGACCATGATGGTTGACTCCCAGAGCCACAAAGCCCGCTTGCGCCAAATAATGGCCGAGCCATTCCAATCCGGGAACGACACCACCGGAGCCATGAGACAACAGCACCACAGGTCGCGGATGCGAGGATGGTTGGATCGGCGCGTCAAGCGCGGTGGCTTGGTGTTTAAACCAGGAAGGCGCCGACCATGGAATCTCAATCGCCCCATCGACTGCCGGATACCAGGCGGACCAAGCGAGCGGGTGAGGACCGGTGCCATCCCAGTTCATTCGTCTCCCATCGAAAGACAGACCCTGACGGAAGCCTACGGGCATTGCTTTCCTTTGCTGCGGCACCCGATCCTTGTCTCGAGGACGCGCCATGGCGAACGGCTTCTAAAGCCCGCTCTCAAAAATCGATCGCCCGCCCGTTAATCTCCCAGTCGCCGAAGCGAGCCGGGTCGGCGCCGCCGCGGCCGCCGGTTTCGGGTGGGAGTTCGGATTGCATTTGCGCTTTACGGCGCTCCTCGGCTTCCGCGAGCGCCCGTTTGGCGGCTGGTGACAGTGGTTTGCGAGGCGCCGTACCGGCGTCGACGTCGTTTTTATTATCGTTATCTGCAGTCTGCATGGCGTGAATGCGGCCTGGAACCGTTGAAATAGGCTGGTGAATAGCCAAATCATAGTGCGTCCGGCCGCAAAGAGAAAGGTTCGGACTGACGATGTGATGGAGACATCAAATGAACCTTATGCGCACAGCCATGCTGCTTGCCTTCATGACCGCCCTGTTCATGGGCGTTGGCTATTTGATCGGCGGTCAAGCCGGCATGATGATTGCGCTTGTCGTCGCTGCGGGCATGAATTTCTTTTCCTATTGGAATTCCGATCGCATGGTGCTCTCCACCTATAATGCCCAGGAGGTGGACGAGCGCAGCGCGCCGGAATTCTACCGCATCATCCGCGACCTTGCGCGTAATGCTGGTCTGCCGATGCCGAAAGTCTATCTCTACGACAGCCCGCAACCGAACGCTTTTGCCACCGGCCGCAATCCTGAAAATGCCGCTGTCGCCGCTTCGACTGGCCTGCTCAATGCGCTGACACCGGAGGAAGTGGCCGGCGTCATGGCGCATGAGCTGGCGCATGTGCAGAACCGCGATACGCTGACGATGACGATCACGGCGACGCTCGCCGGCGCCATTTCCATGCTCGGCAATTTCGCCTTCTTCTTCGGCGGGCGTCGCGACAACAACAATCCGCTTGGCATGATCGGCGTGTTGGTGGCGATGATCGTCGCGCCGCTCGCTGCCATGTTGGTGCAAATGGCGATCAGCCGCACCCGCGAATATTCGGCCGATCGCCGCGGGGCGGAAATCTGCGGCAATCCTCTCTGGCTCGCCTCGGCGCTCGGTAAGATTGCCCGCGGAGCGGAGCATATCCCGAATGAAGAGGCTGAGAGCCATCCGGCGACGGCGCATATGTTCATCATCAATCCGCTTTCCGGTGCGCGTATGGACAACCTCTTCTCCACGCATCCGGACACGGAAAACCGCATCGCCGCGCTCCACGAAATGGCGCGCTACAGCAATGGCGGCGGCCCTGCCGCCGGCATGCCGTCCGGCTTTGGCTCGACGGGAGCGATCTTGACTGCTAATCCGGGGCGCAAATCGCGCTCCGTACCGAATACGGGTCGCGGTGGTTCACAACCGCCGAGGGGACCCTGGTCTTGAATTCCAACAATAAGAAGCCTTTCAACAAAGACAGAAGACCCTCCGGCAATCGCCCGCCGCATGATTCGGGTCCTGCCAAGCCGGGATTTGCGGCGCGCGCTGCTGCGACGAAGATTCTGGCGGCGGTTATCGACCGCAGGACACCGCTCGATGGCATGTTGGATGCCGAAGGCGGCAACCCCGCCTATAGGGCGCTCGGCGAGAGCGACCGGGCGCTGGTTCGTGCCATCCTGAACTCGGCGCTGCGACATTTGCCGCGCATCGAGGCGGCGATTGCCTCATTGCTGGATTCGCCGCTGCCGGAAGGCGCCCGCGCCCTGCATCATGTGCTTGTGGTCGGGGCCGCACAGATGCTTTATCTCGACGTGCCGGATCATTCCGCTGTTGATATCGCCGTAGAGCAGGCCAACCAGGATCCGCGCAATCGCCGCTTTGCCAAGCTGGTCAATGCGATTCTCAGGCGCATAGGACGGGAGAAGCAGGAGATTCTGACCCGGGTTGCCGACGTGCCGGCCATGCCGGCCTGGTTCCTGGCGCGTCTCGAAGCTGCCTATGGTGCCGAAGCGGCACTCAGGATTTCGGACACGCAATTGGAGCCAGCGGCGATCGACATCACGGTGAAATCCGATGCTGAAGGCTGGGCGAAGCGTTTGAACGGCGTCGTTTTGCCGACAGGTGGCGTGCGGCTTGCCGCCTTCGAAGGCTCGATTCCTTCGCTCGACGGATTTTCGGACGGCGAATGGTGGGTCCAGGATGCTGCCGCCAGCATTCCGGCAAAACTGTTCGGTTCGCTTGCCGGTCGCGCCGTGGTGGATCTCTGCGCGGCGCCGGGCGGCAAGACCGCGCAGCTCGTTCTTGCCGGCGGCAAGGTGACCGCGCTAGACCAATCCGCCAACCGCCTCAAGCGGCTTTCCGCCAATCTGGCACGGCTCGGGCTGGAGGCGGAAACCATCGTCGCCGACATGGCGAAGTTTGAGCCCGATGATCTCTACGATGCCGCTCTTCTCGATGCGCCCTGCTCGTCGACCGGTACGACGCGCCGTCATCCCGATGTCCTCTGGACCAAGGGTCCTGAGGACATCGCTAAGCTTGCCGCTCTGCAGGAGCGCCTGCTTCGTCATGCGCTGACGCTGGTCAAGCCTGGCGGGTTGGTGGTCTTCTCCAACTGTTCGCTCGATCCGGAAGAGGGCGAGGATCTCGTCGCACGCGTTCTGGCCGAGACGGACATGGCCGAGCGAGTGCCGATCAAGCCCGAGGATTGGCCCGGTCTCGAAGCCGCAATCTCGCCTCTCGGCGCTTTCCGCACCACACCCGACATGCTGCCGCTTTCCGGTGGCTTTGCTTCCGGACTGGACGGGTTCTTCGCCGTCGTCCTCCGCCGCTCGCGATAGGGCCGAGGCTAAAGCGCATCGCGATCGCCAGGATTCGCTCCTTGCGCTTTAACTTTTGATTTTGCGCATGTCGTTATCGCAAAATCGCTGCGCACTTTTGCGCGACATGCTTTGGAGCGCTTACGCTCGACCTGACCAAAAAGAGGGCATAGTGTCCTTATTTGGCATATTCCTAACCTCTTCTTAACCACAGAGATAGAGAGTAAGCATAAGCAAATATGCAGTTTTCCGGCAGGGTTCGGTGAGTTTACACATGCGGGAAGCATGGCGGCGAATGTCGCGCCGCGCGGCGTTGGCGCGATTGCGTCTCACCCGCCACACGATGCGTGTGCCGGAACGGTTGATCGTGGCTCCCACGGACCTGCGCAGCATCGATCCGTTTTTCGTCGAAGAGCTTTTGAACGGCCGCATCCTGTTGGCCGGCCGGGTGCTGGAAACGGAGGGGAAATCACCCTTTGGGCTGGAGTTGCCGTCGCAGGCCTTCGCCGCCCGCCTGCACAGTTTCCGCTGGCTGCGGCATTTGCGGGCGGAAAAAAGCGATCAGGCCTCGGCCTTGGCGCGGTCCATCCTCAACGATTGGATAGCCGTGCACGGTCGTCGGCTGCACGGCATAGCTTGGGGGCCTGATATCGCCGCCCAGCGGCTGATTGCCTGGCTGTCGCATTCGCCCGTGGTCCTGCAGGGCACGGACGGTGGTTTTTATCGCCGTTTCATGCGCATGCTGGTCTTCCATGTCCGCTATCTCCGCCGCGTGGCCGCAACGACGCGGGATGGCGAGACGCGGTTCCGGGTGCGGATCGCGCTCGCTATGTCCTCAGTTGCCATGCCGAACGGCGCCTCGACGCTGAAGCGCGCCGGTCAGGCGCTCGACCGCGAAATCGACCGGCAAATCCTCCCCGATGGCGGACATATCTCCCGCAATCCGCGCGTGGCGCTCGAGCTGCTGCTCGATTTGCTGCCGCTGCGCCAGACCTACGTCAATCTCGGCCATGACGCGCCGGCGCGGCTGATCCCTGGCATCGACCGCATGTATCCGGCCCTGCGCTTCTTCCGGCATCAGGATGGCGACTTGGCGCTGTTCAATGGCGCGACGTCGACGCTTGCCAATGAGCTGATGTCCGTGCTGCGTTATGACGAAACCGCCGGCCAGGTGTTCAAGGCACTGCCGCATACCAAATACCACCGGCTGGCCGCAGGACAGGCGGTGATCATCATCGATACCGGGGCGCCGGTTTCCGCGGATCTCAGCCGCACGGCGCATGCCGGCTGTCTGTCCTTCGAAATGTCTTCGGGCAAATCCCGCTTCATCGTCAATTCCGGCTCGCCGAATTTTGCAGGCGACCGTTACGTCCAGGCGGCGCGCGCCACCGCGGCGCACTCGACCGTGACGCTCGACGATACGTCGTCGAGCCTATTTTCCAAGTCCAAATCGCTTGGCCCCGTGATGGTCAGCGGCGTCAAGAAGGTGATCGTCGAGCGCGCCGAGACGGAAGATGGCCGTGATTATGTCCGGGCAGTGCATGACGGCTATCTCTCGACCTTTGGCTATGCCCATGAGCGCGAGCTGAGCCTGAACGCCAGCGGCACCATTCTTGCCGGCCGCGACCGCTTTTTCGTGCCCGAGGGCAAGAAATCGCTGCTGAAGAGCGACGGTCTCGCCTCTGCCCGCTTCCACGTTCATCCCTCCATCAGCCTGCTGCAGACCGAGACCGACGCGGCGCTGTTGATCGCGCCTGACGGCGAGACCTGGGTATTCTCCTCGCCGGGCAACGAGGTGCTGGTGGCCGAGGATATCTTTTTTGCCGACGCCTCCGGCATGCGCTCCTCCGACCAGCTCGAGATCGTTTTCCCGATTGCCGAAAAGCCGGAAATCCGCTGGTTTTTATCCCATCGGCCATAGGCTAAGTGGTCAAGCTGTGTTAACGGGGCGGGCATATTGTCCCGCGCCGTTTTGCCGGACATCTCCTCACGCGAGAATGGAGAAAGCCATGGCCGTCGTTTCCAAAAAAATCCCAGCCCCCGACAAAGTGAAGGTGAAGACCGCGCTTCTGTCCGTCTCGGACAAGACCGGTATCGTCGAACTTGCCCGGGCGCTCAGTGAAAAGGGCGTGCGGCTGCTGTCGACCGGCGGCACGCACAAGACCATTGCCGCGGCTGGCCTTGCCGTTACCGATGTGTCCGAAGTGACGGATTTTCCGGAGATCATGGACGGCCGCGTCAAGACACTGCACCCGAAGGTGCATGGCGGCCTGCTCGCCATTCGTGATGATGCTGAGCATCAAGCGGCGATGAAGGAGCACGGCATCGAGGGCATCGATCTCGTCGTCATCAATCTCTATCCCTTCGAGGACGTCCGCAAAGCCGGCGGCGATTATCCGACGACCGTCGAAAATATCGATATCGGCGGCCCCGCAATGATCCGCGCTTCGGCCAAGAACCATGCCTATGTCACGATCCTGACCGACCCGGCCGACTATCCGGAGCTTTTGGAGCAGCTTTCCGCCGATGCCGGTCAGACGGCCTATGCTTTCCGTCAGCGCATGGCTGCCAAGGCTTTTGCCCGCACGGCCGCCTACGACGCGATGATCTCCAATTGGTTCGCCGAGGCTCTGGACATCGCGACGCCGCGCCACCGCGTCATCGGCGGCGTGCTTCGCGAGGAAATGCGTTACGGCGAAAACCCGCATCAGAAGGCGGCCTTCTACATCACCGGCGAGAACCGCCCGGGCGTTTCCACCGCGACGCTGATCCAGGGCAAGCAGCTTTCCTACAACAACATCAACGATACCGACGCGGCTTATGAACTCGTTGCCGAATTCCTGCCGGAAAAGGGTCCGGCCTGCGCGATCATCAAGCATGCCAACCCCTGCGGCGTCGCCACCGGCCCGAGCCTCGTTGAGGCCTATAAGCGGGCTCTCGCCTGCGATTCCGTTTCGGCCTTCGGCGGCATCATTGCTTTGAACAGCTTGCTCGATGCGGAAACGGCCGAAGAGATCGTCAAGCTCTTCACCGAGGTCATCATCGCGCCTGAAGTCAGCGAGGAAGCCAAGGCGATCATCGCCCGCAAGCCGAACCTCCGCCTGCTTTCGGTTGGCGCCCTGCCCGATCCGCGGGCATCCGGCCTGACCGCCAAGACCGTCTCCGGCGGCCTGCTCGTCCAGAACCGCGACAATGCGCTGGTCGAAGATATGGAGCTGAAGGTCGTCACCAAGCGTGCGCCGACGGCGCAGGAGCTGGAAGACATGAAGTTTGCCTTCCGCGTCGCCAAGCATGTGAAATCGAATGCCGTCGTCTATGCCAAGGACGGCCAGACAGCGGGTATCGGCGCCGGTCAGATGAGCCGCGTCGATTCGGCCCGCATCGCCGCGATCAAGGCCGAAGAAGCGGCCAAGGCCATGGGGCTTGCCGAACCGCTGACGCGCGGCTCCGCCGTGGCATCCGAAGCCTTCCTGCCGTTTGCCGACGGCCTGCTGTCGGCGATTGCCGCAGGTGCGACGGCGGTCATTCAGCCAGGCGGTTCGATGCGTGACCAGGAAGTCATCGATGCTGCCGACGAGCACAATGTCGCGATGGTCTTCACGGGCGTGCGTCATTTCCGTCATTGAGCAATGCTACTCCACCCTCATCCTGAGCCCGTCGAAGGACGAGGGTGGCCCCAGAGTGGAGTACCCGCCCTCGTGGTTCGAGACGGCCCTTCAGGCCTCCTCACCATGAGGGCTAGTCATCTGTGGATATCCGCAATTAACGAAAGAGATATCCCTACTTCCCTTTGTCCGCCGGATAGGGCGTCGGCAGTAGGAGCAGCAGCCCGCCGGCGAGGAAGATGATCAGCGTTGCCATGCCAAGGCGGGCGGAGCCGCTCCAATAGGTCATCAGCGAGAAGAATAGCGTCGCCATGAAGCTGGTGGCGCGGCCGGAGAGCGCATAGATGCCGAAATAGCGGCCCGCCTCACTAAGGCTGACGCTGCGGGCAAGATAGGAGCGCGATGAGGCCTGCACAGGGCCGAAGGCGAGGCCGACCAGCAGGCCGTAGCCGATATAGGCTTTTTCCGCTGCGGTGCCGAAGAGGCCACCGGAATCGGCGGTCGAAAGCGGTACCAGGCCGAAGAGCGTAAAGCCCGGCCCGGTAGAGATGATACCGAGCGCAGCCAGCAACAGCATGGTCAGGCTGATGACGACCGTAATTTTCGAGCCCAGCCAGCGATCGACATAGCCGGCGACAAAGCAGCCGAAAATCGCGACGACGTTGAGGATAATGCCGTAAATGCCGATCTCGATCGTCGCCCAGCCGAACATTCCCGCGGCGAAGGTGCCGCCGAGGATCAGCAGGCCGTTGACGCCATCCTGGTAGACCATGCGGGCGATCAGGAAAAGGCTGATGCCCCGGCGGCGTTTCAGTTCGCCTAGTGTCATTCTGAGTTCATGCAGGCCGGAGCGAACCGCCGTCCCCAGCGGCAGGCCGCGGGCGGCATCCGGGGTGAAGAAAAACATCGGCAAAATGAAGAGAAAATACCAGACAGCGGAAATCGGTCCGGTGATGCGCGCATCTTCGCCGAGGTTGGCGTCGAGGCCGAAGAGCGGTGTCAGGCCAAGGATGGTCTTGCCGGTTTGCGGATTGCCGGCCAAAAGCGCCACGACGGCGATGAGCACGATCATGCCACCAAGATAGCCGAGCCCCCAGGCGGCATTCGACAACCTGCCGATATCTTCCTTGCTGACGAGCCGCGGCATCATCGAATCGTTGAAGACGATGGAAAACTCCGCCGAGATCGAAGCGAGGATCATGAAGATGACAGGATAGATCACCGGCGAGCCGGGTGCGGCTCCCCAAAGGCAGAAGAGGCTTACGATCTTGATGACGGCGAAGAAGGCGATCCAGGGTTTGCGCGCGCCGGACTGATCGGCGATCGAGCCGAGCACGGGGGACAACACGGCAATGATCACCGAGGAGATCGTCGCCATATTGCTCCACGTCGTCTGCGCGGCCACTGGATCTTCCGTCAATCGCGCGACGAAATAGGGACCGAAGATGAAGGTGGTGACGACGGTGAAGAACGGCTGTGCCGCCCAGTCGAAGAACATCCACCCCCAGATGCCCCGCGCCGACACTTTTGCCGGCGCGTCGTCCCCTATTTCTGTGGCCACCAAATTCCTGCCCCTGATTCCTTGGCGCGTCTAAAGCGGTTCGGCGTTTGACCGAACCGCTTTACCGCTCTGTCCCTCTGCTCTTACGCAATTCCGGGCGGAAAACCGCTTCGCGCTTTTCCTGGAATTGCGCTATCGAGCCGGGCGGACTGTCTCATCTCGCCCGGTCATGCGCAAGGTCGGTCAGGAGGCCGGCGGCGACGGTGATCCGGGCAAGGTTCGGATCGCCGCTTTCGCTAAGGCCCGCAAGCTCTTCGGCAATGCGGTTGATGCGGATGCGGTCTTCGGCATGCCATGCAAGGATCGGCTGTTTGTCCTTGGGATGATTGCTGAGCGCCGAGATGACGATATCGCGGCGGGCGCCGGCGATTTGGTCGAGGCTGCGGGCCAGCGCCAGGCTTTCATAGTGATCGCCGGTGATGATCCGGCTGCCGGCGAGCAGCAGGCGGCCGACTCGGAAGGTCTGCGACACGGTGAAATAGCTTTCTGCGGCGCGGTTGAGCGTATCGCCCGTGCGCTCGGCGATCTGCATGATCTCCGGCACGAGAACGAGCGCGTAGATCATGGCGATCTCGGAAGCGAGCTTTTCCGGAAGGCCGGCGGCCTGATAATCCGCCTGCCGGGTCGCGATCTCGGCCGCGAAATCCGCCGGGATCTCGGTGACGAAGACTGGTCGCAGCCTCTTGAGTGCGGCCTGAAGCCGGCTAACGGTTTCCTCGATATTGCCTTTGGCCGCTCCGGTTTTCAGCAGCAGTCGGGTCAGCACCGTGTAGACTTCGGTGATTTCGCCATAGACACGGTTCTGCGTCTGGCCGGAAACTTTACCATCCAGCGCATCGGTCTCGTTCCACAGCCTGTCGAGATCGAAACCGTCGCGGGCGAGCACGGCAGCCTTGACCACCTCGGCCGCAGACGCGGCCGTTGCGTCCATCATGCTGACGGCAAAGCCCGGCCCGCCTCGATTGATTGCCTCGTTTGCCAGAGCCGTCGCTATGATTTCGCGACGCAGGCGATGGCCGGCAATATCGGTGCCATGCGAGCGCTGCATCTTTGCCGGGAAATAACGGCTGAGCGTCGCGGCAAAATAGGGGTCGTCCGGCAGGTCGCTTGCCGCCAAGGCATCGAAGAGGACGATCTTGGCGTAGGAGAGCAGGACGCCGATCTCGGCGCGGCTGAGCGGCCGGCCATTGGCGTAGCGCTCGGCAAAGGTCTGGTCGTCCGGCAGCGTCTCGACCTTGCGGTTGAGCTGTTTCGCCGCCTCCAGCACATTCATGAACCGGCTGAGCTCGAGACCGTTGCCGGTGCCTTTGCGTTCCGTCAGTGAGATCGCCAGCGACTGCAGATAGTTGTTGCGCAGCACCAGCGCCGCCACTTCATCGGTCATCGAAGCTAGCAGCGTGTCGCGCTTGGCGCGCGTCAGACGGCCCTCGAACATGGCGGAGGCCAGCGCGATCTTGATATTGACCTCGACGTCGGAGGTGTTGACGCCGGCGGAGTTGTCGATGGCGTCGGAATTGCAGCGCCCGCCCTTGAGGCCATAGGCGATGCGGCCCTTCTGGGTGACGCCGAGATTGGCGCCCTCGCCGATCACCCTGGCGCGAACCTCTTCTGCGGTGATGCGGATCGGATCGTTGGCGCGATCTCCGACTTCCGAATCGGTTTCCGCCGGCGCCTTCACATAGGTGCCGATGCCGCCGAACCACAGCAGGTCCACTGGGCTCCTCAGAATCGCCGTCATGATCTCGAAGGGTGTTGCCACCGTCTTGTCGATGCCGATAGCGGCAGCGGCCTCATGCGTTAGCGTCACCGACTTTGCCGAACGCGAGATGATCATCGCGCCGTTGGAGAGAACGCTCTTGTCGAAATCCTGCCAGCTCGAGCGGGCGAGATTGAAGAGCCGTTGCCGTTCGGCAAGCGTCCTTGCCATGTCCGGATCGGGATCGATGAAGATGTCGCGGTGATCAAAGGCGGCGAGCAGGCGGATTTTCGGCGACAGCAGCATGCCATTGCCAAAGACGTCGCCGGACATGTCGCCGACGCCGGCGACGGTGAAGGGTGTCGTCTGGATATCGATATCCATTTCGCGGAAATGCCGCTTGACGGTCTCCCAGGCGCCGCGGGCCGTGATGCCCATTTTCTTATGGTCGTAGCCGGCCGAGCCGCCCGAGGCGAAGGCGTCGTCGAGCCAGAAGCCGGCTTCCTGCGCCAGGGCATTGGCGGTGTCGGAGAAAGTAGCCGTGCCCTTGTCGGCAGCGACGACGAAATAGGGGTCGTCTCCATCCTGCCGCACGGTGTCCGGCGGCGGGATGATGTCGGTGCCGGAGATATTGTCTGTTATCGACAGCAGGGTGCGGATATAGGTCTTGTATGCCTCGCGGCCGGCATTGAAGATCTCGTCGCGGCTGCCGCCGACCGGAAGTTTCTTCGGATAAAAGCCGCCCTTGGCGCCGACAGGCACGATGACCGCGTTCTTGACCTGCTGCGCCTTCACCAAGCCCAGAACCTCGGTGCGGTAATCTTCGGCGCGATCAGACCAGCGAAGGCCGCCGCGGGCGACCTTGCCGAAGCGCAGGTGCACGCCTTCCACCTCGACGCCATAGACGAAGATCTCGCGGAAAGGCCGCGGCTCCGGCAGGCCGTCCAGAAGCTTCGGATCGAGCTTGAAGGCCAGCATGGCCTTCGGCGTGCCGTCCGGATTTCTCTGGAAATAGTTGGTGCGCAGCGTCGCGTCGACGGCGTTGACGTAGCGGCGGAGAATGCGGTCATCGTCGAGGCTTGGAACGTCGGCGAGTTCGGTTTCGATCGCCGCATGCAATTCGCTGAGTTTCTTCGTGCGGTTCTTCTCGCTGAGCTTCGGGTCGAGCGTGTCGTGGAAGAGGCGGAAGATCGAGCCTGCAATGCGCGGATATTTGTCGAGCGTCGCGGCAATGTAGTCCTGTGAATAGGCGATACCGGCCTGACGGAGATAACGGGCATAGGCGCGCAGGACATTGGTTTCGCGGGCGGAAAGGCCGGCTGAGACGATCAGCCGGTTGAAGCCGTCATTGTCGATTGTGCCGCCGAAGGCAGCGAGGAAGGCTTCTTCCAGCGCCGCACCGTGCCGAGCGAGATCGATCGTCACGCCGCCGCGGGCTTCGAGCTCCATATCATGGAGAACGACATGGCCATTCGCGCCGTCCTTGGCGGTGACGTATATGTCGAAGGTCCGCTCGCTGAGGACGTTGAAGCCGAGATTTTCGAGCAGCGGCACGCGCCGCGACAGCGCCAGATTGCCTTCGCCGTGAAAGATTTTCAAGGACAGGATATCCCCCGATTCGTCCTTGCGGACATAAAAGGCGATGCGGATCTGTCCAGCGCCGACCGTGGCGGTGATATCGGGCAAATCGGCAACGGCATCCTCCGGCGAAAAGGCCTCCTGGAATGCCTGGCTGACGGAGATATGCGGCGCCTTGGGCCCGGCCAGCATTTCGAAGCGATCGTCCCAGCGGGCTGTGATGGCGCGGATCGCCGCTTCCAGCCTGGCCTGCGGAATGTGTGGGGTTTTGCCGCCGCTGCGCCCGAGGATGAAATGCACGCGCGCCACGCCGCCCTCCGGGAAGGCCGGATAGTAGGCGGAGACACGGCCGTCATAGACGGTCTTCAGATAATTGCCGATCTTCTCGCGGACGACGGAATCATATTCTTCGCGCGGAACGTAGACGATGACCGAGACGAAGCGGTCGAAATGGTCGATGCGTGGCAGCACACGGACGCGCGGCCGGTCGGCAAGGTCGTTGATCTGCTCGGCAAAGCTTGCAAGCAGCGTCGTGTCGATCTGGAAGAGATCGTCACGCGGATAGGATTCCAGCGTATTGTCCAGCATGCGCCCGGAATGACTGGCCGGGTCGAAGCCGAAATGGTCCTTGACCTTTTGCACCTTGGAACGCAGCAGCGGCACCTCGGCGGCGGCGCTGGTATAGGCGGTGGAGGTATAGAGGCCGACGATGCGCAGTTCGCCAGTGACCTTGCCGTCAGCATCGAAACGCTTAACGCCGACATAGTCCATATAGGCCCGACGGTGAACGACCGACTTCACATTAGCCTTGGTGACGATCAGAAAATCCGGCCCGTCGAGAAAGGCGAGGATTTCCGGCGTGGTGGTGACGGCGTCTTTTCCCTGACGCAGGACGAGGACATCGGGATTGGAGAGGATGCCGAGGCCAGCGCCACGGTCGCGCTCCACCTTGGCGTCGGCGCCCTTGCCGGAATAGACATATTCGCGCATGCCAAGGAAGGTGAAATTGCCGTCACGAAGCCAGGCGAGGAAGGCCAGCGCCTCATCACGATCCGTCTTGCGGCGGCCAATGGCCTCATAGGTGGAAAGCTCCGCTATCACCGTATCGAGCCGCGTCAGCATCGGCTTCCAGTCGGAAACGGTCAGATGGGTCTGGTCGAGCACGGTCTGCACGCGCTTGATCAGCTCCGCCGCCTGCGTCGCAGTCAGGGGCGACAGATGCAGTTGAATATGGCTGACGCGATCGGCGGGATCGCTCGGATGATCGGCGGAATAGAGCGTCGGCTGCTTGCCGTCTTCGATGACGAGAATCGGATGCACCGCCATGTAAAGGTCGCGGTAGCTGCTCGTCACCTCGCCCATGGCCGATTCGTAGAGGAACGGCATGTTATGGTCCGTTATCGACAGGATCGAGACGGGGGTGCCTTCGGGGTCGATATTGGCGACCTGTTCGACGGTGACACGGGGAGAGGTGCCGCTCCAGGCCGCCAGTTCGCCCGCCGCATGCACGGCGGCAAGGGCGAGCATTTCCGGGCTGTAGCGCTCCAAATCATCGTTGCTCGCCCGGCCGAACAGGATTTCCGGATCGAGATGCGCCTCGCCGGTCGCGGCGGCGATCTTACGCGCCGCTTCGATCTGTTTTTCCCGTTTCGGATTGGTCCTGGATGCCATGAAATTCCTCCCCTATTCAGAATTTTGGTGACCTTATCAGAAGGTTTATCGAAAAAACTGGCAAAATGAATGCGGATTTCATCGCTTTTCGACCGATTTGGTCTCAAATTTTGAAGAATCTTGCTGCTTTGCGTGATCCCCCTGCAAACCGCGTGAAAATCGCCGCAGAATTGGGATATTGCGTAGTCAACAAAGGTTTTCATGACTCTGTGAAGTGTGATTGACGGAGTAACGATAAAAGGCTCATCAACCGCGCCATCGAGGCCGGAAGTTCGGAACTGGAAGCAAGCATCATGTCGGACACTGCGGCGGGCGCCGTTATCGTCATCTCCAGCCATGTCGTCAGAGGCTCCGTCGGGAATCGCGCCGCCGTCTTCGCACTGGAAACCCTCGGTCACCCCGTTTGGGCGCTGCCGACCATCGTTTTGCCCTGGCACCCCGGCCATGGCCGATCGACGCGGCTGACCTTCGCCGAGGCGGATTTCGACCATGCGATCGACGACCTCATCGCCGCGCCCTGGCTGGCGGAGGTGAAGGCGGTGCTGTCGGGTTATTTCGGCAATGCCGCACAGGCACGCTCCGTCGCGCGGCTGGTCACGGCACTGCGGGAAAAGAACCCCGATCTCTTCTATGCCTGCGATCCCGTCATCGGCGATTCCGGGGGGCTCTATGTGCCCGAAGCAACCGCCGAAGCGATCCGCGATCATCTCATCCCGCTCGCATCGCTGGCAACGCCGAACCGCCACGAGCTTGCCTGGCTCGCCGGCGCGCCGCTGGAGGACAATAACGCCGTCATGGACGCTGCCTTGGCGCTGGGGCCGCCCCGCATGCTCGTAACGTCGGCCGTACCGATGATGACCGGCGGCACCGGCAATCTCTATCTCAGCGGCCGCAACGCGCTGTTTGCCGAACATCGCAGCATCGACAATGCGCCGAACGGACTTGGCGACCTGCTCTCGGCCGTGTTCCTGTCGCGGCTGCTGTCAGGGATGGACGAAGAGCGAGCTTTGCAATTGACCACGGCCAGCGTCTACGAGGTGCTGGCGCGGGCGGTCAAGCGCGGCAGCGACGAATTGACGCTTGCCGCCGATGCTTCCAGCCTGTCGACGCCGATGGCAATGGTGCAGATGCGACGCCTGCTGCATCCAGCGCAGCGACGGAAGAAATAGCGGATCGGCAATGTCGAGAGGTTTTTGCAGCGCAATAGTTGCCATCGGTCGCGGTGCGCGGTAATTCAATATCATGCTGAGCTTTCCTCCCTCCCTTCTGAACGGCTATCGCAACTTCATGAGCGGGCGTTATGTCGATGAGCGCGAGCGCTATCGCAGCCTGGCGGAGGAAGGGCAGAAGCCTTCAACCCTGGTGATTGCCTGTTCCGACAGCCGTTCGGCCCCGGAGACCATTTTCGATGCCGGTCCTGGAGAGCTTTTCGTCATCCGCAACGTCGCCAATATGGTCCCGCCGCACGAGCCGGACGGCCATTTTCACTCGACGTCGGCGGCTCTGGAATTCGCAGTGCAGTCCCTGAAGGTCTCGGATATCGTCGTTATGGGGCATGGCCGCTGTGGTGGCATCCGGGCGGCGTTGGACCCCAACGCCGAGCCGCTGTCGCCGGGCAATTTCATCGGCCGCTGGATGAGCCTCGTAAGGCCAGCCGCCGAGCAGATCCAGAGCAATGACGTCATGACGCCGGCCGAGCGGCAGACGGCGCTGGAGCGCATCTCCATCCGCAATTCGCTCGACAATCTGCGCAGCTTTCCCGATATCAAGGCGCTGGAAGAGGAAGGGAAATTGAGCCTGCACGGTGCGTGGTTCGATATCTCGACCGGCGAGCTGTGGCTGATGGACCCGGAGACGCGCGATTTTATCCGGCCGGAAATCTGAGAGTACAATAGAGACAAACGAAAAAGGCGCTCCGGACCATCTGGCCGAGCGCCTTTTTCGTTGATTTGTCGCCGTGATTATTGGCCGTCGATCTGCTTGCCGATATAGGCGATTGCCTGCTGGTAGACGGCTGCATCGTTCCAGCCGCCGATCGCCGCGAAATTCGGCTCGCCGGGCTGATAGCCAAGACCTGGCTGCCAGCCATGGCCCTTCAGGAAGTTTGCCGTCGAGGCCAGCGCGTCGGCACGGGAGCCGACCAGATCGACCTTGCCGTCGCCATCGCCGTCGACACCGAAATTGACGACGTTCTTCGGCATGAATTGGGTCTGGCCGATTTCGCCATGGGCTGCGCCACGGGCGGTGGGGCTCAGATAGCCTTCGCCGACGAGCTTGAGGGCAGCATAGAGCTGATCGGTGAAATAATCGGAGCGGCGGCAATCATAGGCGAGCGTCGACACGGCGGAGAGCGTATGCTGGTCGCCCATGAAGCCGCCGAAACCGGTTTCCATTCCCCAAATGGCAATGATCGGGCCGGCTGGCACGCCATAGCGCTTCTCGATCTTCGAGAACAGCGCGGCATTGGCCTGCTTCATGCTTCTGCCGCGGGTAATGATTGCCTGGCCGCCGCGCTTCCTCATGAAGTCTTCGAACGAGAGCTTGAAGCTCTTTTGGCCGCGATCAGCGCGGATGGTCGGTTGATTGTAGTGCACATTGGCAAAGGCTCGGTCGAGAACAGAGGCGCTGACGCCTTGGGCCTGCGCTTCCTGCTTGAATTCCTGCACCCAATTCTCAAAACCAGCCGAAGAGTTGCCGCAAGCTGCCGCATTGGCCGCAAACGGCGTCACCAACAGCAACCCGCCTGCCACGAGAGCTGCCATTCCAGACTTTGTCATGCGCATTCAGAGTCCCCGAATTCTTACCGCGCAAGGCGCGGTAACGGTTTTTGATGGCGCATATGCCTTCGATTTTCCAGGCCTATGCGCGGTCTTACTGTGACCGGACCATGCCAGTATCCGGCAATTCTGTCATTATCACGGTTTCGCGATCAATATTTTCGCTTCACGTGAAACATGTACCTAACGCATCTTGTAAAAGCCCCGTCTTTCGATCCGAAATGACGAGGCTTTTCTTTGAATCCTGCTTAGCCAGCAAAGGTTGAAAAACCGTAAATGGTTTATAAACCGTTTATGCCGCTTGCTTGCGCGGCTTGACAAGGCCACGGTTGATCAGGAGTTCCGCAATCTGGATGGCGTTCAGCGCCGCGCCCTTGCGCAGATTGTCGGAGACGACCCAGATGTTGAGACCGTTTTCGACCGTCGCATCCTCGCGAATACGCGAAATATAGGTCGCGTCCTCACCGGCGGACTCGTAAGGCGTGATGTAGCCGCCGTTTTCGCGCTTGTCGATGACAAGGCAGCCCGGTGCTTCGCGCAGAATATCGCGAGCCTGGTCGGCGGTGATCTCATTTTCGAACTCGATGTTAACCGATTCCGAATGGCCGATGAAGACCGGTACGCGCACGGCGGTGCAGGTGACCTTGATCTTCGGATCGAGCATCTTCTTGGTTTCGGCCAGCACCTTCCATTCTTCCTTGGTGTAGCCGTCTTCCATGAAGACATCGATGTGCGGAATGACGTTGAAGGCGATGCGCTTGGTGAACTTCTTCGATTCGATCGGATCGGCAACGAAGACGGCGCGGGTCTGGTTGAACAGTTCGTCCATGCCGTCCTTGCCGGCGCCGGAAACGGACTGGTAGGTGGAGACGACCACGCGCTTGATCTTGGCGAAGTCATGCAGGGGCTTCAGCGCCACGACGAGCTGCGCGGTCGAGCAATTCGGGTTGGCGATAATGTTGCGCTTGGTGAACTGGGTGACGGCATCGGGGTTCACTTCCGGCACGATCAACGGCACGTCGGCATCGTAGCGCCAGGCGGAAGAATTATCGATGACCACACAGCCCTGGGCGCCGATCTTCGGCGAGAACTTCTTGGAGACATCGCCGCCGGCCGACATCAGGCAGATATCGGTGTCGGAGAAATCGTAGTTCTCCAGGTTCGAAACCTTCAACGTCCGATCGCCGAACGAAACCTCGGTGCCCTGCGAGCGGGCTGATGCCAGCGCTACGACCTCGTCAGCCGGAAAACCGCGTTCGGACAGGATATTGAGCATTTCGCGGCCGACATTCCCGGTCGCGCCCGCTACTGCAACTTTGAAACCCATTTCTCAAGCTCTCTTTCTCTTCTCTCCTCTTCAGCGAGGGGGGACCGCGGTCGTTAACGACCGGTTCCTGTCCCCGGCCGAGCCGGGGAGAGAGCGGCAGGCCAGAGACGTCAGACGGTTTTCGTCGTCGTTTTGGCCTTGGTTTTGGAAGAAACCGGAAAACGGAACTCCTGCCCGGCAAATTCTGCCAGGTGACCGAAGCTATCGATCTGTTCGAAGCGAACCATGGAGGTCTTCCTTTTCCGCCGCCGGTTCTAAGGGGTTTTCCACAGGAGTCAAGGATTTCCGCGTTCTCATCGAGGCGGGAACGCGGAAATCGACTTAGACCCTCAGCGATTGCTGTTGCGTGTGGATTCGAACAGGAACCAGGTTCGGCGTTCCGTCTCGTCCAGCCAGACTTCAAGCAGGCTGGCGGTGGCGACATCGCCATATTCATCGCAGACATCGTGGGCGGCGCGGATTTCGGCGGAAAGCCTGAGATTGTCATCGGCCAGTTCGGCGAGCATGTCCTGAGCGTCGACATATTCGGCATCGTTGTCGGAGATGCGCTGCAGCTTGGCGATGTGGCCGATCGAACGCAGCGTGGTGCCGCCGATCTTTCGGGCGCGTTCGGCCATCGGGTCCGTCATGGCGAAGATCTGCTCGCCCTGCTCGTCCAACAACAGGTGGTAATCGCGAAAATGCGGCCCGCTCATATGCCAATGGAAATTTTTGGTCTTGAGATAAAGGGAAAAGACGTCGGCCAGCAGCGAATTCAGTGCTGCGGAAATATCGCGTGTCGCTTCTTCGCTGAGATTGGTGCGGGTGCCCAGTTTCGATTTCGTATTGGCGTTATTCATGATGACGTGCTCCGTTTCGTTGGTCGCAACAGCGATCTCTCAGAGACTTTCATGGGAATTCACGGCGTTCGCCCGCCAGGGATCGCATTGCAGATAGGATCTGTCTTGAAAGTTTTCGCGGTCAAGATGTCGCTTGCAGCAAAAGCGCTGCGGGATCTACGAAAAACCCGAACAGCAAGGATAGTATGAAGACGGAGGCAGTTTGGCAATTGTGACCGGCTTGCCGAGCGGATCGGGGCCGCTATGGCGTGAGACAATGCCGCTTCCCTCGTTGGGAGGAAAGCGGCTCTGCGGCTAAGCGGTTATTTCAGACCACCGCCGGCATAGAGGGTTTCACCCGTCAGCCAGCCTGAATCCTTCGAAGCGAGGAAAACAGCGATGGGCGCGATATCGGTCGGCTGGCCGAGACGGCCAAGCGGCGTCTGTGAGACCATATGCTTTTCTAAATCGCTGCCGATGAGACCCGCTGCAATGACGCCTTCGGTCTCGACGCCGCCGGGCGAGATGGTGTTGACGCGGATGTTGCGCGGACCGAGTTCCTTGGCAAGGATTTGGGTGATCGAGGTGACCGCGGCCTTGGTCGCCGTATAGACTGCGGTGGCCGGCAGGTTCATGGTGACGGCGGTCGAGGCGATGTTGATGACATTGCCGCCTTCGGGGCCGAAATGTTTCACCGCTTCCTGTGTCGTCAGCAGCGTGCCGAGAACGTTGATGTTGAATTGCCGATGGAATTCCTCTTCGGTGATCTCTCCCAGCGCCTGGAATTGATAGACGCCGGCATTGTTGACGAGGATGTCGAGGCCCCCGAAGACCTCCTTGGTTTCGGCAAAAAGCCGCTTCACGTCGGCGGTTTTTGAGACATCGCCGTGCGCTGCGATCGCCTTGCCGCCCTTGGCGGTGATCTCGGCCACGACCTTGTCGGCGCCTTCGCGGCTCGAGGCATAATTGACCACGACAGCCGCACCCGCCTCGGCCAATGCCTTGGCGATGCCTGCGCCGATACCCTTCGATGCTCCGGTCACGATAGCGACCTTGCCTGCGAGCTTGCTCATGTTATCTCCTGTAGAGGTGTTGCTAGATAATTTTATAACTATCGAATTATCGGCGACGACGAGGCCTTCTTTGTTGACCGTCATCCCGTCCCTTAGATATTTAGATAATCATCTAATTGATACAAGAGCAGCGATGGGGGTATGCAAAGAAAAGAATTTCAAATGTTGGCAAGTTCCGCCATATAGGCATTCAGGACATCGCGCCGAAGCAGCAGGTTTGCAAACTTGCCTTCCCGCACGATTTCGATGAGGCCGGCGTTTTCGAGTTCCTTGATGTGGTGGGATATCGTCGCGGCGCTGACGGCGTGGCATTGCGTCAGCACGCTGCAAGGCATGGGCTCGGCGCGACCGCCGATTTCCTTCAGAATCTGCACACGGCGCGGCTCGGCAAGCGCCCGGGAAATCAACCCGAGTTGCCTTTCGCTCAGTCGCGTCTGTCCTGCATCGGTCATCGTTTTCGCCACACTCAAACGGGATCGGTTTCCCGCAAATTCACCGCTTCAGATATATGAATGCAGCGGATGCTTGGCAACCATTCAGGGTGCGGTGGTGTGTTGCATGGCCATATTGATGAGGGGAATTTTTTCCCTCATCCGCCCTCGTGGTTCGAGGGCGCTATGCGCCGCCTCACCATGAGGGCTAACCTCTTCTGGCTCCGCTCCTCGGAGTAAAGGACTTATCCTCTGCGGCTTGGCGCGGTATGCACCCTCATCCTGAGCTTGTCGAAGGACGAGGGTGGCCCCAAAGGCCGCGGCAAAGAGGTCACTTCCCCTTCAGCAGCGGCAATCTCGGCACAGGCCAGCCGGTCTCGCCGATGCGGAAAAGCAGGCCGTAGCGGGAATAGACGATCGCCGTCATGAAGGAAAACCAGCCGCCGAGCGCGAGGCCGGCGATGACGTCGCTCGGATAGTGTGCGCCGATCATCACCCGCGTGGTCGCCAGCCAGAGGGCACAGGCGACGAAGACGTAACGATAGCGCGGGAAGAGGAAGGCAAGTGCGACGAAGAAGGCGCCAATGGTGGTCGCATGGCCGGAGGGGAAGCTTTCGAAGGCGGCATGGCCGTTGAAAGGCGAGAAACCGAAAGGACCCCAATCCTCGAAATGCATGGGGCGGGCACGGCCGATGGCGCGCTTCAGGAGATTGGCGACGATACCCGAAAGCGCAATGGTCGTCAGCAGATAGCCGCCGATCTGACAGATGCGCAGGGCCTGGCAGCGGCAGCGTGGCGACTGCAGCAGCCGGCTGCCGGCCCAGCCTTCGAAGAACAGGAAGGTGCTGACCAGGATGATCCAGCCGGATTCGCCGAAATTGGTGAGCAACTTGCCGAAGAAATGAATAGGGGGCGCGATGTTCTTGATGGTCGCACCGACAGGCCAATCGAACAGCAGGGCAGCAAGCAATACGATATTGGCGGTCAGGAACAGGCAGATCTTCCAATGCGACGGTGCGAAACCGTTCTTGTTTCGCCGCCACCGCCTGTCTAAAGACGTCAAGATCGCCTGCATATCCACCCGCCTGTCGCCGGTACTCCCACCAAATCGGCGATCACCCGTAGCAGGCTCCTGCGACAGTTTTTTTACGGACTTAAGACTGTCCGCAGTTCAGCGAAGCCCATGGTTCAACCGCGGCCGCGGCCAAGCGTTTTGGCCTGTCGAGAAGACCAGGCCAAACCGGGAAAAGAGGACCGCAACGGCAAAGGCGATCCAGGCGCCGAGCGCCAGGCCGGCAGCGACATCGCTTGGATAATGGACGCCGATGATGATGCGCGAAGCCCCAAGCCAGATGCCGATGCCAATGAACAGCAGCCGGAATCGCGGGAAAAGCAGTGCCAGCGCCGTAAAGAGCGCACCCACATTGGCCGAATGCGCCGAGGGAAAGCCTTCAAAGAGAAAATCGCCGTGAAAGGGCTCGAAGCCGAAGATACCGTATGGGTCATAAAGAAGCGGCCGGGCGCGGCCGATCACGTATTTCAAAAGATTCACGATGATGCTGGTCGTGAGCACGGAGAGGCCGACATAGGCGACCATCCGGATGAGAAGAGCGGACCGGTAGCGCCCATGGATCGGCGAGCGTCGCGCGACGAAAAGGCCGACGGCAAACACGACGGCGATTGCCGCGAGGATCCAGGCCAGCCTGCCGATATCGGTAACGGCGTTTGCGACTTCGATCAGTCGCGGCGAGAGGTTTTTTGCAGCCTGTCCAAGCGGTGTGTCGAAGACGAGAAAGGCGAGAATGACGATATTGACGGCGGTCAGCGTATAGCCGAGCCAGGGAAGGCGGCGATGGCGGCTGCGGCTGATGTCATAGCGCCGCGCCAGTCTCTGCCAAAGTCGGGATTGCCTCTGGATTTTGATGACTGGCGGCGATGTCGATTCCGTGCTCATGCAACGGGAAATAGGAGTCCGTTGCGGTGAGTTCAACAAAAAGCCCTCGCTCTGCAAGCTGAGAGCGAGGGCTTGATGTTTCACGTGAAATATCAGGCAGCGATTATGCCGACAGAGCCTTGAATTCGGCGATGATGGCATCGCCCATTTCGGCAGTACCGACCTGGCGGCTGCCGGGAGACATGATGTCGCCGGTGCGGATGCCGCTGTCGAGCACGTTGGCGATCGCCTTTTCCAGCGCATCGGCTTCGGAAACCAGGCCGAAGGAATAGCGCAGGCACATGGCGAAGGAGGCGATCATGGCGATCGGATTGGCAATGCCCTTGCCGGCGATGTCAGGCGCCGAGCCATGCACCGGCTCGTAAAGCGCCTTGCGCTTGCCGGTCTTGGCGTCGGGTGCGCCGAGCGAAGCCGATGGCAGCATGCCGAGGGAGCCGGTCAGCATGGCGGCAACGTCGGAGAGCATGTCGCCAAAAAGGTTGTCGGTGACAATGACGTCGAATTGCTTCGGTTGGCGCACGAGCTGCATGCCGCCGGCATCGGCGAGCATATGCTCGAGCTGCACGTCGGCATATTTTTCCTTGTGCGTCGCGGTGACCACCTGGTTCCAGAGCACGCCCGACTTCATGACGTTGCGCTTTTCCATCGAGCAGACGCGGTTGTTGCGGGTGCGCGCCAGTTCGAAGGCAACGCCGGCAATGCGCTCGACCTCGTAGGTGTCGTAGACCTGGGTGTCGATGCCGCGCTTCTGGCCGTTGCCGAGGTCGATGATTTCCTTCGGCTCGCCGAAATAGACGCCGCCGGTGAGCTCGCGGATGATGAGGATATCGAGGCCGTCGACCAGCTCAGGCTTCAGCGAGGAGGCCGATGCCAGCGCCGGATAGCAGATGGCGGGACGCAGATTGGCGAAAAGCTGGAGATCCTTGCGCAGGCGCAGCAAGCCGGCTTCCGGGCGTACTTCATAAGGCACGCTATCCCACTTCGGGCCGCCGACGGCGCCGAAGAGCACGGCATCGGCCGCCAGCGCCTTCTGCATATCCTCTTCGGAGATGGCGGCGCCATGCGCATCATAGGCGCTGCCGCCGACAAGACCCTCGTCGGTGACGAAACCGGCATTCTTCGCCTCGTTCATATAAGCGATAATCTTGCGGACTTCGCCCATGGCTTCAGGGCCGATGCCGTCGCCCGGCAGGAGGAAGAGATTGCGCACTGTCATGGGAAAAGCCTCCGCAAAAGAAATAGGTTGCGGGTTCTTAGACCTGCAAATGCGGCTTTTCAAGCGAGGAAGGCGGTGAAGCGGTACGGTTTTGGGGCTTTTGAAAGCAGCCACCCGCCCTGCGGGCCTCCTCACCATGAGGGCTGATCTTTTGCGCATAGCCAAAGGCCGCTCCGGCGTGTACCTGCGCGAAAATAACCAGGATTTAGGGGGCCGACCCTCGTGGTTCGAGGCTGCGCCCTTTGGGCTTCGCACCTCACCATGAGGGCGGAGGGAGTACGCGCTATCACGGGGCACATCCCGATCCCTCGGTAAGCTCATTCTTCGACAAGCTCAATATTGAGGCCGAAGTGAGTTCCAGGCGAGAGGATGAGCCCTCATGGTGAGGAGGCCCATAGGGCCGTCTCGAACCACGAGGGCGGTGATTAACCGCTTATTCAGCCAGCCCGAGCGAAGTGAGGTAGGCGGCCGAGGCCGGGATCTTCGACTTGTCCTTGATCTCGATGATCAGGCGCGGGTTGCTGCTGAGCTTGGCGAGGGCGGCGAAGACGGCGCGCCAGTGGATATTGCCTTCGCCAAGGCTCCAATGGCGGTCGGCATAGCCATCGGCATCCTGCAGGTGGACATGCTGCAGGCGGTTGCCGGCGGCGTGGACATAGTAGTCGACCGGCGGTGCGCCGGTGTAGCCGTGAGCGTAATGGGCATGGCCGGTGTCGATCGAAACGGCGACGGCGGGCGAATTGAAGCTGTCAGCTAGGGCGACGCGGATATGGGGATCTTTGTCCTCGATATTCTCGATAACCATGGTCAGGCCGATGTCCTCGGCGCGCCTGACGGCATCCTTCAGCGTCAGATGCGTATATTCGATGATCTTCTCGCGCTCGCCCTTGTTGTTGTCGAGGTTGTTGTAGGACCACGACGTATAAGGGCTATGGATGACCATTTGCGTGGCGCCGATATTGGCGCAGACGTCGAGTGCCTGCGTGAGGCGCTTGGAGACGACGGCGCGGATATCCGGATCCTGCGAGGCGATGATGAAGCCCCAGAACGGGCCATGGATGCCGAGGCGGCCCTGATGGCCGTCGAGCAGTTTGCGGGCGCGCTCTGCGAGCGGTGCCCAGTCGCCATTCAGTATTTCGGCTTCGACGAAGCTCTGCAGTTCGAGATCGCGCGGCTTTTCAAGCAGCCACTCACGATGGGTTTCGACGTCGGCAAGCGTCATTGCGGCGCCGACAATAGGAAGGGAAGTCATGAAATGCTCCGATCGGGAGGAGAAAATGGAGGGGCGGGAGCGGCCTGAAAGGCTCCGCAGAGGTTATATGATCCCCCTTTTTGTCGGGCATATTACAGCCGGCACAGTCATCTCCCCGCAATGGCATGAAAAGAAAAAGCCGGGCTTTTCAGCCCGGCTTCGACACGCAAATGTGATGATGAATTCGATCAGGCAGCCCAGGGGCGGGATGCGGCGTTCGTCTTTTCGAAGCTGTCGATCGCCTTGGCCTTTTCCAGTGTCAGGCCGATATCGTCGAGGCCGTTCAGCAGGCAATGGCGCTTGAATTCGTCGAGATCGAACTTGATCGAGCCGCCGTCCGGGCCGGTGATCTCAAGGTTTTCCAGATCGACCGTCAGGATGGCGTTAGAGCCGCGCGAGGCGTCGTCCATCAGCTTGTCGAGATTTTCCTGGCTGACCTTGATCGGCAGGATGCCGTTCTTGAAGCAGTTGTTATAGAAAATGTCGGCGAAGCTGGTCGAAATGACGCAGCGGATGCCGAAATCGAGCAGCGCCCAAGGGGCATGTTCGCGCGAGGAACCGCAGCCAAAATTGTCGCCGGCGACGAGGATCTTGGCATTCTGATAGGCCGGCTTGTTCAGGACGAAATCCGGATTCGGCGAGCCATCCTCATTGTAGCGGGCTTCGGCGAACAATCCCGTGCCAAGACCGGTGCGCTTGATGGTCTTCAGATAATCCTTCGGGATGATCATGTCGGTGTCGACATTGACGACCGGGAGGGGTGCTGCGACACCGGTCAACTTCACGAACTTGTCCATGGGGGTCCTGCCTTCAATTTTCGTCTATGCACGAATTATCCTGCCAATAGAGCAAATCCCTGCGAAAATGAAGGGGAATCTTGGAACTGCTCTGAAACCGGGCGCTTCGGCCGCAGTTCCGCCGTTCAGGAATTGCGCATGGATGAGCGCATTGGAGAGCGGCGAGGCGCCGCCCTGCCTTGGTCTGGCTTAGAGATCGATGATCGTGCCGCGACCGTCGTTCCAAACGCGCATTTCGCGCTGACCGTTCGCCTTGGCGCGCACCGGAGCAGGCTTCATCCGCAACGAAATCGCGCGGCCCACCATAATGACGGTGAGAATGCCGCCGACAGCGAGCGTGAGTGAAACGGTAAACAGCGCCAGGGCTGCAAACACGGTAATGCCGGCAAGCGCGATGAACAAGGAACGGATATTCTGCATGGTGGAGACCTCTCTACTCCCAGCAATGTGGTCCTCTCCCTTTCTCTCTGCAAGAGGAGCATGGCTTTTTGTTGTCTTGCCCGTTGTTGTCTTGCTTGGCGGCGGAAAGCGCGGCAAAACTGCGTCATGAGCCGTCCCGCCCCTCCCCGTTCCGTCCGCCTGCGCCGCTCGGTGCTGAGTGTCCCTGCGATCAACCGCCGTGCGCTTGCGAAGATAGCCGATCTTGATTGCGACGCGGTCATCTTCGATCTCGAGGATTCCGTGGCGCCGGAGAAAAAGGCGGAAGCGCGGGAGAATTTGCGGGCTTTTTTCGCCGGCCTGCCGCCGGCCGGCAAGGAAGAGACTGGCAAAGAAGATGCGGGCAAAGAGCGCATCATCCGCATCAATACGCTGTCATCCGGCTTTGGCGCCGAAGACCTGGAGCTGGTGCTGGCGCTCGAACCCGATGCCGTTCTTCTGCCCAAGGTCGATGAGCCGCAGGATGTGACTGTTGTTAGCGACAGGTTTGCCGAAGCGGAAGCGCCGGAGAGCCTGCGAATCTGGGCGATGATCGAGACGCCGCGCGGCGTCTTGAATGCCGCGGCCATCGCCGAGGCGGGCCGCACACTGGGAAGCCGGCTCGATTGTTTGGTCGTCGGTCTCAATGATCTGCGCAAGGAGACCGGCGTATTGCCGCAGCCGGGCCGGACCTATGTCGTGCCCTGGCTCATGCAGGTGATCTTGGCGGTCAGCGCCTACGGGCTCGACGCCATCGACAGCGTTTTCAACGATTTCAAGGATGTGGAAGCCTTCGACGCCGAATGCGCCGAGGGCCGCGCCATGGGCTTTGCCGGCAAGATGCTGATCCATCCGAACCAGATCGAAGCCGCAAACCGGCATTTCGGGCCGCACGAGGCCGCTCTTGCCGAGGCGGAAGCCATCATCGCCGCATTTGCCGATCCGGCAGCGGGCGGACTCAATGTCGTGAACCTTGGCGGCCGCATGGTCGAGCGGCTGCATCTTGTCGAGGCGGAAAGACTGGTCCATAAAGCGCGCCTAATTTCAGAACGTCCTCGTCCTTCGACAAGCTCAGGATGAGGGCGGCATGTTACGAAAGGCGATTTGATGAAACTTTATCGCTTCCTCAGCGGACCGGACGATTCTTCCTTTTGTCACAAGGTGACCGCGGCTCTCAACAAGGGATGGGAACTCTCGGGCTCTCCGACTTATGCCTTCAATGCTGCGACCGGCTTGATGCAGTGCGGCCAGGCGGTCGTCAAGGACGTGGAAGGCAAGGATTACGATCCGGAAATGAAGCTTTCAGAGCAGTGATCTGGAAGGAAAGTAAATTCTATCGTGACCCTCGTCCATAACGAACGAACCAAGCTATTGCCAATGCGCTTGATCGAGCGTCGACTGCCTGCATTGCTGCAGGTCTCATCGCTCCCGTGGTATCGGCTGTAAATGGCGCTGCAGCTTTACAGTTCTCCTGGATCGCTATCCTTTCCAGCGCCAGTTGGCTTTTTGCTGCTTTGACACTACATTTGGCAGCAAGACACGTTTGGGGAGGCTGAAAATATGAATAGCGCAGCCATCTTCTTTTTCTTCGTTTTACCCTTTGTCATCGCGGCGTTGGGTTGGGTAGCGGTACTCGTCAACGATTGGAATGATCGGCGGCAGCAGAGACTTCACCCTGGCGAGTAAATCGGCGGGCTTTATTCCTTTCCAGTATTTTCGGATGTGAAGGCGGGTCAGCGATCCGTTGCTTCCTCGGCGCTCGCCTCGATGCGCTCCATGTCCTCGTCGCTGAGGCCAAAATGGTGGCCGATCTCGTGGATCAGGACATGGGTGATGATGTCGCCGAGAGTTTCGTCATTTTCCGCCCAGTAATCGATGATCGGCCGACGATAGAGGCGGATCTTGTTTGGCATTTCCCCGGTTTGAGCGGTGAAACGCTCCGATATGCCGCGGCCTTCGAAGAGCCCGAGCAGGTCGAAGGGTGTTTCCAGGGCCATGTCCTCGAACACGTCGTCGTCGGGAAAGTCCTCGATGAGGATGATGAGGTTGCCGGTGAGCGAACGGAATTCGTCCGGCAGGTGGCTGTAAGCCTCCATGGCCAGAGATTCGAATGTGCTGATTGAGGGGGCGTGGCGGTCCCGCCAATCCTCGCTCTGGTCAATGCGGGCCATGAATGCTTCCTTCCTTAGCTGGTCATATAGAGCCTTTGTTTCGGTTTTTCGAGAGTGGAATCAGGCAGAGGAATATTTTCTCATAAAATGGTGTTGACTCTTCTTCTGACCTCTGGAATCCATAAGAACATAACAGGAACATAATGGATCTGGAGCTAACGTCATGGCTGAGGCCGCCGTGGCGCGGGAGACGCTTTTTGCCCTGCGTGAAACCATTGCCCGACTGGAAGGCAGGCCGATACCGGCGCTGGCAGCAGCGGCGCATGAGGCACGGGCGGCGGAGCCGGAGGCCGGTTCGGCCGATGCTGTCCAGCCGCTTGCGACAGGCGTTGCCGATCTCGACGAGGCGATGCAGGGCGGCGTGCCGCTCGATGCGCTGACGGAGATCCGTTCGCTCGCCTTGCGTGATGCCGGAGCGGCCAGCGGTTTCACCCTCGCTCTTGCTGCACGGCTCAGAGTTCTCGCTGCGCGGCCTGGGGGGCAAGCCGCCGGCAAAACCGCGGCCGTACTGCCGGTTTTATGGATCGGCGATACGGTCGCGGCGATGGAAGCGGGCTTGCCCTATGCGATCGGGCTTCGGGATTTCGGATTGGAGCCGGCCGGTTTTCTGCAGGCATCGCCGCGCAAGCTGGAAGAGGCGCTATGGCTGGCGGAGACGGCGCTTGTCAGTGCGGCCTTTGCGGTCGTCATTTTGGAGATACGCGGCAATCCGGTCCGCTTCGGGCTCACCGAAAGCCGGCGGCTTGCGCTTCGGGCCAAGGCGGCGGGACGGCCCTTGTTTCTATTGCGACAGGGAGGCGAGGAGGAGGCGAGCAGCGCTCTCTTCCGTCTCTCCGTCGAACCCGCGCCGGCCTTGGCACGGCCCCTGCCGGATGGATCGCTGCTTGGCGGCAGCATCGGTCATCCGGCCTTTCGTCTCACCCTGGAAAAAAGCCGCAACCCGGCGCCCTTTTCCATAACCCTGGAGTGGAATGCCCATGACCGCCAGTTTGCCCCTGTCCTCGACGCTCAGCACCCTGCCTTTCCCGGTGAATACGCAGCGCATTCTGGCGCTGACCTTTCCGCATCTGCCGACCGATCGGATCGCCCGCAAGCGATGGGGTCTGTCCTGGCGTTCGACCGGTCGGCTTGAGGCGCCGCCGCTCGCCTGTGCCGGCAAGCTGAACAATGCCATGCGGCTCACCGCGCTCAATGAAAGGGCCGAGACGATCGGCCTGAAGCTCGCGCAGGGCGTTGCCGAGGCGAAGGCGATCTGTCCTGCCCTTGACGTCGTCGAAGAGGATCCGGGGGCGGACCGCAAACTGCTGGAGGCGATCGCCGATTGGTGCGATCGCTATACGCCGCTGGTGGCGATCGACGGCAAGGACGGGCTTTTCCTCGATATTACCGGCTGTGCCCATCTCTTCGGCGGCGAAGAGGCGCTGCTCGAAGATATTCTGATCCGGATTTCCCAGCTTGGTCTCGATGTCCGCGGCGCCATCTCCTCCGCGCCGGGCCTGTCCTGGGCGGTTGCCCGCTTCGACGACAGCCGCGTCGTTCCCCCCGAGGCCATGGAAGAGGCGCTGGCGCCGCTGCCGGTCGCCTCGCTGAGGCTCGGCGAGGAAACCGTCGCCGCATTGCAGAAGCTGGGATTGAAGCAGGTGGGCGATCTTCTGGCCGCGCCGCGGGCGCCGCTGACCCGCCGTTTCGGCGCGCAACTGCTTTTGCGGCTCGATCAGGCCGTGGGCCTGAACGAGGAACCGATCTCGCCGCGCCGCCCGGTTGCGCAATTGTCAGCCGAGCGGCGGCTTGCCGAGCCGGTACAGGCGGAGGCCGATATTCTGCAACTGACACACCAGCTTGCCGAAACGTTGAAGCCCGGACTGGAGGCGCGTGGTGTCGGTGGCCGTTCCTTCGAGCTTTTGCTGTTCCGGGTCGATGGCGCGGTCTTCCGCATCGCCGCCGGGGCGTCGCAGCCGCTGCGGGAGCCGAGGCGGATCGCCGGTCTGTTTACAGAACGCTTTACCGCAGTTCATGATGATATTGATGCGGGATACGGCTTCGAAATCGTCCGCCTCAATGTCCTGGAACATGCGCCTTTCGACGCGACGCAGGACGATTTTGTCGGAGAGGACTGCCAGGACGGGTCGCTCGCTGCTTTTGTCGATCGGGTGGCCGCCCGCCTGGGGCCGGATTGCCTGCAGGGCTTCGAGTTGCAGGAAAGCCATATTCCTGAACGAGCCGTACGACCGATGCCCGTCGTAGAAATCCTTGCTGCGCACAGGCGGACGGGAAGCGAGCATGCCGGTCATGGCTTTTTCCGCGGGGAGCGGCCGCTCCGGCTGTTTCGGATGCCCGAGCCGATCGAAACCTTTGCCACCGAAGTGCCTGACGGCCCGCCTCGGCAGTTCCGCTGGCGGCGGATAACGCACCGGGTGCTGCGGGCGGAAGGGCCGGAGCGGCTTGCAGCAGAATGGTGGATCGACGAGGAGGATACGCCGACCCGTGACTATTTCCGCATCGAGGATGACGCCGGTCATCGTTTCTGGCTGTTCCGCAGGGGGCTCTACGGTCAGGGCGTCACACCGCCGAGTTGGTACATGCATGGGGTCTTCGCATGAACGGCCCTGCCCCTGCCCCAACCCCTGAAATCGCGCCCTTTTTCGAGATCGGGGCACGATCGAATTTCTCCTTTCTCGAAGGAGCTTCGCATCCGGAAGAAATGGTTCTGGCCGCCAAGGTCGCTGGGCTTAGTGGTCTTGGCATCGCTGACCGCAACAGTGTCGCCGGTGTGGTGAGGGCGCATATCATCGCCAAACAGCATGGCTATCGCTTTCAGCCCGGCGCTCGCCTGGTCTTTTCGGACGATACGCCCGACATCCTTGCCTTCCCTCAGAATCGCAAGGGTTGGGCGCATCTCTGCCGGTTGCTGAGCGCCGGCAATCTGCGTGCCGAGAAAGGAGACTGCGAGCTTTACGAAGCCGATCTCTTGGAATGGGGTGACGAGATGATGCTGGCGCTCGTTCCGGATGCTGCGAGCGTGGAAGCGCTGGAGGGACAGGCGAAATTGGAAGAGTGCCTGGCGCGGCTCTGGATGCGCTTCGGCAGGAAACTCCACATGGCGCTGTCGCCCGCCTATGACGGGCGGGATCATCTGTCCTTCGCGACACTCTCCCTCCTCGCGCTCAGAAACGGAGTGCGGTTGATCGCTACCAATCAGCCGCTCTATCACGCGAGCGAGCGCAAACCGCTTGCCGATATCGTCGTTTCGATCCGTGAACATGTCCCGATCGCCGAGGCCGGTTTCAAGCTGGCGGCGAATGCCGAACGCTATCTGAAAGGTGGCACCGAAATGGCGCGTCTTTTCAAAGATTATCCGAAGGCCATTGCCAATACGCAGAGGTTTTTTAGCCGGCTGTCTTTCTCATTGGATGAGCTGAAGCACAATTATCCCGATGAGAGTGTAGAGGGCGAAACCGTATCCAAAACGCTGGAGCGATTGACGCGGACAGGTGCCAAATGGCGATATCCCAATGGCATTCCGGAAAAGGTCGCCAAACAAATCGATTATGAACTCGAGCTGATCAAGCAGAGGCAGTACGAGCCCTATTTCCTGACGGTACATCGCATCATGGAGTATGCCCGCAGTCAAAATATCCTATGCCAGGGACGCGGCTCGGCCGCCAATTCCACGGTCTGCTATTGCCTTCGAATTACCGAGGTCAATCCACAGCTCACGACGCTTTTGTTCGAGCGCTTCATCTCGACGGAGCGGGAGGAGCCGCCTGATATCGACGTCGATTTCGAGCATGAGAGGCGCGAAGACGTCATTCAGTATATCTATAAGCATTACTCAAAGGAGCATGCCGGACTGACAGCGGCGGTCACCAGCTACCGGGCGCGTTCCGCCGGCCGCGAGGTGGCCAAGGCCTTCGGCCTGTCGGAGGATGTGCAGTCGGCTCTGGCGAGCGGTGTCTGGGGCTGGTCGACGGAGGAGCTGTCCGAGCGCGAGGCGAAAATTGCCGGTCTCGATCTTAAGGATCGGACGACGCAGCGCGTTCTTTCCTATGCCTCGACGCTGATGGGCTTTCCGCGACATCTGACCCAGCATGTCGGCGGCTTTGTCATTACCAGGGACAGGCTGGATGAAGTCGTGCCGATCATGCATACGGCGATGGATGATCGTTATATGATCGAATGGAACAAGGACGACCTTGATTCCCTCGATATTCTCAAGATCGACGTCCTGGCGCTGGGAATGTTGACCTGCCTTGCCAAAGCCTTCGATCTGCTCCTCCTCCACTATGATGTGAAGAAGGCGCTCGCCGATCTCGGCAATGCCAATCATCCGGACGGCAAGCCGGTCTATGACATGATCTGCCGCGCCGATACGGTCGGCGTTTTCCAGATTGAAAGTCGGGCGCAAATGAGCATGCTGCCGCGCCTCAGGCCTCGCGAATTCTATGATCTCGTCATCGAGGTGGCGATCGTCCGTCCCGGCCCGATCCAGGGCAACATGGTGCATCCCTATCTCAAGCGACGGGAAGCGCTCAGGCATGGCAAGGAACCGCATTATCCGAAGCCGGAACTGAAGGAGGTTCTGAAACGCACGCTTGGTGTTCCGCTGTTTCAAGAACAGGCCATGCAGATTGCTATCACGGCAGCCGGGTTTACGCCGGCCGAAGCCGACAAGCTGCGGCGAGCGATGGCAACGTTCAAACGGACGGGTACGATCAAAAATTTCGAAGATAAGATGGTCGAAGGCATGGCTGCGAGAGGATACGAGCGGGAATTCGCCAAAAACTGTTTCGAGCAGATCAAGGGTTTCGGCGAATACGGCTTTCCCGAAAGCCATGCGGCTTCCTTCGCGCTCCTCGTCTACGCTTCCGCTTGGCTCAAGGCCTATTATCCCGATGTCTTCTGCGCGGCGATCCTGAATTCGCAGCCGATGGGTTTCTATGCGCCGGCACAGCTCGTTCGCGATGCGCGTGAACATGGCGTCGAGATGCGGCCGGTGGATATCAATCATTCCAATTGGGATTGCCTGCTGGAGAAGGCGCGTTTCGATCAGGGCGCTGTCGAGCCGCGTCATGCATCGATGCGCGAGCTCATCAAGACGCAATGCGCCGTCCGCATCGGTTTCCGACAGGTCAAGGGCCTGTCGGAAGAGGAGATGAAGCAGCTCGTCGAGCGCCGTGGCGATGGCTATCGGTCCGTGCGCGATCTCTGGCTGCGTTCCGGTCTTGCCAAGGCGCAGATCGAGCGTCTGGCGGATGCGGATGCGTTCGGCTCCGTCGGCTTAAGCCGACGAGAGGCGCTTTGGGCTGTCAGAGCGCTCGATGCCGGCAGTGCGGCCGAAAAGCTTCCCCTCTTCGATCTTGCCGATCGCGCCGACCTGCAAGTCGAGCCCGCCGTTTCCCTGCCGGAAATGATGCCCGGCGAGCAGGTGATCGAGGATTATCGCTATCTCTCGCTGTCGCTGAAGGCGCATCCCGTGTCCTTCCTGCGTGCGGACTTTTCCAAAATGGGCATCGTGCAAAACCGCGATTTGCCCAATGTTGCCAATGGCAGGGTTGTGACGATTGCCGGGCTGGTGCTGGTGCGGCAGCGGCCGGGCTCGGCGAAGGGCGTGATCTTCATGACGCTGGAGGACGAGACCGGTGTTTCGAATGCGATCGTCTGGCCGAAGATGTTCGACAAGTACCGGGCCATCGTCATGGGTGCCCGGCTGGTCAAGATCCGCGGCCGCCTGCAGAGCGAAAGCGGCGTCATCCATGTGGTGGTCGACTATATCGAAGATATGACCCCGGCGCTGGGAATCCTGCAACGCGAAGCCAGGCGGTTCGGCGTGAGCGATCGGGCGGATGAGGCCCTGCGTCCGACCATGGATCACCGGCAAAAGAAGCGGCTTGCCGAAGCAAGCCGACCGATGCCGGAGCAGGTTGCCGAGACAGCGGCAGATGGCCGCAGCACGGCAAGCGTCATGCCGCGGGGTCGTAACTTCCATTGAGGTGCAGGACGTTAGATCTCACGCCGAAATGACCCTATCCGCCTTGCGTGATGAAAAATGGAACGATTTTTCTTGACAAGGATCGTCTTCTTTCGCAGATAACAAGACAGCAGATGTCATGTTTGACGGGCTGAGCGAAGAATGCTGGTTTGCAGTTGTAATTACATCACCGACAAGGAAATCCGCGAGGTCATCACCGAACTCCTCGATCAGGATTGTTGGCAGCTCATCGTTCCCGCCAAGGTCTATCACGCCATGTCGAAGCGCGGCCGCTGCTGCGGCTGTTTCCCGAATGTCGTCGACATCATTATACAGACGACCGAGGACTATCATGCCCGCCGCCACTCGACGGAAGCGGAAATATTTGATTTCATGTCCCGCCTGAAAAAATTTCATGAAGACAACAGGAGAGCGGACATTGAAAGGCGACAAAAAAGTCATCGAGCGGCTTAACGAGGCCCTCTTTCTCGAACTCGGTGCAGTCAATCAATATTGGGTTCATTACCGGCTTCTGGAAGATTGGGGTTATACCAAGCTTGCCAAGAAGGAGCGTGCCGAATCCATCGAAGAGATGCACCACGCCGATCGCCTTGTCGCCCGCATCATCTTCCTCGAGGGACATCCGAACCTGCAGACGCTGGCACCGCTGCGCATCGGCCAGAATGTCAAGGAAGTGCTGGAGGCCGATCTTGCCGGCGAATATGATGCCCGCACCGCCTACAAGAAGTCGCGCGACCTTTGTCATGACGCCGGCGACTATGTCTCGATGAAGCTGTTCGAAGAGCTGCTGGCGGACGAGGAAGGTCATATCGACTTCCTGGAAACCCAGATCGACCTGCTCGAAAAGATCGGCGAGGCCAAATACGGCCAACTCAACGCCGATTCCGCTGATTCTGCTGAATAATTCGCCTGAAGCAATTCCAGGAAAAGTGCGAAGCGGTTTTCCGTCCGGAATTGCGTAAAACAAAGAGATAGAGCGGTTCTGAATGCCGTGAAAAGCTGAACCGCTCTATTGATTCCCGCGCTTTTCACGTGGCCCGAAAACGCTCAATCTTCCGCTTTTAAACCGGCCAGATGTTCGAATTCGGCGACGACCTGTTCGTAGACCGACCGTTTGAAGGCGACGATCAGGCCGGGAAGATCGGCCATCGGCTTCCAATCCCAGGCATCGAATTCCGGCTCATGGCCGCCGGGCGGCGGATTGATGGCGATTTCGCTCTCGTCGCCGTCGAAGCGGAAAGCGAACCAGCGCTGGGTCTGGCCGCGAAATTTTCCCTTGAGGCCGATGCCGATCAACTGCGGCGGCAGATCGTAGTTGATCCAGTCCCTGGCTTCGGCAAGCAGGGTCACGCTTTTCATGCCGGTCTCTTCATGAAGCTCGCGATAGGCTGCTTCCAGCGGATCTTCGCCCTCGTCTATGCCGCCCTGCGGCATCTGCCAGAGATGCGGCGAGCCGTCATATTCGGAATTGCCGTCCGGAATGCGCTTGCCGGCCCAGACCAGCCCTTCGCGATTGAGCACCATGACGCCGACGCAGGGGCGATAGGGCAGGTCTTCAGCTCTGACGGGGAAGTGGCTTTTGCTCATGGTTGTCCTCCAAGCCTCAGGGATGTTTCGGGTCGGCGGCGAGGGCCGAGACGGCAACGATTTCGATGCCGCGCATGGCTGCCTCCTCGCTCCATTTGCTGATGGCATCGACACTCTCGTCGAAAGCAGAGGCAACGCCGATTGCCGAGCCGTTGCGGCGCGCGATACGCTCCAGCTCGTCGAGCTTCTTCAAAATCGTATCCTGCTGCAATTCTCCGTCGAGCTGCACATCCGCAAAGGCATGCGGCACCTCCAGCGCCTTGGCGATGGTACCGGATTTCGACTGCGCCGAGGAGCCGTCATCGAGAAACAGCAGGCCGCGCTTGCCGATATCGCGCATCACAGGTTCCATGGCGTCGGCATTCGACAGGAAGCGTCCGCCGAGATAGTTCATCACACCGGTGTAGTTGGTGATTTCGGCCATGGCCTTGTGCAGGTCCTCGATATTCTTGGCCGCGGGCTGCGAGGTCAGAAGCGTATCCGGCCCGGGATTGTTGCTGGGATAATCGAAGGGCTCGAAGGGCACTTGGATCAGGATTTCATGGCCACCACGCCGCGCCTCCTGCATCCAGCGTTGCAGGCTGTTGCCGCTGGCGGCAAAGGCGAGCGTGATCTCCTCGGGCAGTTTCTCGATGGCGCGCTGCGTGCCGGTCTGGCTGAGGCCGAGGCCGCTGACGACGATGGCGACGCGCGTGCCGCGGGCGCCGGACCAGGGCCGCGCATATTGGTCCATCGGCCTCAATCCGCTCGGCGCGATGATCGGCAGCCTGCCGAAAGGCGAATCCTCCAGCAGCGCATCATTCGGCGTTGCCGCCATGCGCGGGTCCTGGCCGACCTGATTGGCATTGATCAGCACCGGGCCGTTGCCGTCGCGCGTGTTGGGGCTGAACATGGTGACGACGGAGCCGTCACTGGTGACGATACGATGCGTATCAGCCCCGGATTGCGGATCGACCTGTTTCAGGCCCGTCGTTTGATCGGTCGTGGCCGGCTTGTCACTGGCAGGCGCTGGTGATGATGAGGCCTTTTCTGCGGTCTCGGCCGGGGGCGTTTTCTGCAGATGGTCGCGCAGCAATGCCGAATAGAGGGAAAAACTGGCGATCGCGATCAGGCAGAACCCGGCGAGGATGCGCCCGAAGGGTGGACGCCGCCGTTTGCGGCCAGAGCCGCGGTTCTGGCCCAACGGTGCATGCAAATCCGTTCCCAAAGTCCGTATCCACCCCAAACGGGAAACTGTCTGCCCTGTGCATCCCTTTGATGTCGCCATTAAAGCGGAGAGATGCTTCAGATCAAAACATTCAAGCAGATCCAAAATGGATTTCGAATAGGATCAAACCCATTCAAACAGTTCGAGCGAGATGAGATAAGTCACCTCGCTCTTGATATGAAAGCGCCGGGTCTGTTTCCAGCCCCGGCGCTATTTCCTTATTTCGAGGAAACCGCCTTTTCCGGGTTCGGCGGGAAGGCCGGATCGCTCTTTGCGCCGCGCAACAGGTCGAGCGCGTAGTTGAGCTGAACGTCGTCCTTCGGATCCGGGGGCACATAGGCGGCCGAGCCGGAGCCCTGGTCGGTTTCGCTCTGGCCCTTGATGTGGCCCGGCAGGCTGGATTCGCCTTCGGTCACAAGCTTGCCCTTCAGGTCATCCGGCAGCGGCTCGTCGACCTTGATGTCAGGCGTAATGCCGGTGCCCTGGATCGAACGGCCCGACGGCGTGTAGTAAAGCGCCGTCGTCAGGCGCAACGCGCCGTTGCCATCGCCAAGCGGGATGATCGTCTGCACGGAACCCTTGCCGAAGGACTGGGTGCCGAGGACGGTGGCGCGGCGCAGATCCTGCAGGGCGCCGGCAACGATTTCCGATGCCGATGCCGAACCGCCGTTGATGAGCACGATCATCGGCTTGCCGTCCGTCAGATCGCCCGGGCCGGCATTGAAACGGCGGGTTTCATCCGGATTGCGGCCGCGGGTCGAGACGACTTCGCCGCGCTCCAGAACATCGTCGGCAACGTTGATCGCCTGGTCGAGCAGGCCGCCTGGATTAAGGCGCAGGTCGAGGACATAGCCCTTCAGCTTGTCGGCCGGGATATCCTTCTTGATCTTGGCGATCGCGGCTTCCAGGTCCGGCGTCGTTTTTTCGGTAAAGGAGATGATGCGGAGATAACCGACATCGCCGCCTTCTTCGCGCGACTTGACGGCAGCAACGGCGATCACGTCACGGATGATGGTGAGTTCGATCGGCTTGTCGGCGCCCTTGCGCATCAGGGTCAGCTTGATCGGCGTCTTGACGGCGCCACGCATCTTCTCGACGGCATCTTCCAGCTTCAGGCCGCGGACCGACTGACCGTCGATAGCGGTGATATAGTCACCGGCGAGAACACCGGCCTTGGCGGCGGGCGTGTCGTCGATCGGGGTGATGACCTTGACCAGGTCGTTGTCCATGGTCACTTCAATGCCGAGACCGCCGAATTCACCCTTGGTCTGGGTGCGCATGTCGTCGGCGTCCTTGGCGTTCATGTAGCTCGAATGCGGGTCCAGCGAGGACAGCATGCCGTTGATGGCGGCTTCAATAAGCTTGTCTTCCTGGGGCGGCGTTACGTACTGCGCGCGCACACGTTCAAAGACATCGCCGAAAATCGACAGTTCCTTGTACGTGGAAGCGCCTGCGGCTTCCGCCGGCGCTACCGCCGTGTAGATAACGCTCATCGCGGTCGCACCCATCAATGCGCCAACGAGAACAAGAGAAGCCCTACGTATCATTGCGTGCCTTTCCAGTGTCTTTGGAGGTCCACCAAGGCCGAGAATCGACCGGCTTCCCATCTTTTCGAAATTCAATGTAAAGCGTTGGCCGATCCGTTTCCAGCGCCAATGCAGTCGCGCTCGCGACTCTTTTTTGCCCCATCGTAGCGAGCGGCTCGCCAGCGAAGACAAATTTGCCGAGACGCGTCTTGATCGCGTCCATTCCCGACAGAACCATATGATAGCCGTCGCCGGTATCCAGAATAACCATCTGGCCATAGCTGCGAAACGCGCCGGCGTAAACGACCGTGCCGTCGGCAGGAGCGGTGACGAGCGCGTCGGCGCCGGTTGCAACGGTCATACCCATTGCCGTATGTCCCGTACCGTCATCGTCGCCGAACTGGCGGAGAATATCACCCGCCACAGGCAGCTCCAATTTCTGTTTGAGGTCGGAAAACGGATATGCGGGCGTAATACGGTTTTTATCGGGCACGCCATTTTCGGCCAATGCCCTTGCCTGTTCGCGCTGCTGATCGGTCATCTGATCGCGGCGGGCCTCTTCCGCGCGGGCCGCGGCGGCGGCATCGCGCACCGAGCCGATCTGGCTTTCCAGCGACGCGACGAGACCTTCGAGACTGGTTGCCTGACCCGCCAATTCTTCGGAGCGCTTGCGCTCGGCATCTAGCTCGGCGGCATTCTCATGGCTGTGCTTGTCGTTTTCGGCGACCAGCATGTCCATGCGCCGTTCCTCCTCCAGACTGTTGGTCATGGTGGCGGTAAGATCGGCTTTTTCCGCCGCGGTGGCGGCATGCAGCTTGGTGAGGTCGGTGAGATCGGCGATGAGCTTGTCAGTCTCCTTGCGCATGCCGGGCACGACGGCGCCGAGCAGGATGGCGCTGCGCACGGAAGCGAGCGCATCGTCCGGCGTTACAAGCAGCGCCGGCGGCGGGTTGCGGCCCATGCGTTCCAGAGCGCCCAGAACTTCGGCCAGCAGCGCGCGGCGCTCGTGCAAGGATTTGCGGATCTTGTCTTCCTTGATCGCGAGATCGGTCAGCGTCTTCTCGCTCTGCTGAATCTTGCGGTCCATATCCCTGCGGCGGGCGGCGCTGTCGATCAGCGCCTGGCGCAGGCTGGCGGTGCTCTTGTCGAGCGAGGCGATGCTGTCTTCCAGCGCTTTCGTCTTGTCGGCGGAAAGGCTGATCGTCTTCGACAATTCCTCCAGCTCGACGCGGGTCTGATCGCGCTTCCGGGCAAGGTCGGCGGCCGGGTCTGGCGCCTGTTCCGGTGGCTGCGCCGATGGTGAGGACGAGGTGACGGCGGGCTGATCGTCTTTGGTCTGCGTAGGGGTCTGCGCTGGCGCGGGCGACGCGCCGTTATCTTCCTGCGCCAAGGCCATGTCGCGGAACTGAAACGGACTTTCCAGATAGACACCGACGCCAAGGCACACCGCCAGGGACGGCAGCAGCAAGCGGAAAAGCGTGGGCGGGGTTTTTCTCATCCAGTCGTTTGGGCTCAGCCCCTTTAAATCGCGCGAAATTAAACCGATTTTTCGCGATAATCCAGGAAGCATCATCAATTTTGCGGCGGGAATCAAAACACGCCTGTGTGAGCGATCCGTTAACGCAGAATGCCGGAAAGCCCAACTGTTTTCGCGCGTTTCGATACCGGCGGCGGACCTAAACCCGATGGTAGGGGTGCCCGGATAGGATCGTGACTGCGCGATAGAGCTGCTCGGCGATCAGAATGCGCACAAGCTGATGCGGCCAGGTCATTTTGCCCAAGCAGATGGCGGCGTCGGCCTTGTCGTAGAGAGAAGGATCGAGACCGTCGGCGCCGCCGATGGCAATCGTCAGATCGCGCTTGCCCTGGTCTCGGAACGTGCCGAGCAGAGCGGCAAAGGCTTCGCTGTCCAATGCCTTGCCGCGCTCGTCGAGCAGAATGAGAACGCCGCCGTCCGGATGCGCTTTCTGCAACAGGACCGCTTCCTCACGCTTTCGCGTCTCGCCGTTGGAGGCACGGCTTTCGGCTACTTCGGTCATGCGCGCCAGTTCGAAGCCGATTGCTGGACCAGCCTTGGCGAAACGGTCGAGATAGCGGGCCGCAAGATCCGTTTCACGGCCGGTTTTCAACCGTCCCACGGCAAAAAGACCTATCCGCATTCCCGCTCCCAAGCATATCCGCCATCATGGCTGCACAAATATAGACCGCTGCCGGACATACATGTCCGGCGGTCAGAAGCCAAACCGGATCCGGGAATAACGGCCGGAACCGATTGTTGGGCCGCGCGTCCGCTGGACACGAAAAGAACGCGATAGCGCTCTGGGCGGCGCATAATTCTTGTCCGAAAAATCGAGGAGGATTTTCGGGTTATGCGCTAGAGCATCCCGCTTTCAGGCGGAACCGCCTGCAAGCGGATAAGATGCTCAAGATTCAAAAAGCTAGAGCGACCTTTGTGCGTTCATTTGAACGCACGGCGCTCTAGTGCAGCGTGCCTTCCTCAAGATCGGGCGCAGCCCACATCTTTTCGATGTTGTAGAACTCGCGGATCTCGGGACGGAACACGTGAATGATGATGTCACCCGTGTCGATCAGCACCCAGTCGCCGCCTTCCAGGCCTTCGACGCGGGCGGTGCCCAGGCCTTCGTCCTTAAGGTCGGTGATCAGATGGTCGGCAATCGCCAGGACATGCCGGTTCGAGCGTCCGGAGACGACGACCATGTGGTCTCCAAGCGCAGACTTGCCAGCAATGTTGATGGTGACGATATTTTCGGCCTTGGAGTCCTCGAGGCTTACGAGGACGGCTTGCAGGGCGCGGGCAGCGGCATCGACGCCACGTTCCGGGCTCTTCGGGACAACGACAGGCGTTCTTCCCTTGGCGTGTACTGTTGTCAGTGCTCTTCCTTCCTTCAGTAACAGAACATGCACTCAAATGATCTGAGTCGATCACATGTTAAAGATAGGCACCAAAGCGTTAAGGTTTCAAGACGCCGAGTGTCATCTATTGGACGTAAAGACAAGCTTTTGTGGTAATTCCCGTCTCTTTCGCACCATATATGGGCGAATTGTTCGCGTGGCTCCCTCGGAGAGCATCAGGTTACGTTAGGTGATGTAAAACCCTGCCCGGCCGCCGCCCTCCCCGCCTCCCATGTACAGGCGAGCCGGGGACGCGTATACACAAGAGCAGATCGAAACGCTCCGACGCCATGACCAAAGCTCCGCAACAGGCCCTCAAACCCATCCTCCGCATCAGTTTTCCGGGGCAGGACCGGCTTGGACGCGGCAAGATGGAACTTCTTGAGCATATTCGCGAAACCGGTTCGATTTCGGCCGCTGGCCGGGCCATGGACATGTCCTATCGCCGCGCCTGGCTGTTGATCAGCGAGTTGAACAATATGTTCCAGGAGCCGGTGGTCGAATCCCAGCGCGGCGGTCAGAATGGCGGCGGCGCGGCGTTGACGCCCTTTGGGGAGGAGTTGCTGCGGCGGTTCCGTGGCATGGAGAACTCTGTCCGGGAAGCCATTGCCGGCGATCTCGAATGGCTGGACGCCAATCGGAACCCGGGCGACGCGGCTGCAGAACCGCAGGCGGAGTCGTGACTGCTCTTATGATTCAAGCGCTACGGTCTTGATGACGGCGTGGATGGGTAGTCCGATCCGCAGACCCAGACGTTCGGACGAAAACTGTGTGATACGCGCAAGCACGCTGTCGCCGCCGCAATCCACCTTTACTTCCACGGTGCCATCGGTCGCCGTCTCGATGGCAAGCACCCGGCCTTCGAGGATATTGAGGGCGCTTAGACCCTCAGGCCGCGCCGTGGCCAACATGACGTCGCGGGCGGGAATGTGGACGCGAACGGTTTTGCCTATTCCCGCCGCTTCGCCGGGGACGAAGAGCTTGGCAGCTTTCAGCGTGACGACAGTCAAGTGATGCCCGCGGTCGATATGCTCCACACGGCCTTCGAGCAGGACGCCGGCTTCGCGGCGGTCGGCGGCCTGCGGGCCGGAAAGCTGGCTGAAGATCTCGACCGCCGGTCCCGTTGCCTCCACCTTGCCGTCGCGCATCACGACGACACGGTTGGCCAGCCGCGCCACCTCGGCGATAGAGTGGCTGACATAGATGATCGGCACCTTCGTTTCGTCGCGGAGCCGTTCGAGATAGGGCAGGATCTCCGCTTTGCGGGCCTCGTCGAGCGCCGCCAATGGTTCGTCCATCAGCAGCAGCCGCGGTGACGACAGCAGGGCGCGGCCAATGGCGACGCGCTGTTTCTCGCCGCCGGAGAGTTTTGCGGGCCTTCGATCGAGAAGCGCTGCGATGCCGAGGAGATCAACGACCCCATCAAAGCTTTCGCCATGGCCGTTTTTCGGCGCGAACCAGCGGCCGTAGTTCAGGTTCTGCCGCACGGAAAGATGCGGAAAGAGCCGCGCCTCCTGAAAGACGTAGCCGAAACGACGGCGGTGACGCGGAACAAAAAGCTGAGCATTGGTGTCTGCGAGTACCGTACCATCGAGGCTGACATGGCCATAATCGGGTTGGATCAGGCCGGCGATGATGCGGATGATTGACGTTTTGCCGGAGCCGGAGCGGCCGAACAGGGCGGTGACGCCGCCATCCGACGTGAAGGCTGCGTCGAGTACGAAAGCGCCCAATCGGTGGCGGATGTCGACGGTCAGCGTCATTCCCAGTCCACCCTCTTGCCGGCGAGATAGGCGAGGAATTCGGAGGCGAGCAATGCCACCATGGAAATGACGATCGCGACGAGCGTCAATCGCAGCGCACCGGCATCGCCGCCGGGCACCTGCGTAAAGGTATAGATCGCCGACGACAGGGTCTGCGTTTCGCCGGGAATGTTGGAGACGAAGGTAATGGTGGCGCCGAACTCGCCCATGGCCTTGGCGAAGGAAAGGATCATGCCGGCGATGACACCCGGCAGGATCAGCGGCAGGGTCACGGTGAGGAATATCCAGAGCGGGCTGGCGCCAAGCGTCCCGGCCGCCTCCTCCAGCTTGCGGTCGACGGCTTCGATCGACAGGCGGATGCTTCTGACCATCAGCGGAAAGCCCATCACGCCGCAGGCAAGCGCGGCACCAGTCCAGCGGAAGGAGAAGACGATACCGAGATATTGGTCGAGCAACGCGCCGATCGGGCCTTTGCGGCCGAAGAGAATGAGGAGAATAAAGCCGGTGACGACGGGCGGCAGGATCAGCGGCAGGTGAATGATGCCGTTGAAAATCGATTTGCCCCAGAATTTACCGCGCGCAAGCAACATCGCGGCGGCAATGCCGAAGGGCAGGCTCACCAGCATCGCGACGGTCGAGACGCGCAGGCTCAGCTCGATCGCCGTCCATTCGTCGCTGCTCAAACCCAATGCGTCCAAGTCCGGCCTCGTAAAGACATGTCAGGCCCGCCATTAGCCGGCGAGCCTGTAAAGATGAGGTTTTTGCCTACGGTCGAGCTATGACGCTCAGCGCTTCAGAACCGTGAAGCCTTCATGCTCGAAGAACGGAACAGCCTTAGCCGATTTCAGATAATCGACATAGGCCTGCGTGTCCGGATTGGTGCTGTTGGCCGTGATCGCGATTGGATAGATGATCGGCGGATGGCTGTCTTCCGGAAAGGTGCCGACGACGGCGACGCCCGGATCGGCGGAAACGTCGGTCTTATAGACGATGCCGTAGGGCGCTTCGCCGCGCGAAACCAGCGCGAGCGCGGCGCGTACGCTTTCAGCACCGGCCAGCTTTTTCTCGACGGAAGACCAGATGCCGAGCTTTTCCAGTGCTGCCTTGCCGTATTTGCCTGCCGGCACCGATTCCGGCTGCCCGATCGCCAGGCGTCCGTCGCCGAGAAGGCCGGCAAGATCCATGCCCTGCTTGACCTCAACGGGTTTGGCCTTGTCCTTGGTGGAGACGAGAACGATCTGGTTGCCGAGCAAGTTGATGCGGCTGTCGTCTTTGATCAGCTTTTTCTTGCCGACATAATCCATCCAATCGGTATCGGCTGATATGAAGACATCGGCCGGGGCGCCGTTTTCGAGCTGCTTGGCCAGCGGTCCGCTTGCCGCATAGGAGACGGTGACCTGCTTGCCGGTTTCCTTGGTGAAGGCGGCGTCGATATTATCCAGCGCGTTTTTCATGCTCGCAGCGGCAAAGACGGTGATCTTTTCGGCGGCGAAGGCCGGTGCGGGAATGGCCGACATGCCAAGCCAGGCGGTGGAGAGGGCGGCGGTTGCAAGTTTGATCCAGTGGCGGCGGCTCGTGGCCATTATTTTCTCCTAAAAAGGCATCGTCATATTTCGAGAGATATAACGGCCGAGGAGGCTTGGCTAGCGATATATTTCGGAAAATACGGCGCTGGGGCGGAGCGTAACTCTACGAATTTTATAGGGATTTACCTTTGGGCCGCATATTAGGATGCTTTGTTACGGCAAATATGCATGGCTGGATTCGCCCCGCGGGATGGCGAACGCTCACGCTGTAAGACGCAACGTTACGAATCGTGCGATTTGGTGGGAGTTTCAGGCGTGCTATTCTGACAGCCATCGAAGCGTCTCACCCAAATCATGTAAAAGAAGCATTTTTTGGGCAGACGATTTCCTAAGCTATGAGAAGAACACATTGCTGCATTGCGCTATCAGCGTTTTATCATTTGGTCAAATCTGCTAAAACATAATCATCGAAACGGCGATCTCCTCCTCCCAATGCCTTTCGATATGGATCAGCAACTCTCCTCCTCCCAGTTGCTGATCAGGATTGAAAGCCCGACGGATCTCCTCCCCCGTCGGGCTTTTTCATTTTCGGAGGTTTTCCGGAAAATTAGACGCGATATCGCAAATCACTCATTGCGCGGCGCGCAAGGCCGTCGAACTTAGTGTCGAGCGCCGGCCATGAATGAACGTCCAGGCGGGTGCTGGCTTTTTCCACAATACCCGGGCGTCGTCCTCGTCGACGCGGGCATAGTGAAATGTCTTCGCCATCTTTGCGGAGAGATAGGATAGCGTCGATCCCGGCCGGTCGATGACGGCGATCGGGAAAGTGCGGGCAATTTCCTGCCATTTTTGCCAGCGGTGAAACGTATTGAGACTGTCGGCGCCCATGATCCAGATGAAATGAACGTGGGTATTGCGCGCCTTGACGTAGGCGAGCGTATTGGCCGTGTAGCTCATGCCGAGCATATGCTCGAAAGCCGTCACCTTGATGCGCGGATCATGGGTGATCGCCTCGCTGAGCGCGATGCGTTCTGCAAGCGGGGCGAGATGATTGCGGCTCTTCAGCGGATTGCCGGGCGTCACCATCCACCAGAGCTGATCAAGGCCAAGCCGACGCAGCGCGATTTCGGCGACAAGCGCATGGCCTTGATGCGGCGGATTGAAGGAACCTCCGAAAAGACCGACCACCATGCCGCGTTCGGCATGCGGCATGCGCAGATAGCGGTAATCGATCTCTTCCTTGTTGTGCACGTCAGGACCGTATTTGTCCGGTGCCGCGCACACGATATTTGAAGGAGGTGAGCTGCTCGACGCCAACCGGCCCACGCGCATGCATCTTGCCGGTGGCGATGCCGATCTCCGCGCCCATGCCGAATTCGCCGCCGTCGGCAAATTGCGTCGAGGCGTTGTGCAGCAGGATTGCCGAATCGATCTCGGTGAAGAAGCGCTCGACCACGGCTGGGTCCTCGGCAATCACGGCCTCGGTATGGTTGGACGAATATTTGCCTATATGGGCAATCGCACCGGAAATGCCGTCGACCAGCGCGATCGAGATGATCGCGGCCAGATATTCCGTCGACCAATCCTCTTCCGTCGCCGCCTTCAGGCCGGGAACGAGCTTGAGCACATCGGCGGAGCCGCGGATTTCGCAGCCTGCTTCGGCAAGCCCATCGAGCAGCGGCTTCAGATGAGTGGAAGCGACCTTGGAGTCGACCAGCAGCGTTTCGGCCGCGCCGCAGATACCGGTGCGGCGCATCTTGGCATTGACGACGATGGATCTCGCCATGTCGAGATCGGCCGAAGCGTCGATATAGATATGGCAGAGGCCTTCCAGATGCGCAAAGACCGGCAGGCGGGCCTCGGTCTGTACGCGGGCAACAAGGCTCTTGCCGCCGCGCGGCACGATGACGTCGATATTGCCTTCGAGGCCGCGCAGCATGGCGCCAACGGCGGCGCGGTCGCTGACCGGCACGAGCTGAATGGCGTGCTCCGGTATGCCCGCCGCCTTCAGCCCTTCGACCAGGCATTCATGGATCGCATGTGAGGAGCGGCGCGAATCGCTGCCGCAGCGCAGGATCACGGCATTGCCGGCCTTCAGGCACAGAGCACCGGCGTCCGCAGTGACGTTCGGCCGGCTTTCAAAGATGACGCCGATGACGCCGAGCGGCGTGCGCACGCGCTCGATCTTCAGGCCGTTCGGTCGATCCCAGGCGGCGATGACTTCGCCAACCGGATCGGCGAAGGCCGCGATGGCGCGAATGCCTTCCGCCATCTCGGCGACACGCTTGTCGTTCAGCGTCAGGCGATCGACGAAGGAGGCGAGCATGTCCGTGCCTTCGACGTCTTTCAGGTCCTTTGCGTTTTCGGCCAGAATCTGATCCTTGCGGGCGAGAATGGCATCCGCCATGGCGTTCAACGCCTTGTTCTTGCTCTCGGTCGAAGCAAAGGCCAGAGGTCGCGACGCAGCCCGAGCCTTGCGGCCGATATCATTCATCAGCGCATCGATGTCGGGGCTTTGTGCGACGGTATCAAGCATGGGCTTCATCCTTCTTCAGTTTTTCTGCCTTCGTCTTGACGGACGCCGTCATGACGAGGTCGTCACGGTGCACCATGGCGGCGCGACCGGGATAGCCGAGGATTGCCTCGATCTCCGTCGACTTGCGGCCGGTGATCTGGCGGGCTTCCTCCGCATCGTAACCGACAAGGCCACGAGCGATTTCGCGGCCCGACGGGCCGATGACGGCAACGGTGTCACCACGGCCGAAATGGCCGACAATGCTGCGCACGCCGGCGGGCAACAGGCTCTTGCCGGCGCCGAGCGCGGTGACGGCGCCTTCGTCCACATGCAGCTCGCCGGCTGGCTGCAACTGTCCGGCAATCCAGGTCTTGCGGGCGGTCACGGGCGTGCCCGACGGCGCGAACCAGGAGGAGCGCGCGCCGTTTGCGATGGCATTCAGCGGCCGATCCGTCTTGCCCGAGGCGATGATCATGGCGCAGCCGGCGCCGGTGGCGATCTTGCCGGCATCGATCTTGGTGCGCATGCCGCCGCGCGACAGTTCGGACGCTGCGCCGCCGGCCATGCCTTCGATATCAGGCGTGATTTCCGCAATCGTATCGAGGAATTTCGCCTGCGGATCGAGGTGCGGCGGAGCGGTGTAGAGCCCGTCGATGTCGGACAGGAGGATCAGCAGGTCGGCGCCGGTCATGGTGGCAACGCGAGCGGCGAGGCGATCATTGTCGCCATAGCGGATTTCGCTGGTGGCGACCGTATCGTTTTCGTTGATGATCGGCACGGCGCCGATCTTCAGGAGCTGGTTGATGGTGGCGCGGGCATTGAGATAGCGCCGGCGCTCTTCGGTGTCGCCGAGCGTCAGCAGAATCTGGCCGGCGACGATATCGTCGTGCGACAGGCTTTCCGACCAGGCGCGCGCCAGCGAAATCTGACCGACGGCCGCCGCCGCCTGGCTTTCCTCCAGCTTCAGTGCGCCCGAGGGCAGGTCGAGAACGGACCGGCCGAGCGCAATAGCGCCGGAGGAGACGACGAGCACATCGACGCCCTTGGCCTTCAGCGCGGCGATATCGGCACACATGCCATCGAGCCAAGCCTTCTTCAGGCCGGCCTTGCGGTCGACGAGAAGGGCAGAGCCGATCTTAATGACGATGCGGCGGTAGCGGTCGAGAGGCTTGCGGGCAGTCATCCCTGATGATCTCCGTCGTCACCACGGCGCCCGTCGTCACCACGGCGCCCGTCGTCACTATGGCGCTCGTCTTCGCCAGCGTCGTCGGAGAGCTGCATGTCGCGGTGGCGCAGCTTCGGTGCCTTCGCCGGTTTCTCTTCCTCAGCCCCGGCGTTTGCTTCGACAATCACATCGCGCAGCGCGCGCAGCACCTCGGTCATGCCGCGGCCTGTGACGGCGGAGATTTGGAAGGGCGTCTTGCCGCAGGCCCGCGCCAGTTCCCGCGTCTTCTTCTTCAGCGTTTCTTCGTCGAGCACGTCGATCTGCGACAGCGCCACGATCTCCGGCTTTTCCGTGATGTCGTTGCCATAGGCTTCGAGCTCGTGCTTGACGGTCTTATAGGCCTTGCCGACCTTCTCTTCCTGGGCAGAGACGAGATGCAGCAGCACGCGGGTGCGTTCGACATGGCCGAGGAAGCGGTCGCCGATGCCCACACCTTCATGCGCGCCTTCGATCAGGCCGGGAATATCGGCCAGAATGAACTCCTGACTGTCGATGGTGGCGACGCCAAGATTGGGATGAAGCGTCGTGAATGGATAGTTGGCTATCTTCGGCCGGGCGCGGCTGACGGCGGCAAGAAAGGTCGACTTGCCGGCATTCGGCAGGCCGACGAGGCCGGCATCGGCGATCAGCTTCAGCCGCAGCCAAATGGTTTTTTCTTCGCCCGGCAGGCCGGGATTGGCCCAATCGGGCGCCTGATTGACCGAGGATTTGAAATAGGCGTTGCCGAAGCCGCCATTGCCGCCGGCGGCGAGACGAAAGCGCTGACCCTCCTGCGTCAAGTCGCAGATCAGGGTTTCCTGGTCCTCTTCGAAAATCTGCGTGCCGACGGGGACTTTCAGCGTCACGTCGTCGCCCTTGGCGCCGGCGCGGTTCTTGCCCATGCCATGCATGCCGATCTTGGCCTTGAAATGCTGCTGATATCGGAAATCGATCAGCGTATTCAGACCATTGACGGCCTCGACCCAGACATCGCCGCCGCGGCCGCCATCGCCGCCGTCCGGACCGCCGAACTCGATGAATTTCTCACGCCGGAAGGAAACGCTGCCCGCGCCGCCGTCACCAGACCGAATATAGACCTTTGCTTCGTCGAGAAATTTCATTTTACTTCCGTCACTCGGTATTGGCGCATAACCCCTGGGATCGAATGGGATTCAAGAAAGCTTCTGCGCTCTTTTCAATTGTTACCGCGTCCTCTGCCTGTCCGCCAGGACAGGCGGCGCGGTCATCTGCCCGTCATGTCGCCTTCGATATAGGCCGTTCAGCCGGAGGTCAAAGATTATCGTGAAGTTGGTGAGCTATAACATCCAGTACGGCTTCGGCCTCGACGGCAGATATGATCTCGAACGCATCGTCGCAAACCTTGCGGGCGCCGATATTATCGCTTTGCAGGAGGTAACTCGCGGTTTCGCCCGCAACGGCGGCATCGACATGGTCGCTGCGATCGAAGCATTGCTGCCCGACTACTACTCCATCTATGGGGTGGGAATGGACCTGCTGCCGCTTGGCGCCGGCCCACGCGATCTCCGCTTTCAGTTCGGCAACATGGTGCTGTCGCGCTGGCCTATCCTCGCGACGCGTACACTGCTTCTGCCGCGCAGCCGCACGCTTTCCAAGCTCAATCTGCAGCGTGCGGCCGTCGAAGCGGTGATTCATGCGCCCGGTGGCGCGATCCGCGCCTACTCCGTGCAGCTTGACCACGTCTCTCCGGACGAGCGCATCCGCCAGATCCACTATCTTAGGGACCATGCGATTAACTTTGTGCGCGATGGCGGCGCGTTGACGGGCGCGATGGAGATCGACCACCCCGATCCGCCACTGCCGGAGGATTTTGTCCTGATGGGCGATTTCAATATGGTGCCGGAATCGCCGGAATATTGCGCGCTTGCCGGACTGAAGGACGCTTTCTACGGCCGTCTGCCGCGTTTCGATACGCCGACCGACGCGCTCGATGCCGCCGGCTGGCTGACGCCCGAAGCCTATAGCTGGATGGATCCGACAGATCGCAGCAAGCGCATGCATCTCGACTATTGCTTCATCAGTTGCGGGCTCAGCGATCGTCTGCGATCGGCCCATGTGGATGTCGATGCGGATGGGTCCGATCACTTTCCGGTGTGGATCGAGATCGATGGATGAAATTGATGATGGTCAGGCCCGTCCGCCGTTGCCGCGCGTTTCTGCCTGGCCCCTCACCCTAGCCCTCTCCCCGTTTGTACTGGGAGAGGGAATTATCGTATTAAATCAGTCGTTTCACAATTGGCTCCGTAAGAGCGGCAAATAGTGAGCCAGTCCCCTCGCCCCGCTGGCGGGGAGAGGGCTAGGGTGAGGGGCCAGGCACGAAAGCGCATCGAACACAAACGCGCCTGACCATCCTCATCCTCTATCTCACGCCGCTTGCGAGAGCCGCAGCGCGCCCGGCTTCAGCACGGTTTCGATATGCGGAACCATGGTGTTGCGGGCAAAGCTGTAGACCTCCGCGCAGCCGATGATGTCGAAGCCGAGCTTCTGCTGCAGCTTCAACGACGCCGGGTTGTCGGCGAAGACGCCGGAGAACACGGCGACTTCGGGCATGCGACGAGCGAAGCGCTCGAGGACGGCCGGGACAGCCTCGCTCATGATGCCGCGCCGCCAATAATAGCGGTTCAGCCAGTAGCCGAGATGCCAGCGGCCATGCCGGAGGTCAATGCCGACGCAACCGATATGGACGTCGTCCCGCTCGGTAATGGCGAGCATCCAGTCGTTATCGAGACCGGCGGTGCGCGGGACCAGCCAGTCCAGCGCATCCTGTCGGTCGTATGGCACCGGCACGCGGGCCAGCATGCGGGTGACGGCGAAATCCGACAGGGATTCCGTCATCGCGTCGGCGTCGCCGAGCCGGTGCGGGCGCAGCGTCAGCCGTTCGGTCCGGATGACCGGCGTCGGCCCGGGCGTCATGATCCTGACGTCGCGGCGGGGCAGGATGGCGGCGTTCATCTCAGACCTCCCCAGCTACGCAAAGACATCCAGGTCTTGCGGTCGAGCCGGTACCATTCGACCGATACCGTGCTGCCGAGCGCCAGCGATGCGGCAAGGCCGGATCCCTGGAACTGGAAGCCGCACTTCTGCACGACCCGCCTCGATGCAACGTTCATCACCCGGCAACGGGCATCGATCTGGGCGACGTTTTCGCGCGTGCGGAAGACCATGTCGATCAGGGCGTGGGCGGCTTCCGTCGTATAGCCCTGGTTCCAGTAGGGCTCGCCTAGCCAATAACCGATCTCGACGGTCCGCGGATCAGCCGTCGGCTCGACGCCGCAGCAACCGAGAAAGGCGCCGTTGTCGGCTTTGGTGATCGCATAGACGCACTTGCCAATCTCGCCAAGCTTCGTGCGTCGCACGAAATCGGCGGCATCGGCGGTCGTATACGGGTGCGGCATACGCGATACCATTGTGGCGACGTTGGCGTTGTTGGCGAGATGGGCAAGGGCGTCGATGTCTTCTTCGTGGGGCGCGCGCAGAACGAGCCTTTCCGACAACAAGACAGGGCAATCGGTCCTTAACCGCTCCGGCCTCAGCCGTTCTTCGGGAGACCTCGATTGGCCTTCCCTTAACAATTCGCCTTGCATGGTTCAGTCCTCCTTGGTTGGGGTAAAGAAAAAGGGGAGATGGCGCCCCATCTCCCCTTTTCTCTGGACTGAACCTGGTGCGGTCAGCCGGGTCGATGAGACGCCGGCTGTTTTAGAGCGCTACCGGCTTATTCCGCTGCTTCCGCTTTCGGCATTACAGATACGTACACGCGGCCATTGGCCTTCGTACGGTAGTCCACATTGCCGGCCGTAAGCGCAAAAATGGTATGGTCTTTGCCGAGGCCGACATTGGCGCCCGGATGCCACTGCGTACCGCGCTGACGCACGATGATGTTGCCTGCGATGACGGCTTCGCCGCCGAACTTCTTCACGCCAAGGCGCTTGGATTCGGAATCGCGACCGTTGCGCGAGGAACCGCCAGCTTTTTTGTGTGCCATTGGAGTTCTCCTTTAAACCTTGATCCCGTTACTTACTTGGCAGCCACGATGTCCGTGATGCGGACGACCGTGTGATGCTGGCGATGGCCGCGCGAACGCTTCGAGTTCTGACGACGGCGCTTCTTGAAGGCGATGACCTTCTTGCCGCGGTTGTGCTCGACCACTTCGGCCTTGACGGAAGCGCCCTTGACGAAGGGAGCACCAATCGCCGCGTCGGCGCCTTCGCCGATAACGAGGACTTCGGTGAATTCTACGGTATCGCCGGCGGTGGCTTCTAGCTTCTCGATGGTCAGCACGTCGTCGGCTGCCACACGGTACTGCTTACCGCCGGTCTTGATGACTGCGAACATTTTTTATCCTTTCATGTTCGTTCCGGCTCTCTCGCCACGAAGGCAAGCGGCCGTCTTTTTATCAGTCTAACTTTAGCAGGAATTCCAAAGGCTTAGCGCCTCGAAAACGATCTGCCGGTGAAGCCCCGTACAAAGCAGGGCGGCCAAGGCACGGACTTATCCACACCTATTGCGTCGCACGGGATATATAAGGGCCTGTGATCTGTCAAGGCAAAAGGATGAAAAGCTTGAATATTCACCCTTGCCATCCCATCCTTCTCTCGCTATGAGAACGCCCGCGCTGCAAAACGCGCCGACCAGTATAACCGGAGAGGTGGCAGAGTGGTCGAATGCACCGCACTCGAAATGCGGCATACCTGCAAGGGTATCGTGGGTTCAAATCCCACCCTCTCCGCCATTTTTCGTTCAGCTAATTTAAGAGGCATAACAACCTAAGTGGCCGCTGGCGGACAAAGAACCATTGTCGGGACGTTCTTAAAGTCTTTTAGCCTCGCATAGAATTGGTCACGACTAATGCCGGCTTTGGCCCATGCCTCTGGGGGCAGATCTGTGTTGAATGTTATGTCCACGATCTTAGCGATGTTCCCTGCATCATTTAACGCGAACGTTGTAACGATGCTTCCCGCCTTGAAGGTGGCAGTCATGGCGAGTTGGTGGGATCCAAGATCCGCTATTTTAACATCCTTTTGAGCAATCTGGGTTTCTGACCCTCTGACCCACACAAAGTTACCATCACGCACGGCAAAGAAGTCTCCTCCGCATGAACTGCCTAGAGCGTGAAGCTCGCTACGTTCAAATTTCTGCACATCCTCACTTTGGCTCTCACCAAAGCATGAGCTCAATGTGACCGCGCAAAGAGCCACGGTTCCAACAATTCTAATCATTCTGGCCTCAACCACAGAAAAGTTGTGTTGAGGCCAGTCTAGCTCGCCATATGCTGGAAGCCGATAAATTCATTCTTTAGAATTTTATTCAATGTTGTCATTAGCTTGGCTGGACCTCGCACCAAGCGATGGTATCAATCAAAACAGCAACGTATCCGACAACATCAGATCATCTGCATGATTGCACTCTACAGATGATATGAAACGATGTTCGGGAGGTGTCCGAAACGCTGTCTATTCCTTTTTCGTTATGAAAACGCCCGCGCTTCAAAAGCGCCGGCTAGCATATCCGGAGAGGTGACAGAGTGATTGGACTGCACTCTCATGCTGCTTACATGCTGATTTTTCCGTTAAGCGTTACCGCCTTCCCCCTAAAGCCAAGCCCCAATCCGCCGATTAAATACGCCCACCCCTTACCGAAAATGCAAAAGAAACATCGTCGGCCCCACCAGGGTCATCGCGAAGATGAATAGCGATATGCCGAGCTTCAGGATCTTCATGCGACGCGTCTTCACGCCATCCCAGTCGTAGTCCATGACCATATCCCCCTTCTCTATTTGCGCCGATTTCGACGGCGCATTAGGAGTATCTTGTATGAGGGATGTGCGAAGCTTGCCGCGCTGTGGGGAAGGCTGGCTTGTTCGGCCGGAGCGCGGTGCGTTCATTTGCACGCACAAACGTCGCTCCGGTCTTTGACTCGGAGGTATTTTTCCGTTTGCAGCCGAATTTCACCTGAAAGCGGGTGCTCTAGGTGCGGTGGAAGACTTCGTCCGTCAGGAGCAAAAGGAAATTTTCGTCGTCCAGCTTGTTGGCGATCTGACCGTCTTCGGTCATGTAGTCGAAGACGGGGCCTCCTGGTCGGTCCGAGAAGGCGAATTTGGGCCATTTCAATTGTTCGATAATGACGATGCGGCGGCCGGCGTCATTTTCGCATGCTATTCTTTTGGTCTCCTCGAAGTAGGTCATGGCGACACCTCAGCAATAATTCCAAAGTGAAGCTTAGGTCGCGCTAATCGCGAGTCAACCTTGCTATCGTGGCTAATGCGTAAGTATTACGGGAGCCCGCGTCTTTTCCGGTCTCACAACTCCACGCTCATTCGATCTATCGCTTTAACCGGCATCGCGAAATCGCGATTCAGTAAAGCTTCGTCGCGTGCCGGGCTCATCCGTTCTAGCTACCATAAGAGTGCTAAATTGACGACGGACAACTTAAAGTTTATTGTTGTCTCTCTAACATAATGGAGAGGGGCATGAGAACGATCGTGTGTTTTCTCGTCGTGTTTTGGGGTGCCACGGCCGCAGGCGCAGGGCAAAACATCATCCATGTGTCGTCGATAATTCCCGCGGCCGAGATCGCGCAAAGTGCCCTGCTGCTGCCCGGCAGCGCGGACAGGGCTCCCTGCGTCGCCAGTAAAAGATACGGTCCTGGCGGGGAACGACTGTGCTGCCGGCGGGCTGGTCTATCATCGAGCGAATCTGCGCCCACGAAAGCGCGAGTGGCTGTTCATCCGCAGCCTTAGGAAACGAGGCGCATTTTCTCTTCGAGAGAAGAGGCCGAGGTGACGATGGCGGCCTCTGAATGCATATGCATGTGCCGAGACGCAGGCTCAAAGGGTGGTACCTGTCGAGCTGAACGCCCTACTCCGCCGAATCCTCCGGCTCCTCGGCCTTGGGCTTGCCGCCGAAGAGGTTTTTCAAGGCATTGGTCTTCACCTTCGATGCCTTGCTGACCTTCAGGGCGCGCGTGGCCGCCTTGGCCTGTTCCAGCATCATCTCGATCTGGATCTGCTGGATTTCGGTCAGCCGCTCCCATTGACGATTGAGCAGATGGTCGACTTTTTCGTGCAGGTGACGGATTTCCAGTTCGGCTTTCAGGTTGACCTTATAGTCGTTGAGGGCGCGCAAGCGATCCTTTGCTTCCTGCCGGCGCTGGCTCATCATGATGATCGGTGCCTGCAGGGCGGCGATCGTCGAAAGGATGAGGTTCAGCAGGATGAAGGGATAGGCGTCGAAGGCGTTCTTTTCGCCTATGGCAAGGTTGATGCCCATCCACACCGCCAGGAACAAGCAGAAGGAGATGATGAAGGTCCAACTGCCGCCGAAGGCTGCCACCGTATCGGCCATTCGGTCGCCGATGGAGCGATGATCCTCGTAGTCCTCTTCGATGTTCTCGGCGAGCGTGTCGTGCGTCTTCAGGCTTTCGACGACTTCGTCTTCCAGGTTGGAAAGTTCGCCGCGCTCATCGGTCAGCAGTTCGGCGATATATTGGGCGCGATAGTCGTCCATCGCCTTGCGGCTGATATAATCGTCGGAGCGGATGCCCGGATGTTTCTGGCGCACGAATTCCGCAAGCGATGGGCGCAGGTCATCGAAATGTACCGCATCCTTCTTCTTGAGCGTTGCGCCGGTAATGGCGTCGACGAGTTTGACCGACTTGGCCTTCGCCTGGGCGAGGCTTTTCGTATAGTCGTCCATCTCCACGGTCGCTGCTTCGCCCTCGCCCGCGTCAAAATCGACTATACCTTCCGCCGGATCTGTCTCTGTCATATGAGCCCTCTTTCGCAATTGCTCGTTCGTCTAGCCGATGATCGGAACAGGATTGTGACTGTAGATTGGCGGCGCGATTGGCTTTGACAAAACTGTTCCGGTTTTGCCTCGGTCTCGGCCGGTCACTCGTTCGCTGTAAATGCTTCCTAGCGATGTTATCCTAAGCAATGGCAAATAAATTGTGCCGGAAGTGCATCGGCGGAGCGAATGATCGGTACATCCGTTCATCGTCAGAAACATATCGGCAATATTTGACAACCACCCGTGAGTCTTTGAAAATGCTGGTAAAATCGCAAGGCGATTGTCTTTCGGATTTTCGTCAAACAAGCGCAAATCTGCCTTTTCAGGCTCTTGACCATGGTTGGCGGGCTTCTATTTGCCGCAGTGCAGCAGGCGCCTTGTGGCGTCGAATAAGGACTATTTTGCAACAAGCCTGGGCCTGTTGGCGTGGATTTATGCGCAGGCGGAAAGGATACCTATGCACAATCCTCCGGCAGATGATTTGGAGTCCATCGCACGGCGGGGCGGGCGCCTGAAGCGAATGGCTGTTCGCATACCCACTTACTTGACGGATGTGCGGGAAAATCCGGCTTGGCTGCCGATGTTTCTGCTGGCCCGAACCATGCCGTTTCGGCGCCTTCATTGGTTTGCGACCAGGCAGCAGGTAGCACGTCCCGGGGCTGGCGCATCGATGTTTTCAGGGATCGAGTGCGATGCCGTCGTCCATGCGCTGCAGACGGATGGGCTTTTTGCCGGTCTGATGCTGCCCGAGAGCATTCACCGGGAGATTGCCGCATTTGCCCGGACCACCGACTGCTTCGGCAATTTCGACCGGAAGCTCGAGTTTCTGGCGCCCGAACACGCGGCTGCGGAGGCGCGGTTCGGCCGATCTCTTCTCAGCGGGCATTTTTACGAGCGTTCGCTCGATTGCGACGCGGTCCTGGCGGTTCAGCGCGATCCGCTGCTTGGGGACGTCGCCCGCCATTATCTCGGCGGACAGGCTCAGGTGATCACCACGCGCATCTGGTGGAGCTTTCCGACGAAATCGGCCTCCGAGGCCGATCTAAGCCGTGCCTCATTCAAATATCATTTCGACCTCGATGACTGGCGGATGCTGAAGTTCTTCTTCAATCTGGTCGATGTGGACGACGGCACCGGGCCGCATGTGTTCATCAAAGGCAGCCACAGACGGCGGCGGGTGAAGCATCAATTAACGCTTCTGGTCGGCCATCCGGCGGAGGAGGTTCTTGGATTTTACGGAGAGGAAAGCGCCGTCACGCTGACCGGCAAAGCCGGTTTCGGCTTCGTCGAAGATCCCTTCGGTTTCCACATGGGCACCGTGCCGACGCAAAAGCCGCGGCTGATGATGGAAGTGGGCTTCGGCGTTTCGAAGCCGTCTCGCCGCCGATTCCATGGTGAGCCGGTTTTGCGGTAGACGATAGTCCGTAAGTCCCTGCCCGTGCATTCGGGCTCTTGATGCTTGGCTTCGATCAGGCAGGCGCCGGTCCCCCTGTGGGGGTGCCCTGGCCCTTCGGCGTCATGATCGTTTCGCAGGTCCCGGCGCAGGTGGTGCCCGCCCCGGCGGCGCAATCGTTCTGACCCTTGAGGGCCGCGCCGTAGCACTTTTCCTTGGCCTTGCCGTCGGCCGCTGCGGCCGGAGCCGCGATAAGGGCTGCGACCGCGGAAACTAGCATGCCGGCAATAGCCACAGTGACGACGCTGTCTTTTATAGGCTCGTATCCCTGAAGGGCCTGAGCCGTCGTTCAATTGCACTCGGACCCCATGACGATATCTGTGCCACGCAAGCTCCTGCGAGGGCAGTGTATTATTCAATTCGCTCCATGTATACCGAGGGCGATAACAAGGGTCTGTTCTGCGGGACAGGGGGAGCGACGGGCAAGATCCCGTGGCCGAGGGGGCATTACGTGACCGATGGCGGCATAGCAGCCTTTCCAAGCTGCACTCTTTCATGCCTCATAACCGTCGAATCGCCGGATGACGCCCATCTGTCTTTGGCTGAAATCCCACTCAGGCAGGTTTTGCAAAAGAATGACCATTGCCAGTAACGAAATCGTGCGGTCGCGCGTAGAAGGAGATGCCGAATGAATTATTCGGCGCGCGAAGAGGAATGGGCAGTGTGGATGCGGGCCGCGGTCGATGGCGATGCGCAGGCCTATCATCGTTTCCTGTCCACTGTCACTCCCCATCTGCGCGCGATGGCGCGCCGGCGTTGCGATCAGTTCGGTGCGCCGGCAAGCGAGGCCGAGGACGTGGTCCAGGAAGTATTGCTGACGATCCATCTCAAACGCGGAACGTGGGACACCTCGCGCCCCATCGGGCCGTGGATATCGACCATCGTGCGCAACAAGCTGATCGACAGCCTGAGGCGGCGCGGGCGGCATATGAGCGTGCCGATCGACGATGTCATCGATATTTTGGAAGCGGAAGAGCAGACGGACGCCTTGGATCGACTTGATGTCAACCATATGTTGGAGCAGTTGAAAGATCCGCAGCGCACTATCGTACGCTCGATTTCCGTCGAGGGAGCCAGTGTGCGCGAGACCGCCAACCGGCTGAAGATGACGGAGGGTGCGGTGCGCGTCGCCCTGCATCGCGCATTGAAGGCGCTTGCCGCCTTATATCGGAGCGAAACCAGTGAAAACCGATGATCTCATCAATCTTCTGGCGCAGGATGCGCCGGTCCGCACGCGGATCGGGCAGGCGCTGACGCTGGCCGTCATCGGTGGCATCCTCATCAGCGGCGCCATCTTCTTCGCGGCGATCGGTTTTCGCCCCGATATCAGCAGTGCCATGGAAACGGTGCGCTTCCTGTTCAAATTCGTCGTCACGCTCGCCCTCGCCATCAGCGCCGGCGCCGTCGTCTTCCGCATCGGCCGCCCCGGCATATCGCTGCGGCCCTGGGGCTGGACGCTTTTTGCTGCGCCGCTATTGCTAGCCGCCGCGGCCATGGCCGAGATGATGGTCATGCCGACCGATAGCTGGGGCGCACGCATGATCGGGCACAATGCCCGATTCTGCCTGACATTCATTCCGCTGCTGTCGATCGGGCCGCTTGCCTGTTTCCTCTTTGCGCTGCGCCAAGGAGCGCCGGAAAATCCGGGTGCCGCCGGCGCCGTCGCCGGGCTTGCGGCGAGCGGCATCGCCGCCACCTTCTATGCTTCCAATTGCACCGACGACAGTCCGCTCTTCGTCCTGCTCTGGTACCCGATCGCCATCGCCGTCGTGACGGCGGTCGGATATGCCATTGGCAAACGGGTGCTGCGTTGGTGACGGGCTAGCGGCCTGCTTTTGGATAGTGGCTGGAAATGCCGCTGGTCAGGGACTATCTTATCAGTAGGCTGCGCCTTGCTCAAAAAATCGCATTCGTGGGCGTTAAAGTGTTTGCATCCGCGGCGAATTCCATTATAGAGGCGCTGCTTTCCCCGCGGGGGCGTCCATCGCCCGGCGGCTGTTGGGAAATAGTTCAATGGTAGAACAGCGGACTCTGACTCCGTTAATCTTGGTTCGAATCCAGGTTTCCCAGCCAATCTAAGCTTTTCAATCAACAGACCTTCTTTCCAGAGACATACGCTACCGGCGACGATGGTCATGTCGGGCAACGCCGCAAACGGCTGACGTAAAGCGCTGATATCGATTCTCGATCAGCGGAATCTCGATCCATTGGTTTCGAGGGCGCATTTTCTCGCAGGCGAAAACCGCACGCCTGAAGACAATTTTTAAGCGAATTTGCGCGTGAGAGCTTTTCAAAGCATTCGTGGACGTTGTAGAAGTCGGGCATCCATCGACAATGTTTTTTGGCGTATAGGTCTGACGACCGCGATCCATATTAAAAGTTGTATTGAAAAGCTTGGGTGAGACTTAAAGCGAAATGACGATATTGGTTTCTGGGGGCGCCGGGTTCATCGGGGGGAATTTCGTTCTTGATTGGCTGGCTCGCTTCGATGAGGCGGTGATCAACCTCGACAAGCTGACCTACGCCGGCAATTTGGGCACGCTGAAAGAATTGAGCGGCGACGATCGCCATGTGTTCGTGCACGGCGACATCGGCGACCGCGATTTGGTCGGCGATTTGCTTGCCACGCATAGGCCGCGTGCCGTGATCAACTTTGCGGCCGAGAGCCATGTCGATCGGTCCATTCATGGGCCCGGCGAATTCATTCAGACGAATGTCGTCGGCACGTTCAATTTGCTCGAGGCGGTCCGTGGCTATTGGGACGGTTTGCCGGGCGACGAGAAGCAGGCGTTTCGCTTCCTGCATGTCTCGACCGACGAGGTCTACGGCACGCTTTCTAAAGATGATGCGCCGTTCACCGAGCTCAATCGATACGAGCCGAACAGCCCCTATTCCGCGAGCAAGGCTGCATCTGATCATCTGGTGCGGGCCTGGCATCATACCTATGGCCTGCCGGTGTTGACGACGAATTGCAGCAATAATTACGGCCCTTATCATTTCCCGGAGAAGCTGATCCCGCTGGTGATCCTGAACGCCCTGGCGGGAAAGAGCCTGCCCATCTACGGCGATGGTCAGCAGGTTCGCGATTGGCTTTATGTCAGGGATCACTGCGGCGCCATTCGCCGCGTGCTTCAATCCGGCAAGGTCGGCGAGACCTACAATGTCGGCGGCTGGAACGAGAAGCCCAATCTCGACGTCGTGCATACGATCTGCAGCATCCTCGACGAGCTGCGGCCTAAGGCTGATGGCAGCCGCTACAAGGAGCAGATCGCCTTCGTGAAGGACAGGCCTGGTCATGATCGCCGCTATGCGATCGACGCCCGCAAACTCGAACGCGAACTCGGCTGGAAGCCTGAAGAGACGTTCGAGACCGGCATTCGCAAGACGATTGAATGGTATCTCGCCAATCAGGATTGGGTAGGCAATGTCACTAGCGGCGCTTACCGCGAATGGGTCGGCAAGCAGTATGAGGTCCAGGCATGAGCGCGCTTCTGATCACCGGTGTCAACGGGCAGGTCGGCTTCGAATTGCAGCGTTCTCTGGCGCCTCTCGGCAAAATAGTCGCGATGACGCGCGCGGAGATGGACCTGTCCGATGTGGCGAGCATTCTTTCGGTGCTAGGGGAACATAGGCCGGGGATTATCGTCAATCCCGCCGCCTATACAGCCGTTGATCGTGCCGAGAGCGAAAAAGAGCAGGCAATGGCGGTCAATGCTACGGCACCTGGCGTGCTGGCGCGCTGGGCCGCCGATAACGGCGCCTATCTCGTGCATTACTCGACCGACTACGTCTTCGACGGCATGAAGGCCGATCCCTATGTGGAGAGCGATCCGGTCAATCCGCAGTCGGTCTATGGCGAAAGCAAGTGGCTGGGCGAAGAGGCGGTGCGCTCCGCCGGCGCTCATCATGTCATCTTGCGGACAAGCTGGGTTTACGGCCATCACGGCAACAATTTCCTCAAGACCATCCTGCGTCTTGCGCAGGAGCGCAGCGCGTTGAACGTCGTTGCCGACCAGATCGGCGCACCGACTTCGGCAGCGCTGATTGCCGATGTGACCCGTCGGATCGTCGAGGCTGTCAGTGGTCCGAATGCGCCTGACCTGTCGGGCACCTATCACCTAAGCGCTGAGGGCAATACGTCGTGGCATGGCTATGCCGCGCATATCGTGCGCGAGGCATCCGCGAAGAACTTCAACCTTGCTCTTAAGCTCGATGCTTTGAAGGCGATTTCGACCGCGGAATATCCGACGCCGGCGAAGCGGCCGCAAAATTCCAGATTGGACTGCACGAAATTGATAAATAGTTTTGGGTTGCGCCTTTCGGCTTGGCAAGAGGGCGTAACGGAGGTGATCGAAAGGCTTTCGCCCGCCTCACGTTGAAAAGGCACGAAGTTTTGAAACTGGTTGCAGCGACTTCCGATTGGGCTGCAAAGGAATTTGAGTCGAGACGTTTCTACAATGAATAAAGCACGTAAAGGCATCATACTCGCCGGCGGATCCGGAACGCGCCTATACCCAGCGACCCTTGCGCTTAGCAAGCAGCTTCTGCCGATCTACGACAAGCCGATGATCTACTATCCGCTGACGACTTTGATGTTGGCCGGTATTCGCGAAATCCTCATCATTTCGACGCCGCAGGACACGCCCCGTTTCGAGCAGTTGTTGAGAGACGGCAGCCAGTGGGGCATTAAGCTCGACTATGCGGTCCAGCCAAGTCCGGATGGCCTTGCGCAGGCGTTTCTCATCGGCGAGGCTTTTCTCGACGGCGCTCCCTCTGCCTTGGTGCTCGGAGACAATATCTTCTACGGGCACGATTTCACCAAGCTTCTTCATCAGGCGAACGACAAACAAGGCGGCGCTACCGTTTTTGCCTACCATGTGCAGGATCCGCACCGCTACGGCGTGGTCGAATTCGACTCGCAGGGGCGTGCGATCAGCCTCGAAGAAAAGCCGAAAGTGCCCAAGAGCAACTATGCCGTTACCGGCCTCTATTTTTACGACGCCGATGTCGTGGATGTGGCGAAATCCATACGTCCCTCGCCGCGCGGCGAATTGGAAATAACCGATGTCAACGCACATTACCTAAGGGCGGGGCAGCTCGACGTCCAGACGATGGGCCGCGGCTATGCCTGGCTCGACACCGGCACGCATGAATCGATGCTGGAGGCGAGCCATTACATCGCCACCATCGAAAGCCGTCAGGGCCTGAAGGTCGCCTGCCCCGAAGAAATCGCCTATCGGAGCCAGTGGATCGACGCGTCCCAGGTCGAGGCCTTGGCCGATCCGTTGAAGAAGAACTCCTATGGGCAGTATCTTCTCGGAATTCTGCGCGAACGGGTATTTTAACCGCCCATCCGGTAATGTTGCGCGCCCGCTGGACGCTTCGACACGGGCTAACTGAAGCAGGAAAGACAGATGAAAGCCATCGATACCGCCATACCGGACGTCAAGATCATCGAACCCACGGTGTTTGCCGACGATCGCGGTTTTTTCTTCGAGAGCTTCAGCCAAGTCAAATTCGAAGCGGCGACCGGACTAAGTCCGACATTCGTGCAGGACAATCACAGCCGGTCCGGCAAAGGCGTCCTGCGCGGTCTGCATTATCAGTTGCCACCCCGCGCTCAGGCCAAGCTCGTTCGCGTCGTCATCGGCGAGGTGTATGACGTCGCCGTTGACATCAGGCGGTCTTCTCCGACCTTCGGCCAGTGGGTCGGCGTCCTTCTGTCAGAGGAGAACAAGCGTCAGCTTTGGATCCCGGAGGGGTTTGCGCATGGATTCCTGACGCTGAGCGACCGCGTCGAATTCCTCTACAAGACCACCGACTATTATGCGCCGGAAAGCGACCGCGGAATTCGCTGGGACGATCCGACGCTTGCAATTGACTGGAAAACCACCGACGCCCTGACGTTTTCAGCCAAGGATCAGCGGCAACCGCTGCTGGCGGACGCCGAGATATTCGATTGATCCCGCGTTTGCCGCAAGATTCACGAGGACGGATTGTTTGCGTGACGGATTGATCTGACATCCGGCTCTTCGAGTAATACCGGTTATGGACCTGCGCAGCTTCTGTCGCTACAGGAATGACATGCGCGTTCTACATTTTTTCAAAACATATTGGCCGGATACGTTCGGCGGCATCGAGCGGACGATCCATGCGATCGTCAAGGGTGTCGCGGGACACGGCATAGAGTCTGACGTCCTGTCGCTCAGCAAGACGCCTGAAAAAGGCGCCGTCGAATTTGATGGCCATATGGCTCACAAGGCAAAGCTCGATTTTGAGTTTGCCTCCACCGGCTTTTCGCGCGAGGCATTCGGACGCTTTCGGGAGCTGAGCCGGAAGGCCGACATCGTCCACTACCATTTTCCGTGGCCGATGATGGATATCGTCCATCTTGCCGCCCCGCCCGGCAAGCCGACGATCGTGACCTACCATTCCGACATCGTGAAGCAGAAATTTCTGCTGAAGCTCTATGGGCCTGTCATGCATCGCTTTCTCGCGGGCGTTGACAGTATCGTTGCGACGTCGCCGAACTATCTGGCGACGAGCGAGGTTTTGCAGCGCTACAAGGACAAGACTGCCGTCGTCCCGCTTGGTCTGGACGAGGCGGATTACCGAAAGGCGAAAGAAGAAGACAGAGCGCGTTGGCGCGCGCGGTTTCCCAAGCCGTTTTTCCTCTTTGTGGGGGTGCTGCGCTATTATAAGGGCGTTCACATCCTTCTTGAGGCTGCGCGACAGACGACCAGCGATATTGTCATCGTCGGCGAAGGTCCGATGGAAGCATCATTGAAGCAGTATGCGCAACAGCACGGCCTCGGAAACGTCGTCTTTCTCGGAGCGTTGCCGGATGCGGACAAGGCTGCTCTTCTGGAACTCTGCACAGGGTTCGTATTCCCTTCCAACCTCCGCTCGGAAGCATTCGGCCTTTCGCTCGTCGAAGCCGCGATGTTCGGCAAACCGATGATTTCCTGCGAGATCGGCACGGGCACCAGTTTCGTCAACCAAAATGGCAAAACGGGCTATGTCGTTCAGCCGAACGACCCAAGAGCGCTTGCCGAAGCAATGGGACGTCTTGTGGCCAATCGTGAGACGGCAGAGTCCTTGGGCAAAGCGGCGCGCTTGCGATACGAAGAGTGCTTTACCGCAGAGCGGATGGGTAATGCCTATGCAGCGCTCTATAAGCGACTGCATAGTCAAATGCCCCTTTGGTGCAAGTGAAGGAAAGCGTTAGAGGGGCAGGGGCTGATCTATCGCAGATTGTCCCGCTCACTCCGCTCGGGATCAGGCGCCGATTGCCTCCGCCTGTCGTTTCTTGGCAGGTATTAACAAGCGTTCTCCTCTCAAGCGCATGCCGCACCAGCAGGCGAAGGCGGAGCTTGTCAGCGCAAGGCTCTCGCCGATCGCGAGGCGGTTGTTGGAGTTGCTGAGCAGCGTCAGTGCAAAGAAGAACAGGCAGACGGCATAGGCATGCCAGGCGGTGCGCGGTATAAGGCCGGCTTTGCGGGCACGCCAGACATTGGCGATGAGCGCGGCGAGAATGAGCGCCATGGCGAGGCCGCCGAACAGACCGTGCCGCACCAGCATTTCGAGATAACCATTGTGCAGCAGCGTATATTGGACGGAGGCATAGTGTGTATGCTTCCAGCGTTCCACCCATTCGCCGCCCCAGCCGAAAACGGGCGCGGAGGAGAACAGCTCCCAACCGTTCGACCAGAGCTGCAGCCGCGCGTCCATGGCAAAGGGTGTGCTATCGGAGCTGATCGTACTTGTCACGGCGTCATTCAGGTCGCTGCTTTTGGTGATGTTGTCGATCATCTCGATGGTGGAAGCTAACGTCGGGCCAGCGGTCTTCTCAATATTGTGCCGCACCGCGTAAGCGCCGGCCAGCAGAAGCACCGCGGCGCAGGCAACGACGACAAGGCCGGTTTTCAAACGCAAGTAGGTCAAGGTCACGAGCCCCAGCACCGGCAATGTGCCGGCGAGCGCGAGCCAGACGCCTTTCGACTTGGCGCCGTAAATGGCGATCAGACAGAGAACGGCAATCACTGGCGAGGCGATATAGGCGAAGCGGGCGATCGATCGATTGCTGGATTTATCGGTCAGATAGTGCAGCAGCCAGAAAGCGGTGAGAATTAGGATCAGGCCGCAGGCAACCGCGCCGTGAATCTGATTGTTCATGATCAGCGGCCGCACCGTTTCGCCGGCAAAGACCTCGCGGAAATGCTGTGTGGCGATCAACATGATGAGCACGACGGCAAAAACTGCGGCGACGATTTTTTCCAGCACCGGTTCGTAGAGCAACAAGGCAACGCCGAGGATCGGAAAGAAGAGGGGATAGGCATAGAGCCAGTCGGATGCGCCGATCAAATGCTTCGGCGTCATGAGGAATATCGCGACGAAGCGGACGAGCACATAGGTGCCCCAGGCTATGCACAGCCAACTGAGCCAATCGGTGCGCGGGCGTACCGACGCTTTCCGGTAATAGTGCAGGGCGATCAGGGCGAGAAAGGGCGCGACATAGCGATAGGCGGCGCTTTCGACGACGAGCGGCGATACGACCACGAGCCACAGGAGGCTGCCAAGGACAATCAGGCGCTGCGGAAGGACGACAAGCACGAGTTCGCCGGCATTGTTCCCAGACCCAAGATCGACTTGCGGTTTATTCGTCTGCAACTGAGCCAATATTGCGTCCGCCTTTGTTCATATTTCTATCAGCCGGTATCCGCTGGCCGGTAAGGTCGCAAGCCGGCATGAATACGGCATTTTAGTGGTCGGCACTTTATGTGGTTTGTTTATGCTATCAAAACCTTATGATATTGCCGCCCGGCTAATGCGTCACTCCGTCGCTGCGCACAACTTTCAGCACCGTCAGGATGATGATTTTGAGATCGAAGAGAAACGAGCGCCGGCGCAGATAATCTTCGTCGAGCGCCACTTTCTGCGGGATCGGCAGCTCGTCGCGGCCATTAACCTGCGCCCAGCCGGTCAGGCCCGGCGGCAGCGCGTCGACGCCGCGCTCGGTGCGCAGGGCGATCAAGTCATGCTGGTTGAAGAGGGCTGGGCGAGGGCCGACGATGCTCATCTCGCCCTTGAGGATGCACCAGAGCTGCGGCAGCTCATCCAGGCTGGATTTGCGCAGGAAGGAGCCGATCGGCGTCAGATAGGCGTTGGCGTCCTTCAGGAGATGGGTCGCGACTGCCGGGGTATCGGTCCGCATGCTGCGAAATTTCGGCATGCGGAAAATCCTGTTTCTACGGCCGACACGGTCCGACCAGTAGAGAACGGGGCCGGGGGAGGTCAACCGGACGGCGATGGCGACAATCAGGATGGGAATGGAAAAGACCACGGCGGCGCCGAGGGCGGCAAGGAAGTCAAAAAGGCGCTTGGCGATCGTATAGGGCATCGTTTCTGATGGTTCTGCCGGTGCTCGTGTCTCGTTGTGCCGATGACGGCTTTGTGCGGAGTGCATCTCATATCGTGGACGTGTTCACAATCGCCCTGCCCACGAATTTTGCCGGGCTTGTTCCCGCGGGCCGGAATATGCAAAGCATGGCAGCAATGAAAACCGGGTAGAACAAGGGTGGCAGACGCATGATCCTGGTCACAGGCGCGACGGGTTTTGTCGGGCGGGCGCTTTGTGCCGAGCTTTCGCGGCGAACGATGGCCTATCGACCGATCAGCCGCGCGCCGAAGCCGGGTTTTTTCGCCATGGGTAGCATCGATGGCGGGACGGATTGGGCAGGTGCGCTCGCCGGCGTCGAAACGGTCGTGCATCTGGCGGCGCGCGTCCATGTCATGAACGATACTTCCGCCGATCCGCTTGCCGCCTTTCGCGCCGTCAATGTCGACGCTACGGTCAATCTGGCGCGGCAGGCGGCGGAGGCAGGCGTCAAGCGCTTCATTTTCTTAAGCTCGATTAAGGTCAATGGCGAGGCGACTGCGCCGGGCAAGCCGTTTGCCGCGTCCGATAAGCCGCATCCAGAGGACCCCTATGGGCAGTCGAAGCGGGAGGCAGAGGCGGCGCTCCTTGCCATCGGCAGGGAAACGAGCATGGATGTCGTCATTATCCGCCCGCCTCTCGTCTATGGGCCGGGGGTGAAGGCGAATTTCGCGAGCTTGATGACATGGGCCAAGCGGCCGTTTCCTTGGCCTTTCGGACTGGTGGCAAACCGGAGATCGCTGGTGTTCGTCGGCAATCTCGTCGATTTCATCCTGCTTTGCGTGCGCCACACCGATGTGGGGAATCGGGTGTTCCTGATCAGCGATGGCGTCGATCTTTCGACCGGCGAATTGATCGGCAAGCTGTCCTCGGCAATGGGCCGCAGGGCGGTGCTATTGCCCGTGCCGCCGAGCCTGATGGAAGGGGTTGCGGCGTTGCTTGGTCGTCGTGCGGCGGCGCAACGCCTCTTGGGTTCGTTGCAGGTCGATATCGGTGAGACGACAGCGATCACCGGATGGTCGCCGCCCTTTTCGGTCGATGAGGGGCTGCGGATGACGGTTACGGCATCCGAGCGGGACCGCTGACCGCTGCTTACAAACTCCAGACTGCGTGCCCTTTGAGCAGCGGATTGCTGCGCTCCAGTGCCGCCTTCACGTCGACGACTACGCCGTTTTCGCCGAGTAGATTGAGGATCAGCGCCGCGCCGTCGCTCAGGTAGGATTTGTGCGGTACGGCAAGTACGAGGGCATCGAGCTTGCCGAAATCTTCGAGCGCCGTCGGCCGCACGCCATATTCCTCCTCCGCTTCATGATGGCTGGCCATCGGGTCGTGCACCAGCGGTTCGAGACCGAATTGATGCAGTTCACGGATGATGTCGGGCACGCGGCTGTTGCGCAGATCGGGGACGTTTTCCTTGAAGGTCAGGCCGAAGATGCCGATCCGGGCACCGTTGATCGGCTTTTGCGCCGCGACCAGCATCTTGATGAGTTTCTGGGCGATGAAGGCGCCCATGCCGTCATTGATGCGGCGGCCGGAGAGGATGACTTCGGGATGATAGCCGAGTTCCTCGGCCTTGGCGGTGAGATAATAGGGGTCGACGCCGATGCAGTGGCCGCCGACAAGCCCGGGGGTGAAAGGCAGGAAATTCCATTTCGTCCTTGCCGCTTTCAGCACGTCGGCGGTGCGGATATCCATCTTCTCGAAGATGATCGACAGCTCGTTCATCAATGCGATGTTGAGGTCGCGCTGGGTGTTTTCGATCACCTTGGCGGCCTCCGCCACCTTGATGCTGGGCGCGCGGTGGATGCCGGCCTCGACCACCTCGCCGTAGACGGCGGCGATCCTTTCCAGCGTTTCCTCATTGTCGCCGGCGACGACCTTCACGATGCGTTCGAACGTATGCTCCTTGTCGCCGGGGTTGATCCGCTCTGGCGAATAGCCGACGTGAAAATCCTCGCCCTGACGCAGGCCCGAGACCTCGGCGAGCACGGGGCCGCAGACCTCTTCCGTGACGCCGGGATAGACCGTCGATTCATAGACGACGGTGCCGCCCTTTTTCAAAACCTGACCGACGGTGCGCGAGGCTGAAATCATCGGCCGCAGATCCGGCTGGCGGTTCCTGTCGATCGGCGTCGGAACGGCGACGATGAAGATGTCGCGGTCTTGCAGATCGTGAATGTCGCTGCTGATGCGGAGGCCGCTTTCCTTCAGGCGTGCCGGCGAAACTTCGCGGGTATCGTCCTCCCCGGCTTTCAGGGCCGCGATGCGGGAGGTCTTGATATCGAAGCCGACCACGTCGGAAAATTTTTCGGCCAGGGCGACCGCGACAGGCAATCCGACATAACCCAGGCCAATGACGGCAATTTTTTCGCTCAACACAATCCACCTCGAACAATCGACCTGAATTAGCCCAAACCCAAGGGGCATGTCAGCGCAAATCTTTGTCAGGAGACGTCAATTCAGGTGCAAGTCAGATCAATGTGACCATCGGTCGGAGGCTTTGCAATAGAGGCATCGGCGGGAGCGCCCTCGAAAGCCGACCATCTTTTCGGGGCGGTTGAATAAAAAGGAAGCCTGACGTGTTTGCTGCTCGTTCCTCCCAAGGAGATCGTAAATCATGAGTAATTTCAATATGGCCGCTGCGGACAAGCGGGCGGTCCGCTATGACCATTTCACCATCGCCCTCCACTGGTTGACGGCATTTCTGGTACTGACCTTGTTCGTATTGGCCGAGGCTCGAGGCTTCGTTGCCCGTGGAACGCCACTTCGCGGCGGTCTGATCTTCGTGCATATCTCGCTCGGCGTTCTGCTGGCGGCCGTCCTCATCCTGCGCATCGTCTGGCGTGTCGCAACCCACCGGAGGACGGCGCCGGCCGTTTCCGGGCTTCAGCATGTGGTGGCAACGCTTACGCACCTTGCTCTCTATGTCCTGATGATTTCGCAGGTGGCCTATGGCTTCCTGATGATCTGGGCTTCGGGCAATGGACCGAGCTTCTTCGGCCTGTTTTCGGTGCCGCCCTTGATCACCGTCGATCAGCCGACACGGCATGTGATCAGCGAACTGCACGACTATACCGCCTGGGCAATCATCGTCGTTGCGGGCATTCACGCCGCCGCAGCCCTCATGCATCATTATGTGCTTCGTGATCGCGTGCTTGTCCGGATGATCCCCCTGCGCGGAGAGGCACTGGCAGACTGATCCGCCCTTACAATCGCCGCGGCAGGCCAAAAGGTCGCGGCGCTTCCTATCGAAACCTCCCTCCGCGAACCTATTTTAGTATTCAGAGACATTTTCTCGGAATGCGTGGCTCGCAATGCGCAACCAATATCTCGCCCGCCTATACGCCAGGCGCACGGAGCTCGAATCCAGGCTCGAGCTGCATATAGCACGCTATTGTTTCGGCGAAGGAGAGGTCGACGACGGCACCGAGGCGGAGCTCCGGCAACGCATTACGGAAATCTCCGACGAGATCGCCGATCTTGAGGGCGAACGCGGCGTATAGTCCATTGGCTCCCGGATGCAGCCGCTATTTTGCTGTGTCTGACTGTTCGGCGTCGCAAAGGATGGAAGGAAATCCTGTACGGGGCTCAGTTGCCAATCCGCAAAGGGCGGATTGGCAAGAAGAGCCGTCGAATCTGCGGAGACGGGTGCCCGGCAGCTCGAAAACGGCTGGCCGGCCGTGCAGGCTCCCGCATCGATCAATTCGTCGGCGGAGCCCTCATCGGTCATCAGGCTGATCTTCATCGCCTCGTCGAGCGGAATGAACCGCATCGAGCTTGGGGCGGCGCTCATTGCCATGTCCAAGATCGAATGATCGACGCCCATTTTCTTGAAATAGGCGATGATCTTTGAGCGCATCGATTTTGACAGCTTCGTACTGTCGTATAGCCCGACAAACTTGCGGCTGACTTCCTGGCGACTGATGACACGCTTCCTGCCGTTAACCACCTGATATCGCAATCGATAGAGTATTCGTTCTTGATCGTACGTCGTTCTGATTTGATGGACTCCCACCATGCTGAAGCGGCTCACGACCCGTCTGACGCCGCCCGCCAGCACGAAGGGGCAGGCCGAGAGACATTCGGTACTGGCGGAATAAACCACGCCCATTGCGCCGGCGCGCCAGCCCTCGCCGCAGAGTGGCTGGTCGCTTGGACAGTATCGCAGTCGTGTGCCGCCCACCGCCACGGAAAGGTCGTGCTTCCGGATGATCTCACCCATTTCCATCGCAGCCGCTACATTTCCGCCGGGCGAATTGACAATTACAGGAAGTTTCCTGTCGCCGATGCTAGCGAGGAGCCTGCGCAGATCGCCGGGAGATCGCGCATCGATCATGCCTTCGGCAGCAATCCAGTCCACGCAGCCCTCGGGTCGACAGTTGCCGGAGCTGGGATCGGCATGAACGAGCATGAATTGCATGGGTGCGCCCGGCACCTGGGCCGCCGCAAAGGTTGCCAGCCCTAGGAGGACCGATCCCACTATGGCTCCAAGCCGACAAGCTTCAGCGGCGCGACGCACAAGCTGCCAGAAAACTGCGAAAATCATGGACCGATGCCCCTACACCCTCTGAACGGAAAGCTAGCAAAGCACAACCCAATTCGGCAAGGGGACACAACCTCGGTCTGCAATATGGTGCGCACCTTCCGATCGACGGGCAATACGATGTTTTGATCGGCAGGCGTGCAAACAGACATCGTTGTCTTGGGCGCGATAAGATCGGGGACAAAACCGCTTAGTTTTTGGCCTGAGTCTATTCTTGACACTGCCAGCCTTGCTCCTTTCTCCAGCCTTGCAAGTCGGCTACAGCTCTCTAAGTGTACGCGTCGGATCGAACCGGTCCGCCGCATTTCGGGGCGGCAAATCGACAAGTCGAGAAGGGATGGTCATGGCAGGAGAAACGGTTCTGGTGGTCGGGGGAGCTGGTTATATTGGCTCGCATACATGTCTGGATCTGGCGAATAAAGGATTTCAGCCCGTCGTCTACGACAATTTTTCCAACGGTCATCGCGAATTCGTCAAATGGGGTCCGGCGGAAGAGGGCGATATTCGGGACCGGGCGCGGCTCGATGAGGTCCTGGCGAAATACAAGCCGGCTGCCATCCTGCATTTTGCGGCGCTGATCGAGGTCGGTGAGTCTGTCAAGGATCCCGTCTCTTTCTATGAGAACAACGTCATCGGCACGCTGACGCTGTTGTCGGCGGCGCAGGCGGCCGGTATCGGTGCCTTTGTCTTTTCCTCCACCTGCGCGACCTATGGCCTGCCGCAGAGCGTGCCGCTGGATGAGAGCCACCGGCAGGTGCCGATCAATCCCTATGGCCGCACCAAATATATCGTCGAGCAGGCGCTTGCCGACTATGACCAGTACAAGGGTCTGCGCTCCGTGGTGCTACGCTATTTCAATGCAGCCGGCGCCGATTTCGAAGGGCGCATCGGTGAGTGGCATACGCCGGAAACCCACGCGATCCCCTTGGCGATCGATGCGGCGCTTGGCCGTCGTCAGGGCTTCAAGGTGTTCGGCAGCGACTACGACACGCGCGACGGAACCTGCGTGCGCGACTATATCCATGTCCTCGACCTTGCGGATGCGCATGTCCGGGCGGTGGAATATCTGCTGCGGGGTGGCGAGTCAGTGGCGCTCAATCTCGGCACCGGTACGGGCACGACGGTCAAGGAATTGCTGTCGACGATCGAGACCGTGTCGAACCGGCCTTTCCCCGTCGAATATGTCGGCCGCCGCGAGGGCGATTCGACCACGCTGGTTGCCAATAACGACAAGGCTCGCGACGTTCTCGGCTGGTCGCCGAAATATGATCTGACGCGCATTATCGAATCCGCCTGGAATTGGCATGCCAAGTCCAACCAGCATTGAACGGCGCGCTTCGGGCAAGCGCCCGAACGTGTTGCTGATATCGGCCGATCAATGGCGGGGCGATTGTCTCTCCGCCGTCGGTCATTCCTGCGTGAAGACGCCCAATGTCGATGCCCTGGCGCGGGACGGCGTATTGTTCCGCCGGCATTTTGCCGGGGCCGCGCCCTGCTCGCCGGCGCGGGCGACGCTTTACACCGGCCTTTATCAAATGAACCATCGCGTCTGCCGCAATGGTTCGCCGCTGGATGCACGTTTCGACAATCTGGCGCTTGCCGCCCGGCGTGCCGGCTACGATCCTACCCTGTTCGGTTACACCGATACGGCGCCCGATCCGCGCGACATGGACCCGAACGATCCGCATCTGACGACCTATGAGGGCGTGCTTTCCGGCTTCAGCACGCGCCAGCTTCTGCCGGAGCATGAGAAGCAATGGCTCTCATGGCTGCGTTCGCGCGGCCATGCGGGTGCGACGAGCCGTGATATCCACATTCCAGTCGGCGCGAAGCCCGGCGAAATCTCCAATGCTGCGCCGGTCTATTCCAAGGATGAGACGCAGACGGCTTTTCTGACCGGCGAATTCATTCGCTGGCTCGGCGAGCAGGATGAGCCCTGGTTCGCGCATGTCTCGTTTCTCAGGCCGCATCCGCCTTTTTCGGTGCCGGAGCCCTATAATTGCATGTTTGCCGCGAGCGATGGACCGGCTTTTGCGCGCGCTGCCGACCGCGAGGTGGAGCAGGCGGCGCATCCTTTTCTCGCCTTCGCCATGCCGCTGATCGGCAAGGGGGGCTTCATCCACGGCGGCGAGGGGTCTGCGAGCGACTGGACGGCTGACGATCTGTCGGCGATTCGTGCGATCTATTACGGCATGATCGCCGAAGTGGACGCGCAGCTCGGGCGAATCTGGCAGGCGTTGCGGGATGTAAATGCCTGGGACGATACGTTGATCGTCTTCACCTCGGACCATGCGGAAATGATGGGCGATCACTGGATGCTCGGCAAGGGCGGCTTTTTCGATAGCAGCTATCACATCCCGCTGGTCATCCGCGATCCGGGCCAGCCTGATGGCGCAGGCCGGCAGGTTGACCGCTTCACCAGCGCCGCCGATATTTTCCCGACCCTTTGCGATCGTCTGGGTCTTACGCCAAACAATCACCTCGACGGCGAAACGCTTCTGCTCTTCCTGCAAGGCATAAAGCCGGAGCGGTGGCGCGATGCGGCCTTCTGGGAGTTTGATTTCCGCGATATCGCCACAGGCGAGGCGGAACGGCATTTCGGCCTGAAGTCGAATGCATGCAATCTCGCTGTCATCCGGGATGAGCGTTTCAAATACGTCCATTTCGCAGGGCTGCCGCCCCTGCTGTTCGATCTGGCGAATGGTCCAATGGAGCTCACCAATCTTGCGGACGACCGGGATTATGCGGCAACCCGGCTCGCCTATGCCGAAAAGCTGCTGTCGCTCAGGGCACGGCATCTCGATCAGACGCTTGCCTATACCGAGCTGACGGAAAAAGGGCCGGTATCGCGCCGGCCCTGATCAAATTAAATACCAGGCTGTCAGGAAAACGAGCCGAGATAGGTCATCTTGCCGACCGGCAGCCCCCGGCTGCGCAGAATGTCGTGCGCGGTCGTGACGTGGAAGAAGAAGTTCGGCAGGGCGAAGCTTGCGAGATAGTTCTCGCCGCTGAACACGATCTTGTTGCCGCCGGGCGAAATCGTCACCTCCCGGTTTTCGCTGCCTTCCATCGTCTCCGGCGTCACGGTCGCCAGGAAATCCTCCGTCTTCTTCAGGCGTTCGCGCAGTTCGGCAATGGTGGTTTCGTTGTCTTCGAAACGTGGCGCGTCTATGCCCGTCAGACGGGCGATCGCCAGTTTGGCGCTGTCGGTGGCGCGCTGAAACTGCCCGGAGAGCGGCAGCATGTCGTCGATGAGACGTGCGCCGACAAGTTCGTTCGGATCGGTGCCATTTTCCGCCGCATGAGCCTCGATTTTATCGAGATAGGTCGAAAGATTTGCGAGGCCGCGTTGAAAGACGGGGACTGAGAAGCGGTACATCGAAGGCATGCTGTTTCTCCATGGTCGGCCGGCAAGGGGGTTCGGCCCATGCATTGTGTGTCATTCCAATGTCGATGGAATGTCCGTTCCATCGGCTTGAACCGAGCACATGTAGGCTCGATCGCTATCTTTTACAGCCTTTTTCCTCGGAAAATTCCTTATAATGCGCCGATCACCAGTTCCGTCAGCGCGGCCACAAAATAGTGTTGACGTTTTTATGGAAAAATGGAATAAATATTCCGCAGATGGAATTTTACGGTTTGTTTGTTCCGTTTTTGGGCTGCCGTTATGGGAGACGGCAGCTCGGATTGTTGGCCCTACGGTGGAGACCGGGGGGCTCCGGCGTTCAGGAGGGGTGTGGCCGGACACCGTAGTTTTGGGAGGAAAATCATGAAGAAACTCATTCTGGGCTCCGCCATGGCACTTATGCTGTCGACTGCCGCCCATGCCGAAACGATCGGCGTGTCGATGGCGCTGTTCGACGACAACTTTCTGACCGTTCTGCGCAACGGCATGCAGGACTATGCCAAGACGATGAAGGGTGTGACGCTGCAGGTCGAAGACGCTCAGAACGACGTCGCCAAGCAGCAGAGCCAGATCCAGAACTTCATTGCCAGCCACGTCGATGCCATCATCGTCAACCCAGTCGATACGGATGCAACGGCCGCCATATCGAAGCTGGCTGCGGATGCGAAAATTCCGCTGGTCTATGTCAATCGCGAGCCGGCAAACGTCGACAGCCTGCCGGACAAGCAGGCCTTCGTCGCTTCCAACGAGCAGGAATCCGGTACGCTGGAAACCAAGGAAGTTTGCCGTCTGCTGAAGGGCAAGGGCAAGGCCGTCGTCATGATGGGCGAACTGTCGAACCAGGCAGCCCGCATGCGCACCAAGGACGTGCATGACGTTCTCGCCACCGACGACTGCAAGGGCATCCAGATCGTTCAGGAGCAGACCGCCAACTGGCAGCGCACCCAGGGCGCCGACCTGATGACGAACTGGCTCTCCAGCGGTTTGGAATTCGATGCCGTCATTTCCAACAATGACGAAATGGCGATCGGTGCCATTCAGGCGCTGAAGGCAGCCGGAAAGTCGATGGATAAGGTTGTCATCGGCGGTGTCGACGCGACGCAGGATGCTTTGGCAGCCATGCAGGCCGGCGACCTAGACGTCACCGTGTTCCAGGACGCAGCCGGTCAGGGCAAGGGTGCAGTGGATGCCGCTCTGAAGCTTGCCAAGGGCGATAAGGTCGAAAAGAAGGTCTATATTCCCTTCCAGCTCGTCACGCCCCAGAACGTCAAGGACTTCGTCAAGAAGAACTAACAGCGATGTTAGCGACGGATGCGGGCGCTACAGCCCGCATCCCCAAATTCGACAGCTCCCGGGAGGGAAAAGATGGTTGTGAGCCCATCCACCATGGCTGCGGTGCGCGCCAGCGGCGCGGTCCCCAATGCCGCCTATCTGCTGAGTGCCGAAGGTATCCGCAAAGAATTTCCGGGCGTGCTCGCCCTCGATGATGTCTCCTTCCGCCTGAAGCGCGGCACGGTGCATGCGCTGATGGGCGAAAACGGCGCCGGCAAGTCGACGCTGATGAAAATTCTGGCCGGCATCTATATACCGGATCAGGGCGAGGTGCGCCTGAAGGGCGTCGAGATCCGCCTGAAATCGCCGCTGGATGCGCTGGAAAACGGCATCGCGATGATCCATCAGGAACTCAACCTGATGCCCTTCATGACCGTCGCCGAGAATATCTGGATCCGCCGCGAACCGAAGAACCGCTTGGGCTTCGTCGATCATGGCGAGATGAACAGGAAGACCGAAGAACTCTTTCGCCGGCTGAACATTACCATCGATCCGGAAATTCAAGTGCGGGACCTTTCGGTCGCCAACCGCCAGATGGTCGAAATCGCCAAGGCGGTATCCTACAATTCCGACGTGCTGATCATGGACGAGCCGACCTCGGCGCTGACAGAGCGTGAGGTGGCGCATCTCTTCGAGATCATTCGCGATCTGCGCGAGCAGGGCATCGGCATCGTCTACATTACCCACAAGATGAACGAGCTGTTTGAGATCGCCGACGAATTCTCGGTGTTCCGCGACGGAAAATATATCGGCACGCATCTGTCCACCGATGTCACCCGCGACGACATCATCCGGATGATGGTCGGCCGTGAGATCACCCAGATGTTCCCGAAAGAGGAAGTCCCGATCGGCGATACGGTTTTTTCCGTCAAAGGGCTCACTCTGAACGGCGTCTTCTCCGATGTCTCTTTCGATGTGAAGGCCGGCGAAATCCTGGGGGTTGCAGGCCTCGTCGGCTCCGGCCGTTCGAATGTCGCCGAGACGCTGTTCGGCGTGACGCCGGCCTCGTCCGGCACGATCGAGCTTTTCGGCAAAAAGGTCGATATCTCCTCGCCGGCCGTGGCGATCCGGCACGGCATGGCCTTCCTGACGGAAGACCGCAAGGATACCGGCTGTCTGCTGATCCTCAGCGTGCTCGAGAATATGCAGGTCGCCGTGTTGCACGACAAGTTCGTGCGGGCCGGTTTCGTGCAGGAGGGCGCGATCGAGGAGACTTGCGAAGATATGGCGCGCAAGCTGCGCGTGAAGACGCCGAATCTCGATGAGCGTGTCGAAAATCTATCCGGCGGCAATCAGCAAAAGGTGCTGATCGGCCGCTGGCTGCTCACCAATCCGCGTATTCTGATCCTGGACGAACCGACCCGCGGCATCGATGTCGGCGCCAAGGCGGAAATACACCGTCTGGTCACGGAGATGGCGCGCAATGGCGTCGCCATTATTATGATCTCATCGGAAATGCCCGAAGTGCTCGGCATGAGCGACCGCATCATGGTCATGCATGAGGGACGGGTGACCGGTTTTCTCGATCGTGCGGAAGCAACCCAAGTCAAGGTGATGGAGCTGGCGGCGCAATGATCGGGCCGGCCGTCGCAAAGGAGGATTGAACCATGGTTAGCAAAGTTGCAGAGGCGACCGCACCGTCAGTGACGCGTCCCAGGCGCCGCCGCGTGCCGCCGGAACTCGGCATCTTCCTCGTGCTGATCGGTATTGCGCTCGTCTGCGAAGTCCTCGGCTGGATTTTCGTCGGCCAGAGCTTCCTGCTCAACGTGCAGCGCCTGAAGATCATGATCCTGCAGGTGTCGGTCATCGGCATCATCTCGGTCGGGGTGACGCAGGTCATCATCACCGGCGGCATCGATCTTTCATCAGGCTCCGTTGTCGGGTTGACTGCCATGGTGGCGGCGAGCTTCGCGCAGTCCTCAACCTGGGCGCGGGCGCTTTATCCGTCGCTGACCGATCTGCCGTTTTTCGTTCCGATCGGCATCGGCCTGCTGATCGGCCTCGCCGCCGGCTACGTCAACGGCCAGCTCATCACGAAAACCAAGATTCCGCCATTCATCGCAACGCTCGGCATGATGGTGTCGGCGCGCGGCCTCTCGAAATTGTACACGAAGGGGCAGCCCGTCTCCGGCCTTACCGATCAGTTCAACTTCATTGGAACCGGCATCTGGCCCGTCGTCGTCTTCCTGCTCGTCGCGCTGATCTTCCACATCGTGCTGCGATATACGCGCTACGGCAAGTTCACCTATGCGATCGGCGCCAATGTGCAGGCGGCACGCGTCTCGGGTATCAATGTCGAGGCGCATCTGGTCAAGGTCTACGCGATCGCCGGACTTCTGGCCGGTCTTGCCGGCATCATCACCGCAGCTCGCGTCCAGACGGCGCAGGCCGGCATGGGTGTGACGTATGAGTTGGATGCGATCGCCGCCGCCGTTATCGGTGGCACCTCGCTCACCGGCGGTGTCGGTCGCATCACCGGCACGATCATCGGTACCGTCATTCTCGGCGTGATGATCTCGGGCTTCACCTTCTTGAACGTGGACGCCTATTACCAGGAAATAGCCAAGGGCGTCATCATCGTCGCCGCAGTCGCAATCGACGTCTACCGCCAGAAGAAGCGGGCCAAACACTGAAACCAACGAGGTTTCATCTGTCATCGCGAGGCGGGGGTTTTACTCCCGCCTTTTTCGTTTGCTGCGTCATTCTTTGCTAATGCAGATTTTTTTCATTTAGGTATGGCGAATCCCGTCAGCTTTTCTATTCTGGCCGCTTTCCCGCTGCTCATCCGAGCGCATTATCCAGGATAGAAAATGCAATCCGTATTCGATGGCCATAACGACGTTCTGCTGAGACTTTGGAATCACGCTCGCGAAGGAACCGATCCGGTAGCCGAATTCAGGGATGGGATATCGACCGGCCATATCGATGCGCCCCGCGCCAAGGCCGGTGGGCTGGCCGGCGGCCTCTGCGCCATCTATATCCCCTCCGGCAATCTCGTCTTCGCCGATCCCGATCGCAACGGCCATTATGAAACGCCGCTCTCAGCGCCTTTGGAGCGGGCGCCATCGCTCGATATCGCTCTCGAAATGGCGGCGATCGCGCTCAAACTCGATCGCGCCGGTGTCTGGAAGCTTTGCCGCTCGACCACCGAAATCCGCGACTGCATGGAAAAGGGCGTCTTCGCTGCGGTGATGCACATGGAAGGCTGCGAGGCGATCGACGCCGATCTCGTCGCGCTCGAAACCTTCTATGCGGCCGGGCTGCGTTCGCTCGGCCCCGTCTGGAGCCGCAACAATGTCTTTGCCCATGGCGTACCCTTTGCCTATCCGAGCTCGCCGGATACCGGGCCGGGCCTGACGGATGCAGGTTTTGAGCTGGTGCGTGAATGCAACCGCCTCGGCATCGTCATCGACCTCGCCCATATTACCGAAAAGGGCTTCTGGGATGTGGCGAAGACATCGGACCAGCCGCTGGTCGCCAGCCATTCCAATGCGCATGCATTGACCCCGGTCGCCCGCAATCTCACCGACAGGCAACTCGATGCCATCCGCGAGAGCCGTGGCATCGTCGGCCTGAACTATGCTACGGCGATGCTGCGCGAGGACGGGCGCTCGGACGCCAATACGCCGATCGAGGTGATGGTCCGCCATGTGGATCACCTAGTCAGCCGCGTCGGCATCGACTGCGTCGGCCTCGGATCGGACTTCGACGGAGCGACGATTCCGCAAGAAATCGGCGATGCTGCAGGCAACCAAAAGCTGATTGCTGCGCTCAGGAACGTTGGCTATGCTGAAGCCGATCTTGCGAAGCTGTGCAGGGAGAACTGGCTTCGTATCCTGGCGTCTGCTTGGGGAGAGAGCAGCCGGCCGCGTGCATGATTCACAGTGATAAAAGCTAAAAAAAGGGAACAAAAACATGATCATGACCAAGATGAACCGCAACTTCCGCGCCCTTTCGGCCGGTGCGGCTCTCGCGCTTTTGACGATGGCCGTGCCGAGCGCCTTCGCCGTAACGCCGAAGGACACGCTGGTTGAAGGATTCGCCTTTGACGATATTCTCAGCATGGACCCGGCCGAAGCCTACGAACTGTCCGCTGCCGAAGTTACCGGCAACAGCTACAGCCTGCTCGTCCGCCTCGACATCAACGATACGTCCAAGATCCAGGGCGATCTTGCCGAGAGCTGGTCGGTCTCCGATGATCACCTGACCTACACGTTCAAGCTGAAGCCCGGCCTCAAATTCGCCTCGGGCAATCCGATCACCGCCGATGACGTCGCCTGGTCCTTCGAACGGGTCGTCAAGCTCGACAAGAGCCCGGCCTTCATCCTCACGCAGTTCGGCCTGACCGGCGACAATGTCACAGAAAAGGCGAAAGCGACCGATCCGAACACCTTCACTTTCACGGTCGACAAGCCCTATGCGCCGAGCTTCGTGCTGAACTGCCTGACGGCGACCGTTGCGGAAGTGGTCGACAAGAAGCTGGTTCTGCAGCACGTCAAGCCGGTGACGCCGTCGGCCGACTACAAATACGACAACGACTTTGGCAATGGCTGGCTGAAGACCGGCTATGCCGGCTCCGGTCCGTTCAAGCTGCGCGAATGGCGCGCCAACGAGGCTGTCGTTTTGGAGCGCAACGACAATTACTACGGCGAAAAGCCGAAGCTTGCGCGTGTCATCTACCGCTTCATGAAGGAAAGCTCGGCGCAGCGCCTGGCACTGGAGAATGGCGACATCGACGTTGCCCGCAACCTCTCGCCGACCGACCTCGCGGCCGTAGAGAAGAACGCTGAACTTACCTCCACCAACGCACCGAAGGGCACGATCTATTACGTCAGCCTCAACCAGAAGAATCCGAACCTCGCCAAGCCGGAAGTGCAGCAGGCGTTCAAGTATCTGGTCGATTACGACGCCATCAGCAAGACGCTGATCAAGGGCATCGGCGAAATCCATCAGACCTTCGAGCCAAAGGGCATGCTTGGCTCCTTGGATGAAAATCCGTTCAAGCTCGATGTCGCCAAGGCAAAGGAACTGCTGGCCAAGGCCGGCCTGCCGAACGGTTTCTCCGTGACGATGGACGTGCGCAGCATCGAGCCGGATACGGGTGTGGCCACGTCGATCCAGCAGACGCTCGGCCAAGCTGGAATCAAGGTCGAGATCATTCCCGGCGACGGCAAACAGAAGCTCACCAAATATCGCGCCCGTAACCATGACATCTATTTCGGCAACTGGGGCAACGACTACTGGGATCCCCATTCCAACGCCGATACGTTCACGAACAATCCTGACAACTCCGACGCTGGCACCAACAAGACGCTCGCCTGGCGCAACGACTGGACGACGCCTGAGCTCGACAAGGAAACAAAGGCTGCCCTGTTCGAGGTCGACGCCGCCAAGCGCGGCGCTATGTATCAGGAGATCCAGAAGAAGTACCTGGATGCCAGCCCTTTCGTCTTCCTCTTCCAGCAGACGGAAGTTGCCGGTTATCGCAAGGATGTGAAGGACTTCAAGCTCGGTCCGAGCTTCGACACCAACTTCGTCTGGCCAGTGTCGAAGTAATGGTCCGATAGGACTAGTTCTTTGAGCACTGTCGAACGGAAAATGGAGGTGCGGCCCAAAAAGGGCCGTGCCGCGCCCATTTTGATGGGCGTCCTGCGCTTCCTAGTCGTGGCGGTCACGACCTATCTCGGCCTTCTCGCCGTCACCTTCTTCATCGGACGTGTTATCCCGATCGATCCGGCGCTGGCGATCGCCGGTGACCATGCGCCTGCGCAAGTGCTGGAGCGGCTGCGCCGCCAAATGCATCTCGATCAGCCGCTCTATCAGCAGTTCTATTATTATCTGCTGAGTGCTCTGACCGGCGATTTCGGTACCTCCGTGCTGACGACCAACCCGGTCATGGACGATATCCGGCGCGTCTTTCCGGCGACGATGGAGCTTGCGACCGTCGGCACGATCATCGGCGCGGTTTTCGGAGTGCCGTTTGGCGTGCTGGCCGCTGTGCGCCGCAACAGCCTCATCGACCAGATCGTCCGGGTCATCGGCCTCGTCGGCTATTCGGTGCCGGTGTTCTGGCTGGCCATGGTGTCGCTCGTCATCTTCTATGCCAAGCTCGGCTGGGTCGCCTATCCCGGCCGCATCGACATCGCCTTCGAATATACATTCACGCCGATCACCGGCTTCTATCTGCTCGACAGCGCCATGCAGGGGCAATGGGATGTGTTCTGGGATGCATTCCGTCACATCATTCTGCCGGCCTCGCTGCTCGGCTATTTCTCGCTGGCCTATATCAGCCGCATGACACGCAGTTTCATGCTGAACGAGCTGGGTCAGGAATATATCGTCGCGGCCCGCGCCAAGGGGCTTTCGGAGACGCGGGTGATCTGGGGGCATGCGCTGCGTAGCGCCGTCGTGCCGCTGATCACGGTGATCGCGCTCTCCTATGCCGGATTGCTGGAAGGTTCGGTGCTGACGGAGATCGTCTTCTCCTGGCCGGGCATCGGTTTTTATATCACCAGTTCACTGCAGAACGCCGATATGAACGCCGTGCTCGGCGGCACTGTCGTCGTCGGTACGGTTTTCATCGGGATCAACCTGCTCTCCGATCTGCTTTACCGCACTCTGGACCCAAGGACGCGACGGAAATGACGGCTGAGACCACGCAACTTTCCTGGCGTGACTGGCTGCTGTCGGATCGGCCGCAGTCGCGCCGACAAGCGAGCCTCGGGCGCGCCTATGTCACGTGGCGGCAATTTTCCGCCAATCGGCTGGCCGTCCTCGGATTGCTGATCATCATCGTCCTCATTCTCGTGGCGGCTTTTGCCGATGTTATCGCGCCCTATCCGCCTTCGATTGGCGATCTGACCAATGCTTATTTGAAACCGCCCGGCACCGGCGATTATCTTCTCGGCACAGACAATCTCGGGCGCGATATCCTATCCCGTCTGATCTACGGGTCGCGATGGACCCTCTATATCGTTGTGCTCGTCGCGATCATCTCGGCGCCGCTCGGGCTGTTTATTGGGATGATAGCTGGCTATGCAGGCGGCTGGACCGATACGGTGCTGATGCGCATCACCGATATTTTCCTCGCCTTTCCCAAGCTGGTGCTGGCGCTCGCTTTTGCAGGCGCGCTCGGCCCAGGCATCGAAAACGCCATCATCGCCATCGCCATTACCTCCTGGCCGCCCTATGCGCGGCTGGCGCGGGCTGAGACGATGACCGTGCGGCACTCGGACTACATCGCCGCCGTGCAGCTCATGGGCGCCTCGCCGATGCGTATCGTCTTCCGCCATATCATGCCGCTTTGCATCTCCTCGGTGATCGTGCGCGTTACGCTCGATATGGCCGGCGTCATCCTGACGGCGGCGGGCCTTGGTTTCCTTGGTCTTGGCGCGCAGCCGCCGCTGCCTGAATGGGGCGCGATGATCGCCACCGGGTTCAAATATTATCTCGATCAATGGTGGGTGGCGGCCATGCCGGGCATTGCCATCCTGATCGTCAGCCTGGGCTTCAACCTGCTCGGCGACGGGCTGCGCGATGCGCTCGATCCGAAGGAGAGCGGCCAATGACGGCACCGTTGACGGTCGAGAACCTCAGGGTTCGCTACCCAACCCGCACCGGCATGATCGAAGCGGTGCGCGGCGTGTCCTTCACGCTCGGCCGCGAGCGGCTGGGCATCGTTGGCGAAAGCGGTTCCGGTAAATCGCAGACCGGGCGCGCCATCATGGGGCTGACGCCTTCGCATGGCATCGTCACGGCCGATAGACTGAATTTCAGCGGCATAGACCTACTGTCGGTTTCGGCCAGGGAGCGCAGATCGCTGCGCGGCAAACGCATTGCCATGGTGCTGCAGGACCCGAAATATTCCCTCGACCCGGTGATGACCATCGGCAAGCAGATCACCGAAACCTTGCGCACGCATGAGAAAGTCGGCAAGGCCGAAGCGCGCGACCGGGCCCTGGCCATGCTGGAAGCGGTGCAGATCCGCGATCCCAAGCGCGTCTATGATCTGCATCCGCATGAAGTCTCCGGCGGCATGGGCCAGCGCGCGATGATCGCGATGATGCTGATTGCCGGCCCGGAACTGCTGATCGCCGACGAGCCGACCTCGGCGCTCGATGTTACGGTCCAGCTCGACGTGCTGAGGATCATGGACAGGCTGGTATCGGAACGCGGCATGGGGCTGATTTTCGTGTCGCACGATCTGCGGCTGGTGTCCTCCTTCTGCGACCGGGTGATCGTCATGTATGCCGGTAAGATCGTCGAGGAGTTGAAGGCTTCCGAGCTCAACAATGCGCAGCATCCCTATACGCGCGGCCTGTTGAATTGCATGCCCGTCATCGGCGAGGACCGCCATCCCCTACCGGTTCTCGACCGCAAGCCGGAGTGGGCGGCATGACAGCAGCACTTGCGGTCGACGGTCTTAGCGTCATCTATGACGGTTATTATGCCCTCGATGCGGTCAGCATCGGCGTGGACCGGGGCGAGTCCTTCGGTCTTGTCGGGGAGTCCGGTTCCGGCAAGTCGACCTTGTTGCGGGCCGTCGCCGGTCTTGCGCCCGTCAGCGACGGGGTGATCCGTATCGACGGCGAAGCGCTGAAGGGTTCGAGACGCAGCAAGGCCTTCTATCGCCAGGTCCAGATGGTATTTCAGGACCCCTACGGCTCGCTGCATCCGCGCCAGACCATCGACCGGCTGCTGCTGGAGCCCCTGGCGATCCATGGTATCGGCGACAGCGAGATACGCATCACCCGGGCGCTCGATGAGGTCGGCCTCGGGTCGGGTTTCCGGTTCCGCTATCCGCACCAATTGTCGGGCGGTCAGCGCCAGCGCGTGGCGATCGCCCGCGCCTTGATCGTCGAGCCGTCGATCCTGTTGCTCGACGAGCCGACCTCCGCGCTGGACGCTTCCGTGCAGGCGGAAGTGCTCAATCTGCTGGAGCAGGTGCGCAGGGATCGTCATCTGACATTCGTCATGGTCAGTCACGATCTCGGCGTCGTCACCCATATGTGCGAACGCCTGGTGGTGATGCAGAACGGCGCGGTCGTCGAGCGGCTGAGCGCAAAAGAATTGGCGGCCGGCGATGTCAGGCAGGACTACACGCGCAATCTGATGATAGCGAGCAAAGGATTTGTCCGCGTCTAACTTACTGTTATTATTAAGCTCTCTTCACTCTCGTAGTTAAGTCACCCTTAAAAGACGACCAATCGTATAGACTATTGACTCGTGCCGCAATTCTGTCATGATCCCGTTAATGGCGGTTAACTTTCGTGATCCCTGTTTTGGGTCATACGCGAGTGGAGGCAGGCATGTTTTTCATGGGTGGCATGACCATGGGTTATCTTCATCCGCCAAAGCCGGCGAAAGAGCAAGACGTGTTGAGCGTCACTCTGCCGGAAGAAAAGAACCGCCGCGAGACCGGGCCGACCGAAATTCCGGCTCCTGAAGCGGGCGCAGTGGAGCGCACTTTGATCTGGGCTCGCCGCATCCTCTGCTGATGTCGGCCTTGCTGCTCTTTCGAGCCCGACAGTCGTTCAAGGGTTTATTTTTCTTCCGTTGGCCTCTGGACGAAAATTCATCTCTACCTAATTGATAGGGATTGTATGAATGTCGGGCATGAACTCGCCCGTAAACATCGAAAATAACGAACGGAGGCAACACATGGCGAATTTGGGTATATCGAATACGCATGTGAATCAGTTCGACGGTTCGAAGCGCGTCGAGACAACGCGGAATAAGATTCAGACTGCAATCTATGTCGCGCTGTTTTCGGCCGCATTCATCTTCGTCGCAGCCATTGTCTGCGGCATCGTGATCTGAACGCGTCGCCAAGATATGACCGGCATTGATCGGTCATATCACACCTACGCTTGCTGTTACGGCGGACGCTGCAGGGCAAGTTTACGGCGTCATCCCTCTCAGGCTCCTAACGGTGGTTGATCGGACGTGCTTTCAAGTAGCTCGACCGATACCGTTGCATCCCATTTCTTTCCAAATCGAAGCATTCCCTAAGGGAAATTCTTCTTCCCGGTGCTGTCAAAACTTCGCCGGGCAAAGAAAATTTCTTGTGCCCAATAGAATGCGCTTCGTGAAAACAGTAAGCTCCGCCAAAACATAAAATAGAACGGGGCGGAGCATGAGCAAAGCGGAGGCTGGGCGCAGCAGCAGACGGAATGGTGCTCACGATGCGAGCGCGGTCCTAACAGAGGATTCGCATGCGATACGCGACGTGAAGGAAAACAATCTCGAATTGGCGATCGGTCACGAGGTCCGTGCCTTTCGCAAGAAGCTCGGCATCACCGGCGCCGACCTCGCCTCGGCCACCGGCATATCGCTCGGTATGCTCTCCAAGATCGAAAACGGCAATACGTCGCCATCTCTCACCACATTGCAGGCCTTGGCGCGGGCGCTCGGCGTTCCCGTCACGTCGTTCTTTCGGCGTTTCGAAGAAAGGCGCAATGCCGTCTTCGTCAAAGCAGGCGAGGGTTTGGAGATGGAGAGGCGCGGCACGCGCGCCGGTCATCAGTACAATCTGCTCGGTCATATCGCCAACGGATCTAGCGGATTGCAGGTCGAACCCTATCTCATCACGCTAACTGCCGATTCCGATGTTTTTCCGGCATTTCAGCATGAAGGGCTCGAATTGATCTATATGTTGGAAGGGGAGGTCGAATATCGTCACGCCGACAAGCTCTATGCGATGCGACCTGGCGATAGCCTGTTCTTCGATGCCGACGCGCCGCACGGTCCGGAAGTGCTCATAAGTCTGCCGATCCGCTTTCTGTCGGTCATTTCCTACCCGGAGAAACACGGCTCTTGAGAGGAATTTGCGAATCTTTTGAGGGGGTTCAGTTTAAGTTCATCTTCTGCGGGATATGGAGGGCTCAACCTACCAAGCCCTGCTGAATGCGATCGCAAGAAATCAGCCTAAGGAGAATGCCTCATGACCTTGATCGATTGTCTTTGACACGTGCGGACTGCTGCCGGAAGCATCCGGCCGCGTCGCAAGTTTCACGGAAGCCTATTTCGAATGGTGGCTCAAAATTGCCATGATCCTGAAGAAGAGCCCGTGAAAATCTTCGCCTGAATACGTTTGTTCTAAGCCGCCACTTCGAATTCATCCCCTTCGCACGCCGGGAAGCGAAGCAAAGGGTCCAAATGCATGAATAGTTGTGTGAGGCCGGACAAAAGACGGTAAAGGCGACAATGCCTGTCACTCTGTTTGGACCCAGAACCCGAATCCATGACGTCTCAAAACCTCTCCACTGTTCCGCCGCGCGATTCTGAAGCCAAGCAGATCGATCATAACGATTCGATCCGGGCCACCTATTTCTCCAACGATCAGATCCGGGAATGCGGTGCGACCTTCGCCCGCAACGGCGCCGCTACGAAGCTGCCGGGCTTTGCGCCCTTCGATTTCTTCGCTCGGCACAAGGAGAACGAAAAAGAGATCCTGCGCGTCTATCGCTCGGCCAACGCCGACGTCGATGCCGGCGAATCGATCACGCCTGCGGCCGAATGGCTGCTGGACAACCATTACATCATCGAAGAGGCGATCCAGGAAGTCCGCCGCGATTTCCCGAAGAAGTTTTACGATCAACTGCAGACGATCACCATCGACGGCATGGTGATGCCGCGTACGCTGGCGCTCGCCTGGCTCTATGTCGCCCATACGCACAGCACCGTATCCAACCAGGGTCTGCTGGCGCTCGTCGAAGGCTTCCAATCGCACGAGATGCTGAAAATCGGCGAACTCTGGGCGGTTCCGTCGCTGGTGCGCTATGTGCTCGTCGACAATCTGCGTCGCATCTCCAGCCGCGTCGAACAGAGCCGCCTGACGCGCAAGAAGGCCAATGCTGCCGTCGATGAGCTGATCCGTATCAATGACGATTCCAAGGTCACCGAGTTCCTGAGGACGCTCGAGCCCTATACGTCCGATAATACCTTTGCCACGCAGTTCCTCTATCGCCTGCGCGATGGCTCGCACACCTCGGGTCTCGCTGTCACCTGGCTGGAAAGGCGCCTGGCGGAAGCTGGCACCGATGCCGAAACTGTCATGATGGCCGAGCACAACCGCCTGTCGTCCGGCAATGTGACGATGGGCAACATCATCAAAAGCCTGCGGCTGATCGACGACACCGACTGGTCTGGCTGGGTCGAAGAAGTCAGCGCCGTCGACAAGCTGCTCTGGGACGAGACCGACTACGCAAAGCTCGATCCCGGCTCGCGCAACAGCTATCGCCGCGCCATCGAGAAGCTTGCGCGCCGTTCCGACAAGACGGAAATGGAGATTGCGCAGGTCGCCATGGCCATGACCGAGGCGGCCAAAGCCTCGGGCGAGCCGCAGCCGCATGAGCCGAATATCGGCGATTTCATCGTCGGCCAGCAGATCGAGAAGCTGGAAAAGGCGATCGGCTTCAGCCCGAAGCTGTCGCAGCGCTTCGTCCGCCAGTGGCGCAAGTTCAACTGGCTGGCGATCGCCGCCCCCGTTCTCCTGCTCACCGTGATCGCTCTTTGGATCGTCGGTTATTTCATGATCCAGGCCGGCATGGGCTGGGCTGAAACCATCATCCTGCTGCTGATGTTTTCGCTGCCGGCATCCGAAGGCGCCACCGGCCTGTTCAACTTCGTGGTCACCATGTACCTCACGCCGGCGCGTCTCGTCGGTTATGAGTTCAAGGAGGGCATTCCGGAAGAGGCCCGCACGCTGGTCGTCGTGCCGACATTGATCGCCAATCGCGACAGCGTCGACGAACTGGTGCGCAATATCGAGGTCCATTATCTCGCCAATCCCCTCGGCGAAGTCTATTACGCACTGCTGAGCGACTGGCCGGACAGCAAGGAAGAAGAGAGCGAACGCGATCTGGAAATTCTGGATTACGCCCGCCGCGAAGTCGCCAATCTCTCTGCTCGCTACGCGGAGGATGGCAAGCAGCGCTTCTACTTGCTGCACCGCCGCCGCCTCTACAATCCGGCCGAAGGCGCCTGGATGGGCTGGGAGCGCAAGCGCGGCAAGCTGCATGAGCTGAACCTGCTGCTGCGCGGCGACCGCGACACGACGTTCCTGCCCGGCGCTAATATCGTGCCGAAGAACGTGAAATACGTCATGACGCTCGATTCCGACACGCGCCTGGTGCGCGATACGGTCACGAAGCTCGTCGGCAAGCTGCATCATCCGACCAACCGCCCCCTCTTCGATCCCGAGACCAAGCGTGTCGTGCGCGGCTACGGCGTGCTGCAGCCGCGCGTCACCCCGTCGCTGACGACCGGCAAGGACGCATCGGTGTTCCAGCGTGTCTTCTCCGTCAATCGCGGTCTTGACCCTTATGTCTTTGCAGTTTCCGACGTCTACCAGGATCTCGTCGAGGAAGGCACGTTTACCGGCAAGGGCCTTTATCATGTCGACGCATTCGAAGCTTCGCTGAAGGGCAAGATCGAGGAGAACGCGGTTCTCAGCCACGATCTGCTCGAAGGCTCGATGGCGCGCTGCGCGCTGGTCACCGACTGCGAACTCGTTGAGGATTTCCCGATCCGCTACGAAGTCGAAGTCTCGCGCCAGCATCGCTGGGCGCGCGGCGACTGGCAGTTGCTGCCCTATATCTTCAATCCGAAGCGTGGTGTCACCGGCCTCGGGCGCTGGAAGATGATGGACAATCTGCGCCGTTCGCTGACCCCGATCGCCTGGTTCTTCGCCTCCGTCCTCGGCTGGTATTTCATGGGCCCGTTTGCCGCCCTGATCTGGCAGATCCTGCTGATCTTCTGCCTGTTCGTGGCACCGACGCTATCGCTGATCAACGGCATCATTCCGCGCACCAGCGATATCGTCGCCCGGGCTCATCTCTATACGGTCTGGTCGGACATCCGCGCCGCCAATGCGCAGGTAGCGCTGCGAATCGTCTTCATCGCCGATAGCGCCTGCATCATGGCCGATGCGATCGGCCGCTCGCTCTATCGCGCCTTCGTCAGCCGCAAGCTGATGCTGCAATGGCGCACGGCGGCTAGCGCCCAGGCCGCGGCGCAGACGACGATTCTCGGCCATTACCGCGTCATGTGGCATGCACCGGTGCTGGCGCTGCTGGCTTTGGCTTTCGCATCCCTTTCCGGCGACAACGCCTTCTTCGTCGGCATTCCCTTTGCGCTGCTGTGGATGTTGTCGCCGGCGATCGCCTGGTATGTCAGCCAGACGGCGGAAACCGAAGACAAGCTCGAAGTGCCGGAAAGCGTTTCGGCCGAGTTGCGCAAGATCGCGCGGCGCACCTGGCGCTATTTCGACACCTTTGTGGTCGAGCAGCAAAACCATCTGCCGCCGGACAATGTGCAGCAGACGCCGCATGCGGTGGTCGCGTCGCGCACCTCGCCCACCAATATCGGCGTTTATCTGCTCTCGGTGATTTCGGCCCGCAATTTCGGCTGGATCTCCTTCGAGGAAACCATCGATCGCATGGAAAAGACCATGGCGACCGTCGAGAAGCTCGAGAAATTCCGCGGGCACCTCTGCAACTGGTATCACACCGATACGCTGAAGCCGATGGGCGCGCGCTATGTCTCGGCGGTCGACAGCGGCAACTTTGCCGGCCACCTGATCGCCGTGTCTTCGGCCTGCCGCATCTGGGCGGAAGCGCCTTCCGCGCATATGCAGGGCAATCTCGACGGCATCGGTGATGTCGCCGGCATTCTCGGTGAAATGCTTGCCGAGTTGCCCGATGATCGCAAGACCGTTCGTCCGCTGCGTCATCGCCTGGAAGAGCGCATCATCGGCTTTCGAAATGCGCTGGCGGCGGTCAAGCGCGAGCACGAGTTCGCCTCGATCCGCATCATCAACCTGTCGGTCCTGGCGCATGATATCCAGAAGCTCGCCGCCAACCTCGACCATGAAGTCAAGTCGCCCCAGAGCGGCGAGGTGCTCACCTGGTCGCAATCGCTGGTGAAGGTCTGCGAAGGCCATATCGCCGATAGCGTCTTCGATCTCGCCAATGTGGATGCGTTGCGACAACGCCTGGCAAAGCTGCGCGACCGCATGCGCGACATCGCCTTCGGCATGGAATTCGCCTTTCTCTATCGTCCGGAACGACGTCTGCTCTCGATCGGCTTCCGTGTGGAAACCAACGAGCTCGATGCTGCCTGCTACGACTTGCTGGCATCCGAAGCCCGTCTCACCAGCCTCTTCGCCATCGCCAAGGGCGACCTGCCGACCGAGCATTGGTATCGCCTCGGCCGCCAGGTCGTGCCGATCGGCTCACGGGGCGCGCTGGTTTCCTGGTCCGGCTCGATGTTCGAATATCTGATGCCGCCGCTCGTCATGCAGGAGCGTCAGGGCGGCATCTTAAACCAGACCAACAATCTGATCGTCCAGGAGCAGATGAATTATGCCAAGCGCCTCGGCGCCGGCATTCCCTGGGGCATTTCGGAAGCGGCCTTCAACGCCCGCGACCATTACATGCACTATCAGTACACCAACTTCGGCGTGCCTTCGCTCGGCCTGAAGCGCGGCCTCGGCCAGAATGCCGTCATCGCGCCCTATGCCTCGATTCTTGCCAGCCAATATCGGCCGGAAGAGGCGCTCGAAAACCTGCAGAAGCTGCGCAAGGTCGGCGCGCTTGGCACCTATGGCTTCCATGACGCCGTCGACTTCACGCCGTCCCGCGTTCCGGAAGGCAAGAAGTGCGCGGTGGTCTACAACTACTATGCCCACCATCACGGCATGTCGATTGCGGCTATTGCCAACGTCGCCTTCAACGGCCGCCTGCGTGAGCTGTTCCACGCCGACCCGGTGATCGAAGCGGCCGAACTGCTGCTGCAGGAAAAGGCGCCGCGCGATATCCCTGTCATGGCCGCCAAGCATGAGAGCGACCAGCCGGCCAATATCCAGGAAGACATGCTGCGTCCAGAGATCCGCAAGATCGCCGATCCGGCCACGCACGACCGCGAACTCGCCTTCCTTTCCAACGGTCATTACGCTGTCATGCTGACCGCGACCGGCGCCGGCTATTCGCGCTGGAACGGCTTGTCCGTCTCGCGCTGGCGGCCCGATCCGACGGAAGACCGTTGGGGCACTTTCATCTTCCTGCGCGATACCGCATCCGGCCAATGGTGGTCCGCCACCTCCGAACCGCGCAGCGTCGAAGGCGAAAAGGTCAAGGTCACCTTCAGCGATGAAAAGGCGGAATACAGCAAGACCGTGGGTGATCTCACCAGCGATGTCGAGTGCATCGTCGCAACCGAGCACGATGCCGAAGGCCGCCGCGTGACGCTGCTCAACATGGGCGCGGAGGATCGCTTCATCGAAGTGACCTCCTATCTCGAACCGGCGATCGCCAGCGACGATGTCGATAGCGGTCACCCGGTCTTCTCGCGCATGTTCGTGCGCACCGAGATCGGCAGCGGCGGCGACGTGATCCGCGCCGAGCGCAACAAGCGCGACTTTAACGAGCCCGACATGTCGATCGCCCATCTGGTCGTCGACAATGCAGGATCGGAGCGCCCGACAGAATTTGAGACGGACCGCCGCAAGTTCCTTGGTCGTGGCCGAACGCTGGCGGAAGCCGCCGCTTTCGATCCGGGTGCGGTCCTCTCCGGTACGGATGGCTTTACCATGGATGCCTGCCTTTCGTTGCGCCGCGTCGTGCGCGTGCCGGCGGGCAAGAAGGTCAGCGTGATCTTCTGGACGATCGCCGCGCCGAACCGCGAGGATGTCGACAAGGCGGTCGACCGCTACCGCAATCCCGACACCTTCGCCGTCGAGCTCACGCAGGCCTGGACCCGCACGCAGATGCAGATGCGCCATGTCGGCGTTACCTCGCAGCAGGCGGCCGCCTTCCAGAAGCTTGCCCGCTATCTCGTCTATCCGGATATGCATTTGCGCGCCGATGGTGCCACCGTTCAGGCCGGCCTGCATTCGCAGTCGGCGCTCTGGCCGGTCACGATCTCGGGTGACTTCCCGATCTTCACCCTGCGCATCAATGACGACATCGATCTCGAAATCGCCAGGGAAGCGCTGAGCGCAGCGGAATATATGCGTTCACGCGGCATCAATGCCGATCTGGTGATCGTCAACGAGCGCGCCGTGGATCAGGCCCAAGATATGCAGCGCGAGCTGGACAAGCTGGTCGAGCATGTCAGGCACAATCAAGGTGAAGGGCTGCGCCAGAATGTCTTCTCGGTCCGCAAGGATCTGATCGAGCAGGAAACCTATCAGCAGATTCTTGCTGCCTCACGTGTGATCTTCCATGCACGCAACGGCAAGCTTGTCGATCAAATCGCCCGCGCGGCGACGCTGTTCGGTTCGGCGCAGTCCGATGGGCCGGTGCCGGTCAATCGCCTTGCCGTGCCGATGGTGCCGCAGAAATCGGTTTTTGCGGCCCAAGAACTGGAAGCGCAGGACGATCTCGACTTCTGGAACGGTTATGGCGGCTTTGCCGACAATGGCCGCGAATATGTCGTCCGGCTCGCCGGCGGCCAGTCGACCCCGCATCCGTGGATCAACATAATCTCCAACGAGCGCTTCGGCTTCCATGTGCCCGCCGAAGGCGGCGGTTTCACCTGGAGCCACAATTCACGCGACTATCAGTTGACCCCATGGACCAACGATATGGTCATCAACCGTCCGGGTGAGGCGCTTTACCTGACCGATCTCGACAGCAACACGGTGATGACCCCCTATGCCAGCCTGTCGCGCAATCCGAACGTGCGATATGAGGCTCGGCACGGTCTCGGCTATTCGGTGTTCTCGAGCGAGCAGAACGGTATTGCGCTGGAGCTGACGCAAACGGTCGACCGCGAACGTCCCGTCAAGCTTTTCCGCCTGCGCATCCGCAATACAGGCGACGGCGCCCGCCGGCTGCGGCTCTATAATTATGCGGAATGGGTCCTCGGCACCAATCCGAACAAGACGCGGCCGTTCATCCTGTCGTCGCTGGACGAGGAGACGGGCGCGCTGTTTGCCAATAATCCGTACAGCATCGACTATTCCAAGCGTGTCGCCTTCATGGCGGCCAGCGAGGCGCATTCGAGCTATTCGGCGAGCCGCCGCGAATTCATCGGTCGCCACGGCACGGTGCAGATGCCGCAGGCCGTCGTTTCCGGCGCGGTCCTCTCCAACTCCACCGATCTCGACGGCGATCCCTGCGCGGCACTCGCCTTCGATCTGACGGTCGGAGCCGGCGAGCAGAAGGATATCTGCCTTTATATGGGCGATACCGCTTCGATCGAAGAGGCGCGTGCATTGGTCGCCGATATCCGCAAGGCGGATTTCGAGGCCGTGCTTTCGGCCAGCCGCGGCTTCTGGGACGGCTTCACCGGCCGTCTGCAGATTTCGACGCCGGACAAGGCGATGAACAACCTGATCAATGCCTGGCTGCCTTACCAGAGCCTCGGCTGCCGCATCATGGCGCGTACGGCCTTCTATCAGTCGTCGGGTGCCTTCGGTTTCCGCGATCAGTTGCAGGATACGCTGGCATTCCTGATGCATGCACCGGAATTGGCCCGCAACCAGATTCTGAATGCGGCGCAACGGCAGTTCCGCGAGGGGGACGTGCAGCATTGGTGGCTGCCGGGCAGCGGCGCCGGCGTGCGCACGAGTATCTCTGACGACGTCGTCTGGCTCGCCTATGCCATCAACCAGTATTGCATGGTGACCGGCGACAAGTCGCTCCTTGATGAAGAGCTTGCCTTCGTCGAAGGTGCAGCCCTCATGGCCGGCACGCACGACGCCTTCTACCAGCCGACCGTGTCGCAGGATAAGGTCAGCGTCTACGACCATGCGGCCTTGGCGCTCGATCTTGCGATCAAGCGCAAGGGCGGCAACGGCCTGCCGCTGATCCTCGGCGGCGACTGGAACGACGGCATGAACCGCGTCGGTATTCAGGGCCGTGGCGAAAGCGTCTGGCTCGGCTGGTTCCTGGCCGGCACGCTCACCGCTTTCCTTCCCTATGCAGAAGCCCGCGGCGACAAGGAGCGCGTCGAGCGCTGGACCAAGCATTTGCCGGAGTTGCGCAAGGCGCTGGAAACGGCCGGTTGGGACGGCGGTCACTATCGCCGAGGCTATTTCGACGATGGCAGCCCGCTCGGCTCGGACGAGAATTTCGAATGCCAGATCGATTCGATCGCGCAGTCCTGGAACATTCTCTCCGGCGAAGGTGACCGCGAGCGCGGCGAGAAGGCGATGAATGCCGTTCTCGAAAAGCTGGTCGACGACGAGAACCGCATCATCCGGCTGTTCACGCCGCCTTTCGCCAAATCGGCGCGCGATCCCGGCTACATCAAGTCCTATCCGCCGGGGGTGCGCGAAAATGGTGGCCAGTACACCCATGCCGCAACCTGGGTGGTCATGGCACTGGCGGAAATGAATCGCGGCGACGATGCCTGGCATTGCTTCGACCTTTTGAATCCGGTGAACCATGCACGAAGTCGTGATCAGGCCGATACCTACCGTGTGGAACCTTATGTCGTTGCCGCCGACGTCTATGGCGAGGGGCAATTGACCGGCCGCGGCGGCTGGACCTGGTATACGGGCTCGGCCGGATGGCTTTATCGCGTGGCAATCGAGGGCATTCTCGGCATCCGCGTCAAAAACGGCCATCTCTACGTCAAGCCGGCGCTGCCGTCGAAGTGGGATGGCTTTGCGGCAGACCTCGATCTGCCGAGCGGAAAATACCGTATTTCCGTCTCAAAAGCGCCCGATGCTAAGGGATACTTGGTGACTGTGAATGACAGGGCGATCGCCCATCCCGAAGAGGGCTATCCGATCGGACAGTAGGGTTTTCCTGCACTGTTTCGCTTCGACGATCGGGGCCAAAGGGGGAACTCTTTGGCCCCGATCGCATTTGGTTGTCGGAACAGGAGAGGTCCATGAATTCCAGGGCAAATATCGACGTGGCCTCGGCAACGCGAATCAGCTTGCCGAAGGCGGCGGCGCAGCGGGATACGAGACTGGATGTATTGAGGGCTTTGGCCCTGATCACGATCTTCATCAATCATGTACCCGGTCAGTTCCTCGAGCGGCTGACCACCAAGAATTTCGGATTTTCCGACGGGGCGGAAGCTTTCGTGCTGATCTCCGGCATCTCGGTCGGCCTCGCCTACGGCACGCGGTTCAAGCCGGGCAATCGGTTGTCGATCGCCTGGAAGGCTGTCAGGCGCGCCTTCACGCTCTATACGGCGCATATGATCACCACCTTCATCACGCTGGTGCTGTTCATTTCCGGCGCATGGATATTCCGTCAGGCAGGCCTGCTTTGCGAGGTGAACATCCTTGCCGTCCTGATGGACCCCGCTCGCGGCATTCAAGCCTTGCTGCTGCTCGGGCACCAGATCGGCTACAACAACATCCTGCCGATGTATGGCGCATTGTTCCTGATGTTGCCGCTGATCCTCATGCTGGAGGCGCGAAGCCCGCTGCTTCTGCTGCTGGTTTCCGGCAGCATCTGGCTGATCGCCGGCATCTATCAGATCGCGCCGCACACAACGCTGCTGGACGGTTTCTGGTTCCTCAATCCGCTTTCCTGGCAGTTCCTGTTCGTCATCGGTTTCGCTGCTGTCATGCATGTGAAGCGCGGCGGCCGGATATCCTATAATCCCGTGTTGTTTGCGCTATCGCTTGCCTATGTCGTGCTGTCGTTCATCTGGGTCACCGACAAGCTCTGGATGCTGGGCGACCATTTGGCCGCGCTCGGTCTGCCAACGGTCGTCACCGGTTTCGACAAGACGTTTCTGTCGCTGCCGCGATTGCTGCATGTGCTGGCGCTTGCCTACCTCATCATCAGCGTACCGTTCCTGTCGCGGATGCTGCGTCGGTCCGCCGATCATCCGTTGACGATCCTCGGGCGCCATTCCCTCAGCATCTTCGTTGCGGGCACGATTCTCGCCATGGCGGGGCAGGTCATCCTCTACGTCACCGATAAGGATCCGGCGGTCGGCGGCGCTTATGTCATGGTCGGCATCGTCGCACAGTTCGCCTATGCCTATTATCTCGAGCACAAACGGCTTGATATAGCCAACCGTCTGCCCCTTCCGACTTCGCTCGCGACGATTCCATTGCCGATACGCGTAGAAGCCGCCGGTAGAGACCTACGGTCATAAGGTACCACAGCAGCTAGGTCATTGAAGTACAATGGCCTTCTGTTTTGTGACATTTGTGCGAACGAATTGTGACGTGATTTTTCTGCAACGCAGCGCCAATCCAGTGCATTGCAGCAAAGATTCCATTGCTCGAAATCTTGTTGTGCAAAATTGAATTACTTACATCGGCATCGTGACGGCGCTCGGGGAGTGCCGCCACCCCGGCGCTAAACGCGGCCCCAACGGCCGCGACGCATTCGTGGGGATTGTCAAAAAGGGAATGGGGTAGGGACGTCGAATTCTCGGCGCGATAGCTCATGCCCAATCGATACTGGATTGGAGTAATCTATGAATATCAGAAGTCTTCTTCTCGGTTCGGCCGCCGCCCTGGCAGCCGCCTCGGGGGCGCAGGCGGCTGACGCCATCGTGGCCGCCGAACCGGAGCCGCTGGAATATGTTCGCATCTGCGACGCCTATGGCGCCGGCTACTTCTTCATTCCGGGCACCGAAACCTGCCTCAAGATCGGCGGCCGCGTCCGTACCGAAGGCGAGTGGTACGATGCCTATAATCCCAACAGCAGGAACGGCACGCTTTGGCACACCCGCGCCGAGCTCAACATCGACACGGCAAGCGACACCGAATACGGCCCGCTGAAGACAAACACCGTCTACCGTTGGGACTGGCAGGAAGGCGGCTCCACGAGCACGAAGCTGCTCTGGGCCAATATCAGCCTCGCCGGCTTCACCGTCGGTAAGCTCGACTCGCAGTACAATCTCTACATGGGCTATGCCGGCAACGTCATCAACGACGATGTCATCTATGACGGCCCGAAGGAACTCAACCAGTTCACCTACAAGTATGACGCCGGCAACGGCTTCACGGCGGTGATCTCGCTGGAAGATTCCAACTCGTCGGCCGACACCTCCTCCTATGGCGGCGCATGGCGCACCGGCAAGGCCGATCACTACGCTCCCGACGTCGTTGCCGGCGCAGGCTACAAGGCGGGTGCATGGACCATTAGGGTCATCGGCGGCTATGACTCGATCGTCGAAGAAGGTGCCATCAAGGCTCGTATCGATGCCGACTTCGGTGACTTCAAGGCTTTCCTGATGGGCGGCTGGAACACGGATGGCGACAAGCTGAACAAGTATGCCGGCTCCTACCTCAACACCAACCGCTCCGCCTGCCCGACCAACGGTGCGGATTGCGGCTGGGGCGACTGGGCCTTCTGGACGGGCGCGAGCTATCAGTTGACGCCGAAGCTGCAGGCCAATGCTCAGGTCGCTTACACCGACTCGAAGATCCTTGCCGCCACCGCCAACGTCGCGTGGCGCCCGGTCAAGGATCTGCTGATCGAGCCGGAAGTCTCCTATACCGATTGGGACGCTGCCGACAAGGACCAGTGGGCCGGCGTGCTCCGCTTCGAACGCAAGTTCTGATCTGATCCCGGCTTGGTGTCAGCCGTGACTCCAGCTTGACGCCAGATCGAATTGACCTCCGATCAGAGACGGAGAAAGGCCCGGTTTTCCCTGCCGGGCCTTTCTTGCTTTTGGATTGAGGCATGTATTCGATGAACATATTGTTTGCAGGGCGAAGCCCCTCACCCTAGCCCTCTCTCCGCAGGCGGGGAGAGGGGATTCCGTAGGTACGGCACTGTCGATTTTCCGCGATAGCTCCCTCTCCCCGCACGAGCGAGGAGAGGGCTGGGGTGAGGGGCGAGGCACAGGGTTGCGGTCTCATCAGGCAACCTCGCCCGTCAAAAATTTTGGCAGCAAAAAAGCCGGAAGAGCGTTGCTCTCCCGGCTCGATCTTTGAGCCTTGCGAAATACTAAGCGGCTTCGTGTTCCGTGGTATGTGCCTTGCGGACTTCGTCGTCCGTCAGGATGCCGCTGGCGCGCAGCAGGGCGGCGAAGCGGCCGTTGCTCTGGCTGAGCTCGCTGAAGCTGCCGTTTTCGATGACACGGCCGTTGTCGAGGAAGAGGACGATATCGGCCTCGCGTACCGTCGACAGGCGGTGAGCGATGATGAAGGTCGTGCGGTTCTGGCGCAGATTGTCGATCGCCGCCTTGACCCGGTTTTCGGTCTCCACGTCGAGCGCGCTGGTCGCCTCGTCAAGCACGAGGATCGGCGCGTCCTTGAGGATGGCGCGGGCGATCGCGATGCGCTGACGCTCGCCGCCCGAGAGCTTGTTGCCGCGTTCGCCGACCCGGGTCTCGTAACCGCTCTCGCGATTCTCGATGAAGTCGTTGGCGGCAGCGGCTTCGGCGGCCCGAACCATTTCCTCTTCCGTCGCACCCTCGCGGCCGAGACGGATGTTGTCGCTGATCGAGCGGTTCAGCAGGCCGGCATCCTGGAAGACGGTGGCGATATAGCGGCGCAGCGACTTGCGCGTCACCTTGGTAATGTCGTTGCCGTCGACGAGGATCTGACCATCCTGCGGGTCGAAAACGCGTTGCAGCAGGTTGACCAGCGTCGTCTTGCCGGCGCCCGTCGGGCCGACGATCGCGACCGTCTGGCCGGCCTTCACCGTGAAGTTGATGTTGCGCAGGCCCTGCGACGTGTTGCCGAAGCCGAAGGACACGTTGCGGAACTCGACTTCGCCCTTGACGTCCTTGATTTCGGCAAGGCCGGCCGGCTCTTCACGGTCGCGGACGGAATCTTCCAGCGTGTAGAAGTCTTCCAGCTTGGCGCGTGCTTCGAAGATCTGGTTGGCGAAGTTGCGGAGCTGCTCCAGGCGGCCGATCAGCACGTTGGCGAAGGCGATAAAGGTGATCAGCGCGCCGAGGCTCAGGCTGCCGTCTTCGACGAGCAGCGTACCGATCATCAGGATCGCCATCATCGCGACGGTCGAAGCCGTGCGGTTCAGCGCGCCGGCCAGCGCCCACCAGTCGAGTACCGGATACTGGGCGGCGAGCAGTCGTTCGGTGAAGGACTTCAGCGCCTTGGTTTCGGCTTCGATGCGGTTGTAGCTATGCAGCACGGAGACGTTGCTGATCGAATCGCTGACATGCGAGAACACGGTATTGTAATGGCTTTCCACCGAGGTCTGGCCGTCCTTCGTCCGGTTCATGACCAGACGGCCGATGATCCAGTAGAAGACGCCGAGCAGGATGAGAACGGCCGAGAGGCGCAGGTCCATGGAGATGGCAGTCGGGATCATCACGACGAGCGCGACAGCCGTCGACAAGTGGTTGCGCATGAATTCGAGCCACAGGCCGAAGAGGGCTTCGCAAGCGCGAAGCAGCGTGTTCAGCGCACTCGCCGTGCCGCGCTGGCTGTGCCAGGAGAGCGGCATGGAGATGATGCGGCTGAAGGCTTCGGTCAGCAACGAAGCGCGACGTCCGTGGGCGAGACGATCCGCCTCGCGGGAAACGACGATGAAGGCGACCGCGCTGAAGACGGCGAAACCGGCCCACAGCATCATGGTCGGCGCCACCGTCTGTTTTTTGGCAATGGCGTCGAAGATGCGGCCGAACAGAACCGGCTCATAAATGGTCGTCATCGCCAGCGCGATGTTTGCGATCACAACCATCCAGACGCGATATCGATATGCGCCAAGATACTTCAGAGCTCTTGCATAGACTTTGAACAGTGACACGTCAGGCACCCTCTGTGCATCCGCGAAATTCGGAATGCTCGGATGCTACAGATTGGTTCCTGAACCGGCGATTAACGGAATCCTACGCTGTTTTTTCAGAGGAATTTTTAGGTGTTTTATACGCGTCGCAACGGGTGCAATCGGCTGCCGGAGAAATGCGTCAACTTGAGAATACTTCCTGTCATGGCATTGTAGCTGAGCAGGGCGATTGCTATTTGAGGTTGATGGCGAGATTTTTCGCCAATGACGTTTAATTTGTTTTTGATCCGATTATGTCTGCCCGCCATCGGCCGCCTCGGAGGCAAAGCGGAAAATTAGGGCGGCATCTGTGGACGAACACCAGGCTTTTAGGCCGGGGGGCACATGTGAATATTCATTCCTTAATACAATTGCTTGTGGTCCTTGAAGAATGCAAGCTTTCCAAGAATGTCGTCGCGGAACTGGAACTCGTTCTGCGGTCTTACAAGTTCGATTTTTATGGTTTGCTGAAGCAGCCGCGAGCGAATACCGATCCCACGACTCTGATGCTGGCCGGGCGCTGGCCTGACAAATGGCCGCTCACTTATGTCGCGAGGAAATACCTGCTGGTCGATCCCACCATCCGCTATCTCGGCCGGGCGCAGCGGCCCTTCCGCTGGCGCGATGCCATGGCGGCGCTGAGGGGCGATCCGCTGCGGCGGCGCATGGAGCAGATGATGACCGACGCGCGCGCCAACGGGCTGATCGACGGCTATATCTTCCCTATTCATGGACGCAATGGCTTGCTGGGCAGCATGACGATCGGCGGCAACGTGATCGACCTGTCGCCGGCCGAAATCTCGCTTTTCGATGCGGTGGCAAAAAAAGCCTTCTGGCGGCTTCTGGAACTTCGCGACGAAGCGCAATCGCTCGAACAGACGGCCTCGATCGACGTCAAGCTGACCAAGCGTGAGATGGAGGTATTGAACCATCTGGCCGAAGGCATGACTTCGATGGAAATCAGCCGGACGCGCAAGATCTCAAATCACACCGTCGATTGGTACATGAACAGTATCCAGGATAAGCTGAACGCCAAAAACCGCCAGCACATCGTTGCCATCGCTTTTAGAAACGGACTTATTCCGTAATGGCAACTATTTTGGTGTCGGATGTCGCAGGGGAAATTGAACTTCTTGTGACAAGAAGTTAAGAATTTCCTTCGCGGGTGCAGCATGCCCGCTTTCGGCGTCGTGAGGGAGAGCGCATTGCCCATTTCCAAGATCCTGGTTGCCAACCGTTCCGAGATTGCCATCCGCGTGTTCCGCGCGGCCAATGAGCTCGGCATCAAAACAGTCGCCATCTGGGCCGAGGAAGACAAACTCGCGCTGCATCGTTTCAAAGCCGATGAAAGTTATCAGGTCGGCCGTGGTCCGCATCTTGCCCGCGATCTCGGTCCGATCGAAAGCTATCTGTCGATCGACGAGATCATCCGCGTCGCCAAGCTGTCCGGCGCCGATGCCATTCATCCCGGCTATGGTCTGTTGTCGGAAAGCCCGGAATTTGTCGATGCCTGCGATGCCGCCGGCATCATCTTCATCGGCCCGAGGGCCGATACGATGCGCCAGCTCGGCAACAAGGTGGCGGCCCGCAATCTGGCGATTTCCGTCGGCGTGCCCGTCGTGCCGGCCACCGAGCCGCTGCCCGACGATATGGCCGAGGTCGCCAAGATGGCGGCTGAGATCGGCTATCCGGTGATGCTGAAGGCCTCCTGGGGCGGCGGCGGCCGCGGCATGCGCGTCATCCGCTCGGAGGCCGATCTCGCCAAGGAAGTGACGGAAGCCAAGCGCGAGGCCAAGGCCGCCTTCGGCAAGGACGAGGTCTATCTCGAAAAGCTCGTCGAACGCGCTCGCCATGTCGAAAGCCAGATCCTCGGCGACACGCATGGCAATGTCGTGCATTTGTTCGAGCGCGACTGTTCGGTGCAGCGCCGCAACCAGAAGGTCGTCGAGCGTGCGCCGGCACCCTATCTTAGCAATGCGCAGCGCCAGGAGCTGGCCGCCTATTCGCTGAAGATCGCCGGCGCGACCAATTATATCGGCGCCGGCACCGTCGAATATCTGATGGATGCCGATACCGGCAAATTCTACTTCATCGAAGTCAATCCGCGCATCCAGGTCGAGCACACGGTGACCGAAGTCGTCACCGGCATCGATATCGTCAAGGCGCAGATCCATATCCTCGACGGCTTTGCCATCGGCACGCCGGAATCTGGCGTTCCCAAGCAGGAGGATATCCGCCTCAACGGCCATGCCCTGCAGTGCCGCGTGACGACCGAGGATCCGGAACATAATTTTATTCCGGATTACGGCCGCATCACCGCCTATCGTTCGGCTTCCGGCTTCGGTATCCGCCTCGACGGCGGCACCTCCTATTCGGGCGCCATCATCACCCGCTATTACGATCCGCTGCTCGTCAAGGTGACGGCATGGGCACCGAGCCCGTCCGAAGCGATCGCCCGCATGGACCGCGCGCTGCGCGAATTCCGCATCCGCGGCGTGGCGACGAACCTGACCTTCCTCGAAGCGATCATCACCCATCCGAAGTTCAACGATAACAGCTATACGACGCGCTTCATCGACACGACGCCGGAGCTGTTCCAGCAGGTCAAGCGTCAGGATCGCGCCACCAAGCTTTTGACCTATCTTGCCGACGTCACCGTCAATGGCCATCCGGAGGCCCGCGGCCGACCGGCGCCGTCGCCGAAGGCGGCCGAACCGGTCTTGCCCTATATCGACGGCAAGGTTCCGGAGGGCAGCAAGCAGCGCCTGGATCAGCTCGGGCCGCAGAAGTTCGCCGAGTGGATGCGCAATGAAAAGCGCGTGCTGATGACCGACACGACCATGCGCGACGGCCATCAGTCGCTGCTCGCCACCCGCATGCGCACCTTCGACATCGCCCGCGTCGCCGGCACCTATGCCCGCGCCCTGCCGCAGCTCCTGTCGCTGGAATGCTGGGGCGGCGCCACTTTCGACGTCTCCATGCGCTTCCTGACCGAAGATCCGTGGGAGCGCTTGTCGCTGATCCGCGAGGGCGCGCCGAACCTGCTCTTGCAGATGCTGCTGCGCGGCGCCAACGGCGTCGGCTACACCAATTATCCCGACAATGTCGTCAAATATTTTGTCCGCCAGGCGGCCAAGGGCGGCATCGACCTTTTCCGCGTCTTCGACTGCCTGAACTGGGTCGAGAACATGCGCGTGTCGATGGACGCGATTGCCGAGGAAAACAAGCTTTGTGAAGCAGCCATCTGCTACACCGGCGATATCCTCAATTCCGCTCGGCCCAAGTACGATCTCAAATATTATACCGATCTTGCAGTTGAGCTGGAAAAGGCCGGTGCCCATATCATCGCGCTGAAGGACATGGCAGGCCTCTTGAAGCCGGCCGCGGCCAAGGTGCTGTTCAAGGCGCTGCGCGAGGCGACCGGACTGCCGATCCACTTCCATACGCATGATACGTCGGGCATTGCAGCCGCGACCGTGCTCGCCGCGGTCGAGGCTGGCGTCGATGCGGTGGATGCCGCGATGGATGCGCTCTCGGGTAATACCTCGCAGCCCTGCCTCGGCTCGATCGTCGAGGCGCTCAAAGGGTCCGAACGCGATCCCGGTCTCGATCCGGAATGGATCCGCCGCATCTCCTTCTATTGGGAAGCCGTTCGCCATCAATATGCGGCCTTCGAAAGCGACCTCAAGGGACCGGCTTCGGAAGTCTATCTGCACGAAATGCCTGGCGGCCAGTTCACCAATCTCAAGGAGCAGGCCCGTTCGCTGGGTCTGGAGACCCGCTGGCATCAGGTGGCGCAGGCCTATGCCGATGCCAACCAGATGTTCGGCGATATCGTCAAGGTGACGCCGTCCTCGAAAGTGGTCGGCGACATGGCGCTGATGATGGTCAGTCAGGACCTGACGGTTGCCGATGTCGAGAACCCGGCCAAGGATATCGCCTTCCCGGATTCGGTTATTTCCATGCTGAAGGGCGATCTCGGCCAGCCGCCGTCCGGATGGCCGGCAGCGCTGCAGAAGAAGGCGCTGAAGGGGGAGAAGCCCTATACGGTCCGTCCCGGTTCGCTGCTTGCCGAAGCCGATCTCGATGCGGAGCGTAAAGTCATCGAGACCAAGCTGGAACGCAAGGTCGACGATTTCGAATTCGCCTCCTACCTGATGTATCCGAAGGTCTTCACCGACTATGCGTTGGCGGCCGATACCTACGGCCCCGTTTCCGTCTTGTCGACGCCTGCCTATTTCTACGGCCTCAAGGAAGGCGACGAGCTGTTTGCCGAGATCGAAAAGGGCAAGACGCTGGTCATCGTCAACCAGGCGATGACGGCGACCGATGAGAAGGGCATGGTCACCGTGTTCTTCGAGCTCAACGGCCAGCCGCGCCGCATCAAGGTGCCGGACCGTGCCCATGGTGCGTCCGGCAGCGCTGTCAGGCGCAAGGCCGAGGTCGGCAATGCCGCCCATGTCGGCGCACCGATGCCGGGCGTCATCTCCACCGTCTTCGTTTCGTCCGGCCAGGCGATCAAGGCCGGCGACGTCCTGGTCTCCATCGAAGCGATGAAGATGGAAACGGCGCTGCACGCCGAAAAGGACGGTACGATCGCCGAAGTCCTCGTCCGTGCCGGCGATCAGATCGATGCCAAGGACCTGCTGGTGGTTTACGGGGGGTGAAGCTTTGCCTTCTCCTCGTTCGAGGAGAAGGTGCCCGCCCATCGACAGGCTCAGGGGCGAATGAGAGGACTCGGAGAAGCGCGACGAGCACCTCGGGCGGTAGCGAAAGGTATTTTACTCCCGGTAACGCCCCCTCACCCCGCGCGTTCCGCGCGACCCTCTCCCCGATGGGGCGAGGGTTTTTCCTCATATATCGTAGGTATGACCTGCATTCAGGGTCGAGATGAACTGCTTCGTGCGGTCCTGTGTCGGAGCGCCGAAGATGGCGCGGGAGGGGCCGGTTTCGACGATGTTGCCGGCCTCGAGGAAGACGACGCTGGTGGCGATCTTCGAGGCGAGGCGCAGGTCGTGCGTTGCCATCACCATGGTCGTGCCTTCATTGGCGAGCCTTCCGAGAACGTCGACCACTTCGGCGGCGAGTTCGGGGTCCAGCGCCGAGGTCGGTTCGTCGCAGAGAAGAACGCGGGGCGAGGGGGCAAGCGCACGGGCGATGGCCACGCGCTGCTGCTGCCCGCCTGATAGGGTCGAGGGCCAGGCATCCATCTTGTGCGCCATGCCGACCTTGGTCAAAAGCTCGACGGCGCGGGCGCGCGCCCTTTCGGCCGGCCAGCGCAGCACGGTCACCAGACCTTCCATGACGTTTTCAATCGCCGTCTGATGCGGAAAGAGCTGGAAATTCTGGAAGACCATGCCGGTCTGGCGGCGGATTTTCTGGATGTCCTGCCAGCCGATCCTTTTGCCCGGCTGGAAGGTAGCCGTCTCCTCGCCGATACGGATCACACCGGCGGTCGGGATTTCCAGGAGGTTGATGCAGCGCAGCAGCGTACTCTTGCCGCCGCCGGAAGGGCCGACCAGCGCCGTTACCGTGCCTTCCGGAATGAGCAGGCTGATGTCTCTCAGGATGACATTTTCACCGAAGCGTTTTTCGATGTGCGACAGCTCGATCATGTCTGTGCCTCCAGCGTGCCGCCATAACGGGCGAAACGACGTTCGAGAGAGACCTGCAGCGTCGACAGGAAAGAACTCATGACGAGATAGATCAGGGCCGCTTCGATATAAAGGATCAGCGGCTCATAGGTCGTTGCCACGATGCGCTGCGCAGCCTGGAAGAGTTCGGGCACTGTGATAGCCGCGGCGAGCGACGTATCCTTGACCAGCGAGATGAAGGTGTTCGACAGCGGAGGCACGGCGACGCGCGCCGCTTGTGGCAGGATGGTGCGGTTCATCGCCTGCCGCCAGCTCATGCCGATGGAATAGGCCGCTTCCCACTGGCCCTTCGGCACAGAGGAGATCACGGCGCGGATGATCTCGGACGTATAGGCGCCGACGCTCAGCGTGAAGCCGATGACGGCGGCGGGGAAGGCATCAAGCAGGATGCCGAGGCTCGGCAGACCATAGAAGATGACGAAAAGCTGCACCAGCAGCGGTGTACCGCGGATCACCCAGACATAGAAGCGCGCGACGGCGGCGAGCGGGCGCGGGCCGAAAAGCCGCGTAACGGCGGTCAGCAGGCCGAGCAGCAAGCCGAGAACGAAGGTGATCAGGGTGAGCGGGATGGTGAAGACGAGGCCCGCCCAAAGCAGCGAGCCCAGCGATTCCCACATCAATTGCAACCAATGCTGCACGAAAAAGCGGCCTTTCAATGAAAGATGCGTCCGGAAAGGGTTCCGGACGCATCTGTTTCACAATTTGGCGTCTATGCCTATTACTTCGAAACGTCCTGGCCGAAGTATTTCTGCGAAATCTTGGCATAGGTGCCGTCAGCCTTGATATCGGCCAGCGCCTTGTTGATGGCGGCCTGCAGTTCCGGCTCGCCCTTGCGGATAATGGCGGCCGAAAAATCGGCATTGGCCTGCTGGGCGACGATCTTCACCGGCGCATCCGGCTTGTGCTTCTTGAAATCGTAGAAGGACAGGCTGTCATTGATGGTGGCGTCGGCGCGGCCGGTGAGCACGAGTTGGATCGACTGGTCGAAGCCATCGGTGCCGACGAGTTCGGCGCCGGACTGCGTGGCGAGCTTGCCGAAATTGCTGGTCAGCGACTGCGCGGCCTTCTTGCCCTTGAGATCGGCAAAGTCCTTGATATCGCTATTGCTGTCCTTGACGATCAGCACGGCCTTGGAGGCGATGTAGGGATCGGAGAAATCATATTTCTGCTTGCGGGCGTCGGTGATGCCGACTTCGTTGATGACGGTGTCGTAGCGGTTGGCGTCGAGGCCGGCGATCAGGCCGTCCCACTTGCCTTCCAGAAACTGCGCCTTGACGCCGAGCTTGCCGGCGATCGCTTCGGCGATCTCGACGTCGAAGCCGACGAGCTTGCCGCTTTCGTCATGATAGGTGAAGGGAGCGTAGGTGCCTTCCGTGCCGACCTTCAGGACACCGGCGGACTGGATTGCCTTCAGGTTATCGCCGGCATGGGCGGGCAGCAGGAACGCAGCCTGAACGAGGGCGGCAGCGGCGACAGTCTTCAACCAGTTCATTGTTTTCTTCCGTTTCTTGAGCAGTCAATCGATGACAAATACATTGCAGAAAACATAGGGCAGCGAAGCGTAGAAAACTGCAAAAGAAATCGGCAATTGCGAATATTTTTCTCAAAGAAGCCGAAGGCACAAATCGAGTTCGTCTCTGATGGGAATTCCGTTCTCCGCTATCTTTGGAATGCTCGGCTTCAGCAGCCGGGCCGCATCGACCGCCCCCGGTCGAAGCCGCCGAAGTTCGAAACCGCGACGCTGATAGAAGCGCAGAGCCGCAAGATTGTCGTTCGTTGTCATCACCCAGAGTGCGGACACGCCTTGCCGACGCAGCCTGTCGGTCAGAGCGTCTATCAAAGCAGTTCCGACACCTTGACCGGGCTGAACGGCATCCAGCGACATCAGCTCAGCCTCATTGCCTTGCATCCGGTAGGTTGCCAATCCTTGGTCGGGATCAACAATGAGCGCTGGCAGATCCAGCAGATCGAAAATCTCGTCATGAGCGGCGACTTTCGTGCCGCCCCATCGTTCTGTGAGGAGCTTGACGATCCAATCCTTATCCTGTGGTCCGGGTTCGCGCGTCATCATAGGCCTATTTATAGCATTGGTTCTGCGGCGTATGGAATGGAGCGCCCCGCCGGTGCGCATGGGCCAAGGCGTGCCGCCAAATGGCTGCGTGCAACTATCTCTTATTCACGTTCCCCAAGCGTGCTGGCGCAAAGCTGCATTGGGATCCACTTTGCAGTCGGCGCAAGGCGGATCGACCACGGCAAGAGAAAGCCCGACAAAAGTCAGCCCTGCCGGGGCTATCATCCGCTTGGAAATTAAGTGCCACCGCGTCCTTTCCGCGCTATAATAATCGGCTGCGATGTAGACAGAAAGGTAAAGCCAATGAACAGGCTAGCAATCGTTGCCTTGTCGCTCGCGACGGCGCTGACGAGCGCCCCGCCGGCCGAGGCGTTTCCCACCATTGTCGTCCCGAAAGTCGAGGCGGCGCCCCAGGCGCAGCCGGCAGGCTACCGTGGCGGTCACGGCGGATATCATCACGGCGGCTACTATCATCACCACCATGGTGGCAGTGGCTGGGGTTGGGGGCTCGGCGGCCTTGCCGCGGGCGCGTTAATCGGCGGGCTGCTGGCGCAGCCGAATTATTATGGCTCTGGCTACTACCCGGGCTATTATGGTCCGTCCTATTATGGTCCGTCCTATTATGGCCCCAGCTATTACGGCTATTACGGTCCGCGCTACTACGCGCCACGGTATTACCGCCGAGCCTACTATGGTGGCAGTGCGCATGTGCGCTGGTGCTATGCACGTTATCGGTCCTACAGGGCTTACGACGACACGTTCCAGCCCTCCTATGGTCCACGACGGCCGTGCGTCGGGCCATACTAGTAATGGCGCAAAAGCATCCATCGAAATGGCAGCCGGTGGCACGGAGCTACCGGTCCGCCGGATCGTGATTGCTGTTGCGCCGCGCGCATGGCTGACAGTGCATAGTGAGTCCAGCAGCCGCTATCTGTTCCTCAAACTGTTGCCACTCTCCCCTTCATGCGCTCGCTGACGATGATGATCAGGCCGGCGCTGAGGATGAAGGCTGCGCCGATGAAGGTGTTGGCCTTCGGAATGTCGCCCCAGATCAGAAAGCCGAGCAGGAAGGCTGAGATGAGCGAGGTATATTCGAACGGCGCCAGGACGGAGACCGGGGCCTGACGCATGCCTTCGAACAGGGCAAGCTGCCCCGCGCCAGCAATGACGCCGGTGCCGAAAAGCAGCAGCACCTGATAGGCGCTTGGCGTATGCCAATGCAGGATGGCCATGGTGGCGGTCAGCAGAATGAAGATGATGTTCGAGACGGCCATCTGGATATGGCTCTTCTCGTGCAGTGCGGTCTTGCGCAGGAGCACCATGCCCGTCGCCCAGAGCACGGCGGCCTGCAGCGCCAGATAGACTGGCCAGGAGATCGATAGGCCGACCGGATTGGAGGCGATCACGACGCCGCAGAAGCCGAGGCCGACCGCCATCCAACGGACGAAAGTCACCTTCTCGCGCAGAACGACGGTCGCAAGAATCGTGCCGACGATCGGGGCGGCATAATAGAGCGTCGTCACTTCGGCAAGCTGCAGGTAACGGGCGGCGGAATAATAGGAAGTCCAGGCGATCACCAGCAATATGCTGCGCACGATCATCGGTTTGATGATCGGCGAACGGCGAACCTTGCGTGCCAGCGACGGTCCCTCGGCGAGGAAGCAGCCGGCGAGGATGGTGCAACTGCGCCAGAAGAGGATCTGCCAGACCGGAATATCGGTGACGAGCAGTTTCACCACCGAATCATGGGCAGTGAACAGCATGTAGGCAATCACCGTAAGCAGGATGCCGTAGCTGATGGGGTTTTTCACGGAAGCACCAGGAGAATGGCTCGAAGCAGGCCGGTCGAAAACTCTTTTAAGGCTCAACCGATAGGAGCCTAGTTTTCCGCCGTCAATAGGCCATATGGGCAGGGTAGACCAGCCGCAAAATATTATTTGCGGTTGTGACTTGCTTGCCTCCGTTTTAACAGACGGAGACGAAACGTGACCGACGTCCGTCTTTTCGGATGTTGCGATTTCAATCGATTTAAATATCCTGCGGCCACTGATTTGGGGGTTTTCTCATGGATGATATGCCACGATCCAATAGTTTTCAGGCTCGCAGAAGCGGATTTTTCACAAAATCGCGCACCGCCGTTTCCCTACTGTTTCTGATGAACGGCTTCACCGTCGGCTGCTGGGCGCCGAAGATTCCGGAGTTTGCCGAGCGGCTGCAACTGACCAAATTCGAGCTCGGCCTGATGATTCTCGTTTTCGGCCTGGGGTCTCTGGTGATGATGCCGATGGCAGGAGCGCAGATCGCCGGGCGCGGCTCGAAGATTGTCGTCAAGGCCTTTGCCATCTTGCTGCTGCCGATGCTGCTCGCCTTGACCGTCACTCAGGATGTTTGGACCGCCGCGATCGCCATCTTCCTGTTCGGGGGCTTCATCGGGGCCATGGACGTGGCGATGAACGCCAATGCCGTGTCGGTCGAGAAATCCATGCATCGTGCGATCATGTCGTCCTGTCATGCCTTCTGGAGCCTTGGCGGACTTATCGGCTCGGCGATCGGTGGTTTTCTGATCTCGCGCTGGGGTGTGCTTGGCCATGCCGAAGTGTCCACCGCCCTTGCCGTTCTCTTCCTCGCCGTCGCCTGGCCGATGATCCTCGGCGACCAGCCGCATCCGGACGAGGCAAAACCGAAGGCGCGGCTGCCGATGATCCCGCTGCCCTGGCTGCTCGGCATGATGGCGCTGTTCTGCATGATTCCGGAAGGCGCGGTGCTCGACTGGAGCGCGCTCTATCTCGGCCAGGAAAAGGCGGCATCGGTGACGCTGTCTGGCTTCGGCTTCGCCGCCTTTTCGCTCACCATGGCGACCATGCGTTTTGCCGGCGATTTCGTCCGCGACCGGCTGGGCGCCGTCAAGACGCTGCGGGTCTGCACGGTCTTCGCGATTGTCGGCATGCTGCTTGCGGCGTTGGCGCCGAATGCGGAGCTTGCCATTGTCGGCTTCGCGCTGTGCGGCATCGGCATTTCCAACATGGTGCCGATCGCCTTTTCGGCTGCCGGCAATATTCCGGGGCTGCAGCCGGGGATCGGCATCTCCGTCGTCACCACCATGGGCTATTCCGGCATGCTGGTTGCCCCATCCGCGATCGGTTTCGCCGCCGAACATGTCGGCTTCTCGCCGGTTTTGATGGCGCTGCCGGTCCTGCTGCTGATCGTACTGGCGCTATCGTCTCTGGCGCATTATGCCGATGGTATTGGCGGCGGCTCGCATTAATTTGGTCGCTTTCGCCTGCTATCGCCCATGCTTCGCCTGAGCAAAAGTGATGCCCGGAGCGGTTGACAACGCCCGCTCCGTGATCCACCTGAAAGGCACCCATTTCCAGAGGCTAACGAGAGCTCTCCATGTCGTCCGCCAGTGATTTCGATCCGAAACCGCGCCGTTCCTCCGTTGCCGTCGATGTCGGCGGCGTCATTGTCGGCGGCGGCGCGCCCGTGGTCGTGCAGTCCATGACCAACACCGACACTGCCGATATCGATTCCACGGTGGCACAGGTCGCGGCGCTCTATAGGTCTGGTTCGGAGCTGGTGCGCATCACCGTCGATCGTGATGAAAGTGCCGCTGCCGTGCCGAAGATCCGCGAGCGGCTGCTGCGTCTCGGCATGGACGTGCCGCTGATCGGCGATTTCCATTATATCGGCCACAAACTGCTGGCCGACCATCCGGCTTGCGCCGAGGCGCTGGCGAAATACCGCATCAATCCCGGCAATGTCGGCTTCAAGGACAAGAAGGACAAGCAGTTCGCCGAAATCATCGAGATGGCGATCCGCTATGACAAGCCGGTGCGCATCGGCGTCAACTGGGGCTCGCTCGACCAGGACCTTTTGACGGCGCTGATGGACAAGAATGCTGCCGAGGGTTCGCCGCTTTCGGCCCGCGAGGTGACGCGCGAGACGATCGTGCAGTCAGCGCTGATATCGGCCGATCTTGCCGAAGAAATCGGCCTGCCGCGCAATCGCATCATTCTCTCGGCCAAGGTCAGCCAGGTGCAGGATCTGATCGCGGTCTATTCGATGCTTGCCGAGCGCTCGGATCATGCGCTGCATCTCGGTCTTACCGAGGCTGGCATGGGCAGCAAGGGCATCGTCGCCTCCTCGGCGGCCATGGGTTACGTGCTGCAGCATGGCATCGGCGATACCATCCGCGTTTCGCTGACGCCGGAACCGAACGGCGACCGCACCCGGGAAGTGCAGGTGGCGCAGGAACTGCTACAAGTCATGGGTTTCCGCCAATTCGTGCCGGTCGTTGCCGCTTGTCCGGGTTGCGGCCGCACGACGTCGACCGTGTTTCAGGAGCTGGCGCAGAACATCCAGAACGACATTCGCAAGAACATGCCGGTCTGGCGTGAGAAATATCCGGGCGTTGAGGCGCTGAACGTCGCGGTCATGGGCTGCATCGTCAATGGCCCCGGCGAAAGCAAGCATGCCGACATCGGAATCTCGCTGCCCGGCACTGGCGAAACGCCTGCCGCCCCCGTCTTCATCGATGGCAAGAAGGCGATGACGCTGCGGGGTCCGAATATCGCTTCGGATTTCGAAGCACTGGTCGCCGACTATATCGAGAAGCGTTTCGGCCAGAAGAGCGTCGCGGCGGAGTGATCTGCTGCTGCCCCTGACGTCAGATATTGCTGGTCAGCAGCTTGATGCCGGCGAAGCAGTAGAAGCCTGCCATGGCGCCCTCGATCCACCGACGCGCATTTTTGTAAATCTTAAGGGCGTGTGGCGTCGAGAATAGCGTCGCATAGCCCATGAACACGACGAAACCGGTCGTGCAGCAGACTGTGATGATCAGCACGGCGACGGAGGCCGGTGCGCCCTGCGGCATGCCGAGGGCGATGATGGCGAGCCAGGCGAAGATCGCTTTCGGATTGGTGACGTGGATGCCGTAGCCGCGTAGAACCAGCGACTTGAAACTGGGGCTTTTCGGTTCTTCCTTGGCGGCCGGCAAATCGCCGCTCGCCCGCACCGCCCGAAATGCCTTGTAGGCGAGATAGAGCAGATAGAGCCCGCCAAAGATCTTTAAAATCTCCGGCGCCATAGCATAGGTCTGCAACAGAGTGGCGAGCCCGGCGGCGGCAGCGGTTGCCCAGGTCAGCGAGCCGCCGAAAATGCCGAGCGAAATCGTCATACCCGCCTTGCGGCCGTGGGTCATCGAGGTGGCGATGATGGCCATGATCGCCGGTCCCGGACTGACGACGGCGATGAGATAGGCAATATAGGCAGGCAGGATCTGCGGCAAATAGGCAAGCGCCTCATGCATGGGATAGCTCCGCAGGATGAAGACCGCGGCCGATTCCGCGTGCTTGACACTGCAATGGGCGTCAGAATTGGCATGAAAACGCCAAGGCGTCACTCTTGCCCTAAAGAATTCTTGTCACAGTGACATTTTGCGACGATCCCGCTTCCGAAAACGGAGGGTTTTCAATGGCTGATGCTCGATGCAGTTGCGGCGCTCTCAGGTTGACGCTTTCAGAACCGGCAAGATTGGTTGTTGCCTGTCATTGTCTTGACTGCCAACGGCGAACCGGCGCGCCGTTTGGCGTAGGCGCCTTTTATCCAGCCGACGCCGTTAACATTTCTGGACCTTCGAAAGAGTTCACCCGAGAGGCGGCAAGCGGCGGGAAGGTCCACACCTACTTTTGTCCAAGCTGCGGGTCATCGATTTATTGGAAGGCCGAAAACCTGCCGTCCTTCATCGGCGTTGCCGTCGGCGCGATAGCCGACCCGAAATTCCCGGGTCCGGCCAGATCGGTTTTTGAACAGTCGAAATACGATTGGGTTCAGATCGAAGGCGCTGAACATTTTCAGCAAAGCAGCGTGGCGAAAAACTCGAACTGAGACACCATCGAACTCTAACTGAGACGATTTGCCGGCTCAGCAGGGCCGCTGTTCACGTAGATCGCATAGAGCGACGTCGTGGCGGTGATATAGAGCCGGTTGCGCTTCGGGCCGCCGAAGCAGAGGTTCGATACGACTTCCGGAATGAGAATGCGGCCGATCAATGTACCATCCGGTGCGTAGACGCGGACGGAATCGCCGCTGGAGGCGAAGATGTTGCCGTGGCGATCGACCCGGAAACCGTCGAACATGCCGACTTCGCAGGTGGCGAAAACGCGTCCTTCGCTGAGGCTGCGCTTGTCCGCATTGACGGAATAGGCCGTAATTGTCGGCGGTAGGCCGGGCACATGCGACCCGCCGGTATCGGAGACATAAAGCGTGCTTTCATCCGGTGAAAAGGCAAGCCCGTTCGGCTTGACGCGATCGCCGGCAACCAGCGTTACCGCTCCGTCGGCCGGATCGATGCGGTAGACGTTCGATGCATTGATTTCGGACGGTGCGGCAAAGCCCTCATAATCACTGTCGATCCCGTAGGTCGGATCGGTGAACCAGATCGAGCCATCCGACTTTACGACGACATCGTTCGGTGAATTCAACCGCTTGCCCTCAAAACGCTCGGCGAGCGGCCGCCATAGGCCGTCGTGATCGAGCCGGCTGACGCGGCGGCGTCCATGCTCGCAGGCGATGATGCGGCCCTCGAGATCGAGCGTATGGCCGTTGTGATAACCGACAGGACTCTCGAAGACGCCGGCTGCACCCGTCACCTCGTCATAACGCAAAATTCGATCATTCGGGATATCGGACCATACGACATGGTGCGCGGCCGGCACATAGACTGGCCCCTCGGTCCAACGCCCGCCTGTCCAAAGCTGCTCCAATTTCGCAGAACCGTTGATCAGCGTCTTGAAGCGCTGATCGAGAATATCATAGTCGCTCATGATGCTCCGCCCTGTTCCTCAGCCAGCCAAACCTCCGACCGGCTTCCCATAATCGGACGGCAGTCTAGAGACAGCAATCATCGGCTGTCAAAAACAAGCTGAGGATATGACACGCTTTTTACCAGCGTCATTGCCCAGAGCAGCATACTCGCCCGCAATGCGGGCAGGAGAATCGCATATGAGATGAGGTCGTTGCCGGGCAACCCCTTCTCCCCGCTGGGGAGAAGGAACTTCCGGTGCTCATCCGCCCCATATGCGATCGCCCGGAATACGGGGGAGGGGATGAGGGGCCGGGCACAAGACCATGTCAACAGCGGCCTCGTCCGACTGGCAAAATTACAGCAATTTCTCCAACGTAATCGGCAACTCGCGTATCCGCTTGCCTGTCGCGTGGAAAACCGCATTGGCAATAGCCGGCGCTACGCCGACGATCGCCAGTTCGCCGACCGCTTTGCCGCCGAGCACAGAGGCGTGCGTGTCGGGAATGCCGACGGAGATCACTTCGATGTCGGGAATATCGGCATTCGTCGGCACGAGATAGTCGCCGAGGTTGTTGTTGATGACGCGGGCATAGCGCTCATCGACGATGCCTTCTTCGAGCAGCGCCTGGCCGATGCCCATAATGATGCCGCCCTTCCATTGGCTTTCGGCCAGCTTCGGATTGTAGAGCCGGCCGGAATCGAGCGCCGAGACGACGCGCGAGACGCGCACGGTGCCGAAATCCTCGTCGACGCGCACTTCGATGAAATGCGCGCACCAGCTATGCATGGAATAGTCGCCGTCCGTGGGCGACAGCATGGTCGCGATCGTCGAGAAGTTGCGGTAGTGATCCGCCTTGCTCTGCTTGTCTTCCGGCAGCGTGTTGCGCAGTACCTCGATCTTGTCACGGCCGATCTGCCGCAGAAGCTCGGCAATGGCGATGCCGTCGCCGCCGTCGCGCGGCGGCAGGATGCGGCCTTCGGAGACGGTCAGCGTATTGGCCTGCAGATCGCGCAGCGGCGAGTTGGGATCGTTGATCGCCAGCCCCACCAGTTCGTCGCGGGCGGCCATCGCCGCCTTGTAGACGGCGCCGGTCATCAGGTTGGCGAGCTGCGAACCACCGGCGACGGGCGCGCGCGGCAGGGCGGAATCGCCGAGCTTGACGCGGATTTGTTCCACCGGAATGCCGAGTGTTTCGGCGGCCGTCTGCGCCAGGATCGTATAAGTGCCCTGACCCATGTCGATACCGCTGCTCGCCACTTCCGCCGAACCGTCGGCGAGGATGCGCACCAGCGCTTCACCCGGCGTGCGGCGTACCGGATAGGTGCCGGCGCCGACACCCCAGCCGATCAGATGCTTGCCGTCACGCATCGAGCGCGGCGCACGCGAGCGCTTCGCCCAGCCGAAAGCCTTTGCACCCGCCTCGAAAGCCTCGCGCAATTGCCTCGTCGACCACGGTTTGTCGACTTCCTGGTCTCGCTCGGCATAGTTCTTCAGCCGGATTTCCAGCGGGTCCATGCCGAGTTCGTAGGCGAGCTCGTCGATAGCGCTTTCGATGCCCCAGGCGCTGGGATTTTCGCCGGGAGCGCGCAATGCGCCGGGCTTGACGGTATTCACCCGCACGATGTTCTGCCGCGACGAGAGATTGGGCGTCGCATACATGATCGAGGTGACGACACCCAGCGGCTCGACCGCCACATCGCCCATCGACGTCTCATTGGCGCTGGTATGGATAATGGCGGTGAGTTTGCCGTCCTTGGTCGCGCCAAGCGCAATCGTCTGGCGTGTGCCGGGCCGGCCGCCGAAGGAAGTGAAGGTCTGCGGCCGGGTGATGACCAGCTTCACCGGACGTCCGAGCAGCTTCGCCGCCATGACACCAACCGCGCCATGCGGCAATGCCAGGGCCTTGGAGCCGAAGCCGCCGCCGATATAGGGCGAGATCATCCGCACATTCTCGAAGGGAATGCCGAACCATTCGGCATATGTGCGCGCCATGCCGTCGATCCACTGGCTTGGCTCCCAAAGGGTCAGCATGTCGCCGTCCCATCTGGCGATCAGCCCATGCGGCTCGATCGGCACGTTGTATTCCCGCGGCGTCTTATATTCGGCTTCGATTTTGACGGGCGCTGCGGCGAGGGCCGCTGCGGCATCGCCCCGTTCTCTGGTCATCGGATCGATCGGAAAACCTTCGCCGCCTTTCGGGTCGTCGAGGCTGAAGATCGCCGGAGCCTCCTCATAGGTGACCTTCACCAAAGCGGCCGCGGCCGTCGCCTGCTCGAACGTTTCGGCAACGACGATAGCAACGTGCTGGCCGCTGTAGGTAATGTCCTTGACAAGCGGCCGATAAGGGCCTTCCGGACCGGGAGTGTCGAGCCAAGTGGTCGGCGAGTTCAGGTCCGGCATCGTATCCGGCGTCAGCACCAGCAGAACGCCGGGTGCGCTCTCCGCCGCCGACGTATCCATGCCGGTGATCCGGCCGGCAGCGATCGTGCTTTGCACCATTACCGCATGGGTCAGTCCCTCGAGATCGTGCTCGACGGCGTAATCGGCTTCGCCCTTGATCTTTGCGGTTCCATCCAGGCGGGACAGCCGCCCGCCGAGCGCGCCGTCGGCGACGCCATGCTTTCTGGTTTCCATGATGGTCATGCCATTTCTCCCATCGTCAGGATGGCGCGCTCGACGACGCGCAGCGCAAGCGCAATCTTGTAGTGATTGCCGCCATGGTAGACGGCACCTTGGACAGCGAGCAGGCTGGCGCGCTTCACAGCGGCCGCATCCAGCCGTTGGCCCTTCAATGCGTTTTCGACGGCGCGGGCGCGCCAGGGCTTGGTGGCGACTCCGCCGAGCGCCACCCGGATATCGCGGATCGTCCTGCCATCCGCCTCCAGCTCGAGTCCGACGGCGGCGCTGGCCGCGGCGAACTCGTAAGACTGACGATCGCGCACCTTGAGATAGGTCGAACGGCGCGCGGCAGCGGATGCCGGAATAGTGATCGCCGTAATCATCTCCCCCGGCTCGATCGCATGTTCCCGCTCGGGCGTCGTTCCCGGCAAAAGGAAGAAATCGTCGATCGCGACCTGGCGGTTGCCGAGATGCACGACCGCATCGAAGGCCACCAAAGCCACCGCAAGATCGCCGGGATTGGTGGCGATACAGGCTTCGCTCGTGCCGAGGACGGCGTGATTGCGCGTGACGCCGCCGATCGCCGAACAGCCGGACCCAGGGGCTCGCTTGTTGCAGGCAGAAAAGGTTGCCGGATCGCGGAAGTAGGGACACCGCGTGCGCTGCAGCAGATTGCCGCCGATCGTCGCCATGTTGCGGATCTGCGCCGAGGCCGCAAGCGACAGCGCCTGCGAAACCGCCGGGAATTGCGCCTTGATATTGGCGTCGTCGGCGACACGGCTCATCTTGGCGAGCGCGCCGATCGTAACATCCCGATCGGTGAGCGAGATCGCGTCGAGACCAGTGAGATGGCTGATATCCACCATCGTTTCGGGCTCAGCGACGCCGCATTTGGCAAGATCGAGCAACGTCGTGCCGCCGGCAAGCAGCATGGCGGCGGGGGAGGCAGCGGCCTGCCGGGCCTCATCGACGGAGCCAGCGCGGAGATAGGAAAATGCCTTCATCGGGCGGCCTCCGCTGCTTCGCGCACGGCGGCAACGATATGCGGATAGGCGCCGCACCGACAGAGATTGCCAGCCATATATTCGCGGATTTCGTCATCGGAGCCGGCATGGCCTTCGCGGATGCAGGCGACCGCCGACATGATCTGTCCCGGCGTGCAATAGCCGCACTGGAAGGCATCATGTTCCAGAAATGCAGCTTGTACCGGGTGCAGATCGCCGTTTTCCGCTGCCAGCCCTTCGATCGTCGTGATCTTGCGGCCTTCCGCCTGAGCGGCGAGGGTCAGGCAGGAGAGCACACGTTCGCCGTCGACATGGACGGTGCAGGCGCCGCATTGGCCCTGGTCGCAGCCCTTCTTGGTGCCGGTTAGGCAGAGATGCTCGCGGAGGGCATCGAGAAGCGTGACACGCGGATCGAGCGAAAGCTCGTGTACGTGTCCATTGATATCGAGATGCACGGTAATCATCAGGTCACTCCCTGTTCGGGTCATCTTGCAATCATCAGGATCTGCCAGCCGCGACATCGCTCTTGACGTCAGCCCGACCGGCGCCAGGTAATCAGGCTACAGCGCTTTTGCCGGCGCTTGCGGCTTGTGGTGGGGTGCCTTGGGGGGCTGCGTTTTCACCGTCTTCGATGCTCAAGTCAGACGGCAATGGCATCCCGGCCCATTATGCGATAACAATCCTCTGGTACTCCAGAATAAACGGAGGCGCCTCCGTTTATTATCCTAGAGACTTGTCTGACATCGTCAAGTCGCAATCCACATGGAGCGAAAATTGGCTTCGAGGCCATTGTCAGAGCTGAAGGACGACACGCCGCCAGGCGCAAAAACCCTACGCGCGGACGCGCGCCGCAATCGCGACAAGCTCATCGAAGCCGCGGCGCAAGCCTTCGCCAACCACGGCACCGCCGCCTCGCTCGAAGAGATTGCGCGCCGCGCCGGCGTCGGCGTCGGAACGCTCTACCGTCATTTTCCGACCCGCGAACATCTGGTCGAAGTCGTCTATCGCCATGAGGTGGAAGTGCTCTGCAACGCGGCCGAAGAGCTTTCGCACGAACATGCGCCGGATCAAGCGCTGGAAGAATGGATGCACCGCTTCGTCGGTTATATCGCCACCAAGCGCGGCATGGCCGACAGCCTGCGCATTCTCCTCAACAGCAATTCCGAACTTTTCGCAGACAGCTACGGCATGGTGCCGATCGCCCTCAAGGGCTTGATCGAACGGGCAGTTGCCGACGGCTCCATCCGCGCCGACGTCGACAGCACCGACGTGCTGCACGCACTGTCCGGCACCTATTCCATGCCCAATTCACCGGAGTGGCACGACCGCTCCCGCCGTCTCGTCCGCTTGCTAATGGATGGCCTGCGCTGGGGCGCTCCGAAAGCATGATGCCGCAGGGGCCTGATATTCGGCGGGGCACTTCCTATATGCTTTTTTGAACTGAGTTCGTCAGGCGAGTTTTCTTCTGCCGCAGCTTCGTGCCTGGCCCCTCACCCTAGCCCTCTCCCCGCTAGCGGGGAGAGGGGACGACAGCGCAAGGCGATCAATCTTTCCCGTCAAGCGGGAGTGGTGCGGGGCATCGTAGAGCCCCCTCTCTCCGCCACACAGAGGGTTGGGGTGAGAGGCCAGGCACAGAGGTTCCGCACGAGTGGGCATGCCTGATCAATATCAAGCTGAGGAGAGTAAGAATGTCCGAAAAGCTGATCAAGATTCCCGGTCCCGATCACCCCATTACGATCGAGAACAAGCGTGCCCATGTCACCGTCTCGGTCGCCGGCAAGGTCATTGCCGATACGCGTGACGCGCTGTCACTGAAGGAAGCCTCCTATCCGGCAGTCATTTACGTGCCGCGCGGGGATGTCGACATGTCCGCGCTGCGGAGAACCGACCATGCCACCTACTGCCCCTATAAGGGCGATTGCTCCTATTACAGCATCCCCGCCGGCGGCGAGCGCTCCGTGAACGCTGTCTGGACCTACGAAAATCCCCACGCCTCCGTAAGCGAGATCAAGGATTATATGGCTTTCTATCCTGATCGGGTCGACGCCATCAACATCGACGCCTAAAGGGCCAGCCCGCTTCCGCTGTCGAAAACGTAGACCTGCTCGGCATTGACGCTGACCTTCAGTTGCTGGCCATAGCGAACCGGCGCCTCGCCGTCGACGACGGCCGTCACCTGTTCGCCCGCCAGATCGAACAGCACATGCGTCTGCGCGCCTGTCGGTTCGACCAGCAAGGTCGGGCCGGTGAGCGGCGAGCCGCTGCCCGTCAAGCTCAAGTGTTCCGGCCGAAGGCCGATCTTTACGCTTTGGCCGGCCTTCACCTTTCGCTCGTTTGCGATACGCACCGGCGTACTGTCTTTTAACCGCACGGCAGGGGCACCCCCGACGCCTTCAACCACACCGTCGAGGAAATTCATGGCCGGCGAGCCGATGAAGCCGGCAACGAAGAGATTGGCCGGCTGGCGGTAAAGCTCGATCGGCGTGCCCTGCTGCTCGATGCGCCCCTGATTCAGCACCACGATGCGGTCGGCAAGGGTCATCGCTTCGATCTGATCATGGGTGACATAGATCGAAGTGGTCTGCACCTTCTGATGCAGCGCCTTGATTTCCGAACGCATCTGCACGCGCAGCTTCGCATCGAGGTTCGACAAGGGTTCGTCGAACAGGAAGACGGCGGGGTTGCGCACCACGGCGCGGCCCATGGCGACACGCTGGCGCTGGCCGCCGGAAAGCTGTGCCGGCTTGCGGTCGAGCAATTTGGTGAGGTCCAGCATGCGCGCCGCCTCGTTGACCCGCTGCTCGATCACCTGCTTGGTCTCGCCCGAGAGCTTCAGATTGAAGCCCATGTTCTCGGCGACCGTCATGTGCGGATAAAGCGCGTAAGACTGGAAGACCATGGCGATGTTGCGCTCGCGCGGCGTCATGGCGTTGACCACCTGGCCACCGATCGACACGTCGCCATCGGTGATTTCCTCAAGCCCGGCGATCATCCGCAGCAGCGTGGACTTGCCGCAGCCGGAGGGGCCGACGAGCGCGATGAACTCGCCGTCCTCGATCGCCAGCGAGATATCGTGGATGACGGTGAGCGCCCCGTAGGCCTTGTGGATGTTGTGCAGTTCGACGGATGCCATTTTGTTTGCTCCGATGAGAGAAATTCCAGGAAAAGTGCGTAGCGGTTTTCCGTCCGGAATTGCGGGAAAACAAAGAGATAGAGCGGTTCAGCGTTTCCGCGAAAAGCTGAACCGCTCGAGGCTCAGGATTTCACGGCACCGGCGGTGAGGCCGGCAATGATGTGCTTCTGGGCCAGGAAGAAGACGATAATGGTGGGCAGGATCGTCAGCGTGATGAAGGCAAGTACCAGCTCCCATTCCGTGCCGAATTCGCCGCTATAGACCATCATGCCGAGCGGCCAGGGATAGATCGAATCCGAGTTCAGCATGATCAGCGGCAGGATGTAGCTGTTCCAGCTACCGACGAAGGAAATGATGCTGACAGTGGCAATGATCGGCCGCGAAAGCGGCAGCGAGATATGCCAGAAGAAGCGGATATAGCCGCAACCATCGACGAAAGCGGCCTGAAACAATTCTTCCGGAAGGTTGCGAAAATAGTTTCTGAAGAGAAGAATGCTCATGCCGAGGCCGAAAGCCACCTGCGGCAGCACCACGCCCCAATAGGTATTGAGCAGGCCGAGATCGCGAATGCGGATGAAGAGCGGCAGGATGGCGGTGGCAGCCGGAAACATCAGGCCGATGAGGAAATAGTTCAGCAGAAAATTCGAGCCGAAGAACTTCACATGCGCGAAGGCGAAGGCCGCCATGGCCGAGACCGACAGCGTCAGGAACACGGTCAGCGCGGCGATGATCAGCGAATTCATCATCTGCCGCCAATAGCGATCGCCGAACAGGATGCCGGTATAATTCTCGAAATGCCACTCGGCCGGCAGGCCGAAGGGATTGGTGCGGAGATCGCCGAGCGACTTGAAACCGCCGAGCGCCGTGGTCAGGAGCGGGATCAGCACGATGGCGGCGATGATGGTCAGCGACACATAAAGATAGATCTTCGTGCCGGTGGTCATGCGAACGGATGAGGCCATATCAGTCATTGCGCATAAATATCCGTTTGTAGCCGAAGGCGAGGGTAACGCAGATCACAAACAGCACGACGCCGACGGCGCTGCCGAGGCCGACCTGCATGCGGGTGACGCCGAAATTGTAGAGGAAGGTCACCATCGTCTGGGTCGAGTTGAACGGGCCGCCGCCGGTGAGCGGCATGATCATGTCGAAAAGCTGCAGCGATCCGACGACGGCGAAGAAGACGGAAAGGCGCAGCGTCGAGCCGAGCAGCGGCAGCGTCACATAGCGGAACTTCTGCCAGCCGGTGGCGCCGTCGATCTCGGCTGCCTCCAGCACGCTTTTGTCGAGCGACTGCATGCCGGCGATGAACAGCATCATGTGAAAGCCGAAATATTTCCACACGATCACGCCGAGCACGGCATACATCGCCAGGTCCTTGTCGGCGAGCACATAGGGCGTCGCGGTGCCGAGGAAATGCGCGATTGCGGCAAACAGGCCGTAATCGCCATCATAGACGAAGCGCCAGATCAAGCCGGCGGCCACTTCAGCCAGCACATAGGGCAAAAAGAAGATCAGACGGAAGAGCACGACGCCGCGAATGCGGTGCGCCAGCATCGTCGCCAGCCAGATGGCCAGCGGCACCTGAATGGCAATCGAAACCAGGATGATCAGCGCATTGTTCTTGAGCGACGTCAGGAAGGCGTCGTTCTTGAAGAGCACCTGAAAATTGCGCATCCCCACGAACTCGGTCGGCGGGCCATAGCCGTTCCAGCGATAAAGGCTGTACCAGGCCGCTTCCCCCATCGGCAGGATGACGAAGATGGTGAAGAGCAGCAGCGCCGGCGGCAGGAACAGCAGGATGACGGGCAGACGGCCGCGCGCGGCGGGCGATTTTCGCTTGGTCGCCGGCCTCGCTCTTGCGATGGAAGGCATGGCGGTCGTGGCGCTGACATCGGTCATTGGTGATCCTGACCCCTGAAATTCAGGGAAGCATAAGTCGTCTTTTGAAATGGCGAGCCGGTTTGGGAAGCCGGCTCACCCGGTCAATTGTCACGCCAATCCGGAAGATTTCCGCAGATGGCGCTCGGGCACGTTTCACCTTCTCCCCAGGAGAAGGATGCCCGAAGGGCAGGTTGAGGGGGCGTTGCACCGTTAGGCCGCCCGGAGCTTGCCGCGACACCCCCTCATCCGTCTCTCACGATTTAGCGACGCTCAACCGTTCGATCCACCTTCTCCCCGTGGGGGCGAAGGGTTTAGGCATCAAAGCTGGTCCTGTTCGAAGGCGTCCTGGACCTGCTGCGCGCCATCCTTTGGCGAAATCTGGCCGGAGACGATGCCGACGGCCACATCGTTGACGACGCGGCCGACCGAGGGGCCGAGATCCTGGTCGAAGAAGTTCTGGTGCCAGGTCGAATGCGCCAACTGATCGGCGGCTTCGTGCATCAGCGGACCCTTGACGCCGTCTTCGGCACCGACGGCGACCGGGATGATCATGCCGGCCTGCGCCATGGTGCGCTCGTTTTCGGCATTGGTCAGATAGGCGAGGAAATCAAGCGTCTCGGGCGGGGCCTTCTTGGTGACGGCCCAGCCGTTCAACCCGCCGAGCGTATCCGTGGGCAGGCCAGCACCGCCTGTCACGGCCGGGAAGGCGAAGCGGCCGACATTGTCATCCGCCAGACCCTTGCCGTCGCCGGCATTGGTGCGCTGGTTGGCAACCGTATTTTCGAAACCGAGGATCATCGCAGCCTTGCCGTCGCCGAAGACGCCGAGCGCCTGCGGCCAGGTGGTGCCGAGATAGCCGGGCTGGAAGGGTTCGAGCTTGCCGAGTTCGGCAAGTTGCTCGCCGGCCTTGATGATGGCCGGATCGTTGAAGCCGTTGCCCTTGCCGTTTTTGGCGTCGTTGAAGACCTGCTGACCGCCATCGCGCATCACCAGATAGCTCCAGTAGAAATGGATCGGCCACTTCTCGCCGCCGCCACCGGCAATCGGCGCGATACCGGCGGCCTTGATCTTCTTGACCGCGGCCAGATAATCGTCCCAGGTCTTGATGGCGCTCGCGTCGACGCCGGCCTTGGCGAACAGCGCCTTGTTGTAGAAGAAGGAAACCGTGCCGAGCTTATAGGGTACGGCGCTGATCTTGTTGTCGAATGTTAGGCCTTTCACGGCCGCGGGATTGTAGCTCTTCAGCCAGGCGCCATCCTTGGCATTCATCGCCGCAGTCAGGTCCATCAGCGTGCCCGTCTCCTGCTGCTGCTTCAGCACGCCGCCGCCCCAGCTAAAGAACAAATCGGGCGCGTCCTTCGACTGCAGCAGTGTCGGCAGCTTCGCCTTGAAGGCTTCGTTGGCCAGGAACTGCATCTCGATCTTCGTGCCCGGGTGCTTGGCCTCGTACTGATCGGCGATCTTGCGCCATACGGCGACATACTTCGGATCAAGTTCCAGATGCAGCCACTTGACGACAGTATCCGCTGCCGCGCCGGTGGCGCCGGCAAGGATCGCCAGCCCGGTCGTGGCGGCAATAGCGGCGATGCGAAGGGCCTTGGCCCCACGTAGATGGATCATGATTTTCTCCTCCCAAGGGAACCAAGAGCCTCAATATTTTTTCCCTTATGCGGAATAATTCAACGGAGCTTTGCTGAAATGTCAACCACCATCGCCAAATTTTCGGCCGACCGTCTGCAAAACGGCTTGACATTGGGCAATGACCATAGGTTATTTAATTCGCATTCCGTTAAAAATATCAGGCCGCAGCCGAGCGGGTCCATCATTCGGCGCCATTCTCATGAAAACAGCAGATCCCGAGCTTATGCGGGCGATAAACCGCTTCAATGTGCTGGATACGATCCGGCGGGCGGGCTCCATTGCGCGTATCGAAATAAGCGACCGAACTCAGCTTTCGACCACGACAGTCTCGGCGATCACCGCGTCGTTGCTGGATGACGGGCTGATCCTGGCGCGCACCGAAGGCGACCTGCGCGAGGCGGCTGCCCGGGGCCGGCCCCGCGTCATGCTGGAACTCAATCCAGATGCCGCCCGCGTCGTCGGCGCGAAAATCGCCGCCAACCGCATGGTCTTCGTCGTCACAGACTTTCGCGGCGAGGTTCTGTCCACCCTCACGCTGGCGCTCCGCGTCGATCGCCAGCCGATCGGCGTCATTGCCGATCTCATCGAGGATGGCGTGCGCCGCTGCGTCGTCGATGCCAATCTGGCCCTGGACGAGATCGATTCCGTCTGCCTCGGCCTGCCCGGCGTCGTCGAGCACCGCACCGGTCATGTTCGCACCAGCCCGATCTTTCGCGAAACCGGGGTCGATTTCGCCAAGGAAATGTCCGAGCGGCTGGGCGTGACCACCATCGTCGAGAGCGATGCGCACGCCATTACGCTCGCGCATCACTGGTTCGGCAAGGCGAGAGACCTGGACGACATGGTGCTCGTGTCGCTGGAACAGACGCTGGGGCTTGGTGTGCTGCATGGCGGCCAGCTCTTCCGCGGCGCCGGCGGCCTTAGCCACAATCTCGGCGATCTCGTGCTCGGCATGGGGCCGCAAGGCACCGTCAGATTGGCAAGCCTTGCCGGCGAAAGCGCTATTCTCGGCGATCAGCCGAGCGGCGGCCGTTTTGCCGAAGCCATCCGGCTCGGCCGGGGAATGACACATGCCAAGACGCTGATCGACGCCGAAGACAATACGCTGATCAGCGCGGCAATCCGCGCCGGGGAGGCCTGCGGCATGGCGCTTGCCAATATCGTCACACTGTTTGCGCCGCCGCGCGTCATTCTCGTCGGATCGAGCCTGGCGCTCGGCCAGCCCTTCCTCGACAGCCTGCGGGAGGCCTATTCGCTGGCAATCCCGCCGTCGATCAAGGGCGTGACCGAACTCGTTTTCGACCAGTCGACCGACGAGACCTGGGCGCAGGGCGCTGCCGTCGTTGCGCTGCGCGAACTCTACGAATCGCCCTGGGGAACGACGGGACCGGCACCGGCCCTCTGATCCCGGGAGCAATTCCAGGAAAAGTGCGCAGCGGTTTTCCGCCAGGAAGTGCGTCGAAACAACAGGATAGAACGGTTCAGCGATTCCGTGAAACGCTGAACCGCTACAGGACAGGCAAAGACAATTCATCTGGAGGAAACCTATGAACAAGGTCGGCATCGGCATTATCGGCTGCGGAAACATTTCCGGCGCCTATCTCACCGCCATGAAATCCTTTCCCATTCTCGACATCAAAGGCGTGGCCGACCTCAATCGCGAGCTCGCCGAGGCGAAGGCGGCCGAATTCGGCCTGAAGGCGGTCGATGTCGCGTCCCTGCTCGCAGATCCCTCGATCGAGATCATCGTCAACCTGACCATTCCCAAGGCACATGTCGCCGTCGGACTGCAGGCGCTGGACGCCGGCAAACACACCTATTCGGAAAAGCCGCTCGGCATCAATTTCGCCGAAGGCAAGAAGCTTGCCGATGCCGCCGCTGCCAAGGGCCTTCGCATCGGCGCGGCCCCCGATACCTTCCTCGGCGGTGGCCACCAGACGGCGCGCGCCATCATCGACGAGGGTGCAATCGGCATCCCGGTCGGCGGCAGCGCCACCTTCATGTGCCCCGGTCACGAGCGCTGGCATCCGAATCCGGCTTTCTATTATGAAGTTGGCGGCGGCCCGATGCTCGATATGGGTCCTTATTACATCACCGATCTCGTCAATCTGCTCGGCCCCGTTTCCCAGGTCGCAGGCTTTGCCGTCACGCCGCGCAAGGAGCGCATCATCACCAGCGAGCCGCGCAATGGCGAGCGCATCCCGGTGCATGTGCCGACCCACGTTGCCGGCGTCATGGCCTTTGCCAGTGGCGCTGTCGTGCAGATCGGCATGAGCTTCGATGTCGCCGGCCACAAGCATGTGCCGCTCGAAGTCTACGGTACCGAAGGCACGCTGATCGTGCCCGATCCGAACCGTTTCGGCGGCCCCGTGGAGTTCCTGAAGAAGTGCGGCGAATTCGCCGAGTGCGAGATCACCGCGCCCTACGCCGACGGCAATTACCGCTCGCTCGGCGTTGCCGATCTGGCGCACGCCATCCGTTCGAATCGTCTGCACCGCGCCAATGGCAACCTCGCGCTGCATGTGCTCGAAGTCATGGAAGCCTTCCAGACGGCATCCGACAGCGGGCGCACGGTCACCATCACGACGCAAACAGAGCGTCCGGCCCCTGTGTCCGAATCCCTCGTGGACGGCAAGATCGGCCGCTAGTTCAGCTCATTCAGGAGAACCACCATGCGTGAAGCACTTATCGTCTGGGGCGGCTGGAGCGGCCATGAACCGCAGGAATGCGCCCATATCATCCGCGACATGCTGGAGGAGGACGACTTCAAGGTCTACCTCGAAAACAGCACCGAAGCCTTCGCCGATCCGTCGATCCACGATCTTAGCCTGATCGTGCCGATCGTCACCATGTCGAAGATCGAAAAGGAAGAGGTAAAGAACCTCGCCGCCGCGATAGAAAGCGGCGTCGGCATCGCCGGCTATCATGGCGGCGCCGGCGACAGTTTCCGCGAAAGCGTCGAATACCAGTTCATCATCGGCGGCCAATGGGTCGCCCATCCCGGCAACATCATCGATTACAAGGTCAACATCACGCGGCCGGATGACCCGATCATGGAGGGAATCACCGATTTTCCCTACACGTCGGAGCAATATTACATGCATGTCGACCCGTCGAACGAGGTGCTGGCGACCACGACCTTCACCGGCGATCACGCGTACTGGATCGACGGCGTCGTCATGCCGGTCGCCTGGAAGCGCAAATACGGCAAGGGCCGCGTCTTCTATTCCTCGCTCGGCCACCAGGCCAAGGAATTCAACGTGCCGCAGATGAAAACCATCTTCCGCCGCGGCGCCAACTGGGCGGCGCGTTGAGGGCGCTTCTGCCCCTTCGGAGCAAGGATTGCCCTCACCCTAACCCTCTCCCCGGAGGCGGGGAGAGGGGACGATCCCGGTATCCTCGTCACGACGGATGACGGCCCCCTCCGGCCCCATATCACCTTGCCACCTTGACCCGAACTGATAAAATACCGCCAGCACGCCACAAATACCTGTGCTGCTTGCACTTTTTGCTGTCATGGGGGGCGGGATGGGTCAAGGCGCCATGGAAGCACCGAACACGTCGGCGGTCAGCTACGGCGCCGAACCGGGTCTGCGTTTCGCTTCCCAACTCGACGGACGTGGCGGTTGTCGACAGCTCTGCATGGATGAGGTGAGTGTCTGGAAACCCGGCAATGGTGCGACCTGGCTGCATCTCGAGCGCGACCACCCCGCTGCAGCAGACTGGGTCACTCATAAGAGCGGCTTTGATCCCTTCGTCATTGAAGCCCTGCTGGAAGAGGATTCGCGCCCGCGCGTCGAACCCGTGGGCGATGGCCTGTTGATCATCCTGCGCGGCGTCTGCGCCACGTCGCCGGACGGCGCGACGCAGAAACCCGCCGATATCGACCTTGTGCCACTCCATCTCTGGGTCGATGGCGAGCGCATCGTTTCGCTCCGCGACAGCGGCCACTACATCACGGCGCTACGCGATATCCGTCTGTCGCTGGAGAAGAAAAAGGGACCGCAGCGCACCGGCGACCTGCTCGCCCTCATCGGCGACAAGCTGGTGCGCGATCTCGAACCCGTGCTCGACGCCATGGACGAAGAGGTGGACGAACTCGACGAACTGATCTTCCATGGCGAAGCCGGGCAGGTGCGCGAGCGTCTGAAACTGCTGCGCCGGCGCGCTGTGCAGCTTCGCCGTTATCTCGCCCCGCAGCGCGACGCGCTGAACCGCATCGAGCATGACGATGCGCCCTGGCTTGCCGAGCGCGACAAGCTGCGCATGCGCGAAGTCATCGACAAGCTGATGCGCTACATCGAATATCTCGACGCCATCCGCGACCGCACCAGCATCCTGCACGACGACTTGTCGACCGTCATCAGCGAGCGCATCGCCCGCAACTCCAACCGCCTTGCCGCACTTGCGGCCCTGCTTTTGCCGCCGAGCGTGGTCGCCGGCCTCTTCGGCATGAATGTCGGCGGCATTCCCGGCGTCAACGACACCTGGGCCTTCGTCATCATCGTCATCTTCGTCACGGTTACCTCGATTGCGACCCTGTGGGTGCTGAAGCGCATCAACTGGCTTTAGAATTCCAACGCCGACCCGAGCTGAAGTGGACTTGCGAAGATGTTTGCCTGCATTCCATCCTGTTCGCCTTGCATAGTTTCGGCCACGCGTCCGGCGAACTTCATTGCTTTCGAATATACGACGAGTGATCCCAAAAGAGCGGCCTCATCAGTGTCATCGATTGCCGGGGCATGAGCGTCGATGTCATTCGGGAGACGGCCAGTCGTTATCCCGGCGGAGACAGTCGCGGCTTCTTCGGCTGATTTTTCGTCAATTCTTCAAGGAAAAGCCGGGCAGGCGAGGGCAAAACCGCCGCTGCGGCTTTGTGCTTTCGAGGCGGCCTTTTCGGCCTTTTCGGTCCCGGCTAAGTCGCTATGGCGCAGGCAAAAGCATGTGCCTCGCTGTGGCTTTCGGCTGGAAATTGCAGCTTGCCCAATTTTCGTTTGACATTCCTTTATCTTCATTTATCGTCATTCTAGTTTCGTTTTCGCGTGAGGGGTAGAAATCGAAACGAGGGGAGATACAATTGTCCAGAGCTCAAATCGACGTCACGGATGTCATCGATTGCGGTGCGCGCCGCAGTCCCGTCGAGCGCGCTTGCCGCATCCTTTCAAAGAAGATGCAGGCTCTTGAATTTATTACATCCGGATTGACGCAATTAACTCCTCCAAGACCGTCCCGCCGCTCCCGAATCCGTCGAAGGGACGGGCATTCGGCGTCGATGCCAAAGCCGGTTTCGGCAAGAGGTATCGCTGAGTGAAAACCTAAGCGATCGCGGGGATATATCTCCGGGTCGCTACCCGATGGGAAACAAACAGGCCATACGGCCCGGCAATCCGTCGCAGCCTATGGAAGGAGCATATCGTGCTTGAACTCAGAAACGTGTCGAAGGCGGTCGGCGGCGAAATGCATATCGCCGAAACGAACCTGACGCTGCAGCGCGGCACGTTGAATGTCCTCCTCGGACCGACGCTTTCGGGCAAGACGTCGCTGATGCGGCTGATGGCGGGGCTGGACAAGCCGACTTCGGGCACGATCCACGTCGACGGTGCCGATGTCACGGGCGTGCCCGTGCAACGCCGCAACGTCGCCATGGTCTACCAGCAATTCATCAACTATCCCGCGATGACCGTTTACGACAATATCGCATCACCGATGCGCCTTCGCGGCGTCAATGCGGCAACGATCGACCGCGAAGTCAAGAAGGCGGCCGATCTCCTGCGGCTCGGTCCGTTCCTCGACCGCCTGCCGCTTAGCCTCTCCGGCGGCCAGCAGCAGCGCACGGCGCTTGCCCGCGCCATCGTCAAGAATGCCGGCCTGGTGCTGCTCGACGAGCCGCTCGCCAACCTCGACTATAAGCTGCGCGAAGAGCTGCGCGCCGAACTGCCGAAAATCTTCGCCGAATCCGGCGCCATCTTCGTCTACGCCACGACCGAACCCTCGGAAGCACTGCTTTTGGGCGGCAATACCGCGACCCTGTCGGAAGGCAGGATCACGCAGTTCGGACCGACGATCGATGTCTTCCGCCGGCCGAAGGATCTGATCACCGCCGTTACCTTCGCCGATCCGCCGCTGAACACGATCTCGCTCGACAAGCGCGGCAATCTCTTCGTGCTGAACGGCGACATGAGCCTGCCCGTGCCGCAGGGGCTCGAAGCCCAGCCGGACGGCCCCTACACCATCGCCTTCCAGCCGCACCATCTGGCGCTGAAGCCGCAGACATCCGAGGCGGTCGCAGCACCGGCAAGGGTGATGGTGACCGAAATCACCGGTTCGGAAAGCTTCATCCACATCGATTTCGCCGACCGGCGCTGGGTCATGCTGACCCAGGGCGTAGAGGATATCGATGTCGACGACGCGATCGATGTCTACATCGACCCGCGCCACATCATGGTGTTCGACACCAACGGCGCCGCCGTCACACCCGCCCTGCAATGGGCCGCCTGAGGAGAGACACGGCCAATGGCACGCATCGACCTTGACCATATAAGACACGCCTATAACGACCATCCCAAATCCGATGCGGACTATGCGCTGAAGGAAGTCCATCATAGCTGGGAGGACGGCAGCGCTTATGCGCTGCTCGGGCCGTCCGGCTGCGGCAAGACCACCCTGCTCAACATCGTTTCCGGCCTCGTGCGCGCCTCGGAAGGCCGCATCCTCTTCGACGGCAAGGACGTGACCAAGCTGTCGACGCAGGAGCGCAACATTGCCCAGGTTTTCCAGTTTCCGGTCGTCTACGACACGATGACGGTCTATGAGAACCTCGCTTTTCCCTTGCGCAACCGGCATGTTCCGGAAGCCGACGTGAAGCGCAAGGTCGATGAGATCATCGAGATGATCGGCCTTTCCGACAGCGCTCATCGCAAGGCGCGGGGATTGACGGCCGATGCCAAGCAGAAAATCTCTCTCGGCCGTGGCCTGGTGCGCTCCGATGTCAGCGCCATCCTGTTCGACGAACCACTGACGGTCATCGACCCGCATATGAAATGGGTGCTGCGCTCGCAGTTGAAGCAGCTCCACCGCCGCTTCGGCTTCACCATGGTCTATGTCACCCACGATCAGACGGAGGCGCTGACCTTCGCCGACAAGGTTGTCGTCATGTATAATGGCGAGGTGGTGCAGATCGGCACGCCGAACGATCTCTTCGAACGGCCGCGCCATACCTTCGTCGGCTATTTCATTGGCTCGCCGGGCATGAACGTCATGCCGGTCGAAATCGAAGGCCGCAACGCCCGTCTGGCCGGCAGCACCGTCGCGCTGCCCGGCGCTCCCGTGAATGGCCAGGGCGGCAAGACCGAACTCGGCATCCGCCCGGAATTCGTCCGCCTCGGCCGCGAGGGCATGCCGGCGACCGTGACCAAGGTCGAGGACCTCGGCCGCCGCAAGGTGGTGCGCGCCAAACTGCAGGGACAGGAGATCACGGCGATCATCGGCGAGGATCAGACCGTGCCAGCCGAACCGCACATCGCCTTCGATCCCGCCGGCATCAATATTTATGCCAACTCCTGGCGCGTCGAGATGGGAGCCTGATCATGGACAAGACCTGGAACAACAAAGCCTGGTTCATGCTCATTCCCGTCCTGGTGCTGGTCGGCTTCTCGGCCGTCATTCCGCTGATGACGGTGGTGAACTATTCGGTACAGGACACCTTCGGCAACAACGTCTTCTTCTGGGCGGGCACGCAGTGGTTTGAAGAGATTCTTCATTCCAGCCGCTTCTGGGATTCGATGATCCGCAACCTGATTTTCTCCTTCGTCATTCTGGCGATTGAGGTGCCGCTCGGCATCTTCATCGCGCTCAACATGCCGAAGAAGGGTATCGGCGTGCCGGTCTGCCTGGTGCTGATGGCGCTGCCGCTGCTGATTCCCTGGAATGTCGTGGGAACGATCTGGCAGGTGTTCGGCCGCAGCGATATCGGCCTGATGGGCTATGTCCTAGTCGGCCTCGGCATTGACTACAATTATGTGTCCGATCCGGCCGATGCCTGGGCGACGATCATCATCATGGACGTCTGGCACTGGACGAGCCTCGTCGTGCTGCTCTGCTATGCCGGCCTCGCCTCGATTCCCGATGCCTTCTATCAGGCTGCCAAAATTGACGGCGCCTCGCGCTGGTCCGTCTTCCGCTACATCCAGCTCCCGAAGATGAACCGCGTGCTGTTGATCGCCGTGCTCCTGCGCTTCATGGACAGTTTCATGATTTATACCGAACCTTTCGTCGTCACCGGCGGCGGCCCTGGCAATTCGACGACCTTCCTGTCGATCGATCTCGTCAAGATGGCGCTCGGCCAGTTCGACCTCGGCCCGGCGGCGGCAATGTCGCTGATCTACTTCCTGATCGTGCTTCTGCTGTCCTGGGTCTTCTACACCGTCATGACCAATTATGATGCGGGAGCGACGCGATGAGTGGCAAACCTCTTACGACCTCCGCAGGCGATACCACGATGAACAAGGTTGCGGCTTCCAGTCCGGTCGCAGGCGTTACCGCCACGACAGGCACACAGCCGGTCAGCCGGCACCGCGAGGAAGGGCGCTGGTCCTGGCTGGTGCCGACGCTCTACATCATCTTCCTGCTTCTGCCGATCTACTGGCTCGTCAATATGAGCTTCAAGACCAATGAGGAGATCGTCAGCGGCTTGACGCTTTATCCGCATGAGCCGACGCTGCGCAATTACGCGATCATCTTCACCGATCCGTCCTGGTACAAGGGCTATATCAACTCGATCACCTATGTCGTCATGAACATGGTGATCTCGGTTGCCTGCGCCCTGCCTGCGGCCTACGCCTTCTCGCGCTACCGCTTCCTCGGCGACAAGCACGTCTTCTTCTGGCTGCTGACCAACCGCATGGCGCCGCCGGCGGTCTTCGCGCTGCCTTTCTTCCAGCTCTATTCGGCCTTCGGCCTGATCGACACCCATATTGCCGTGGCGCTGGCGCACTGCCTGTTCAACGTGCCCCTGGCGGTGTGGATTCTCGAAGGCTTCATGTCCGGCGTGCCGAAGGAGATCGACGAGACGGCCTATATCGATGGCTATTCGTTCCCGCGCTTCTTCCTGAAGATCTTCATTCCGTTGATCGCAAGCGGCATCGGCGTCGCTGCCTTCTTCTGCTTCATGTTCTCCTGGGTGGAACTGTTGATCGCCCGCACGCTGACGACAACAGACGCCAAGCCGATCGCCGCCATCATGACACGCACGGTCTCGGCTGCCGGCATGGACTGGGGTCTGCTGGCCGCCGCCGGCGTGCTGACGCTGATCCCCGGCGCGCTCGTCATCTATTTCGTCCGCAATTACATCGCCAAGGGCTTCGCGCTCGGACGCGTCTAGGAGGAAACCGACATGAATACCGATTTCTCCTGGATGGCCTGGACGCTGCCGACGGTGCTGTTCTTCGTGACCATCCTGCTGCTTCTGGTCGGCATGGCCATTTGGGAATATTTCTCGCCCGGCGGCAATCCGCGCGTCGGCATCCTGCATTTCGAAACGACGCGAGGCGACCGGCTGTTCGTCTCGCTGCTCGGCGCCGCCTTCATTCATGTCGCCTGGCTGGGCCTTGGTGGGCCTAACCTGTGGTGGGCGGTCGCCATTTCGGTGGTTTACGCCATCGGCGTCTTCCGTCTGGTCTGACGCGGTTTCAAAGAGTTACCGCGCCCTTTGTCCATTTCCGGACACGTGGCGCCGTAAGACAAGTCGATACGGGTGGCCGGGAGTCTGGCCGCCTGACAATGCACTCGCAACCTGTAGGGAGGAATATATGCGACGGCATCTCATAACAACGACGGCAATCGCGCTGCTGGCTCTGGCCGGATCGGCCCATGCCGGCATGAACGAAGCCAAGGCATTCCTGGACAAGGAGATCGGCGATCTTTCGACGCTCTCGCGCGCCGACCAGGAAAAGGAAATGCAATGGTTCGTCGATGCGGCCAAGCCTTTCCAGGGCATGGAAATCAAGGTTGTTTCGGAAACCCTGACGACGCACCAGTATGAATCGCAGGTGCTGGCGCCCGCCTTCACCGCCATCACCGGCATCAAGGTCACCCACGACGTCATCCAGGAAGGCGACGTCGTCGAAAAGATCCAGACGCAGATGCAGACCGGCCAGAACCTCTATGACGGCTGGGTCAACGATTCGGACCTGATTGGCACGCATTGGCGCTACAAGCAGGTACGCAACCTGACCGACTGGATGGCCGGCGAAGGCAAGGACGTCACCAATCCCGGTCTCGACGTAGCCGACTTCATCGGCACCAGCTTCACCACCGCTCCGGACAAGAAGCTTTATCAGCTTCCCGATCAGCAGTTCGCCAACCTCTATTGGTTCCGTTACGACTGGTTCAACGACCCGAAGAACAAGGCCGATTTCAAGGCCAAATACGGCTACGATCTCGGCGTGCCGGTCAACTGGTCGGCCTATGAGGATATCGCCCAGTTCTTCACCGGCCGCGAAATCGACGGCAAGAAGGTCTTCGGCCATATGGACTACGGCAAGAAGGACCCGTCGCTCGGCTGGCGCTTCACCGACGCCTGGCTGTCGATGGCCGGCAACGGCGACAAGGGCCTGCCGAACGGTCTACCCGTCGACGAATGGGGCATCAAGGTCGACGCCAACTCCCGTCCGGTTGGCTCCTGCGTCGCCCGCGGCGGCGACACAAACGGCCCGGCCGCCGTCTACTCCATTCAGAAGTATCTCGATTGGCTGAAGGCTTACGCACCGGCAGAAGCCCAGGGCATGACCTTCTCCGAATCCGGCCCGGTTCCGGCACAGGGTAATATTGCCCAGCAGATCTTCTGGTACACCGCCTTCACCGCCGACATGGTCAAGCCCGGTCTTCCGGTCGTCAACGCCGATGGCAAGCCGAAATGGCGTATGGCTCCCTCGCCGCACGGCGTCTACTGGAAGGACGGCATGAAGCTCGGCTACCAGGACGTCGGTTCCTGGACGCTGATGAAGTCCACGCCGCTCGACCGCGCCAAGGCTGCCTGGCTCTACGCGCAGTTCGTGACCTCGAAGACGGTGGACGTGAAGAAGAGCCATGTCGGTCTCACCTTCATTCGCGAATCGACCATCCGCGACAAGAGCTTCACCAAGCGCGCGCCTGAACTCGGCGGTCTGATCGAGTTCTACCGTTCGCCGGCCCGTGTCCAGTGGTCGCCGACCGGCACCAACGTTCCGGACTATCCGAAGCTGGCGCAGCTTTGGTGGCAGGCCATCGGTGACGCCGCATCCGGCGCCAAGGATGCGCAGGGCGCCATGGATGCGCTTTGCGCCGATCAGGAAAAGGTGCTGCAGCGCCTGGAACGCGCTGGCGTGCAGGGCGATATCGGTCCGAAGCTCGCCGAAGAGCATGACCTCAACTACTGGAACGCCGATGCCGTCAAGAACGGCCATCTCGCTCCGCAGTTGAAGATCGCAAACGAAAAGGAAAAGCCGGTCACCGTCGACTATGACGAACTGGTCAAGAGCTGGGCCGACGCTGCGAAGTAAGCTCAACCTCTAGTGGGGTGGGGAATGCCGGGGCTCGAAAGGGCTCCGGCATTTTTGTTGCGGACGATCCCGATCAAAACCGCAGAGCGTAAGGCAGAATAATTTTGAAGAAAAATCGATCCGATGTCGGATTGCTGAGGTATCGTTCGTCCTAGGCTCGTCCACTCCGTCTATTCAGAAGGATCACAACCATGCCGAATACCATTCGTTTGCATCGCGTTTTCGCAACCAGCCCGGAGAAGGTTTATCGCGCATTCATCGAGGCCGACGCGCTCGCCAAATGGCTTCCGCCCAACGGCTTCGTCTGCACCGTGCATCATCTGGAAGGGGCAGTCGGCGGCACGTTCAAAATGTCTTTCCGCAACTTCACGACCGGCAAAAGCCATTCCTTCGGCGGCGAATATGTCGAGCTCGTTCCCGGCGAGCTGGTGCGCTACACGGACAAGTTCGACGATCCAAACCTGCCGGGTGAAATGGCGGTGACCGTGACGTTGAAAAAAGTCCTGGTTGGCACGGAAGTGAATATAACGCAGGCGGGCGTGCCTGACGTCATTCCGCCGGAAGCCTGCTATCTCGGCTGGCAGGAATCGCTGCGCAATCTGGCGAAACTCGTCGAACCCGATATCAACGAATAACGCATCAGTCTCGAGGCACGGCCTCTGTCAGACCGGATCGCGTCGACGATTTTCGCGATCCGGTGTCATGCCTCATCCAATCAGCTCTTCCGCTTCAGCTTCGCCGCGCCTTCTTCCACCAACTTCTGGGCTGCTTCCGCAACCGTGATCTTGCCAAAAGCGAGCTGATCTGCGACCGGGCGCATGACGTTCTGATCGAATTCGGCCGAACCAAGCGGCGCCGGCGCCGGGTAGGTACCCACCTGATCCTTCAACAGTTCGACATATTTCACCGTCTGCTGCTCGACCGGATTAAGCGTCGGCAGGATGGCGGCGCGCACGGCCGGTGACATTGGCACGCCGCGCTCGACGCCGAGAATCTTGCCGGCGTCGATATCGTTGACGAAGAAGTCGATGAATTTCGCGGCCGCCTCGCCCTGCTTGGTGGTGGCGCCGACGCTCCAGATCAGCGCCGGGCGGTAGTAGTGGCCCGATGGACCATCTTTCTTTTCGCGCGGCAGAAGGGTGATGGCGAGCTTGCTCTTGACCACGAGTTGATAGCCAATGAGCTGGTTGGAGTAGGCCATGCCCATCGCCGATTTGCCGAGCGCCAGGCAATTGCTTTCGATGGTGTTCTGGTCGAGGGTCTGCACATCGGCGGAAACCGCGCCGCCGCGCTGGCGCACGTCTTCCCAGTAGGTGTACCATTCCTTGGCATCGTCGACACCGAAGCCGAGACCGCCGTCGTCCGTATAAAGGGTCTTGCCGCGCTGACGCAGCCAGGCGTCCAAGACATAGTTGTAGCGCGCGCCATAGGGCCCGCCCCAATAGCTGCGCTTGCCGGATGCCTTGGTCATTTCCACCGCCAGATCGGCATATTCGGCCCAGGTCGTGGTCGGGCCGGGTGGCGTCAGGCCGGCTTTCTTGAAGGCGTCGTCATCATAGAACAGAGCGAACGAATTCAAACCGAGGCCGATGCCATAAAGCTTGTTGTCGACCGTCGTCAGCTTCAGCATATCCTTGCCGAAATTGTCTACCTTCAGCGTCGAGGGCACGAACTGGTCGAGGGGCAGGCAGGCGCCGCGCTTAGAATAGTCCGATATCGTGCTCGGCTCGAGCTGGAAGACGTCGGAAATGTTCTGACTGGCCATCGTCGTGCCGAGCTTGGCCCAGTAGCCGTCGCCGCTGATGCTTTCGCCGACAACGGAAACATCGGGATTCTTGCTGTGAAACAGTTCGGCGACCGCGACCGTGCGCTTGCTGCGGTCGGCCGACCCCCACCACATCGCCCGCAGTTGCGTCGCGTCGGCGAAAGCCGGCAGCGATCCACCGGTACCGAAAGCGAGACCGGCTGCAGCTCCGGCAGTTCCAATCATGAATGAACGGCGATTCATACGCATGAGATTCCTCCTTCTCTTGCGATGCCCATGGGCGCGTGATCCGCAGCGACCTCCCGACGCCTCGTGCGGATACATTCACGAAGAGGATATGCAATTAAGCAGCTCAGTGCAAGAGATAATCTTTTTCTTGCAAATTTGCATAATTTGCGAAACTATTGCCGCATGAGCGAAGTTCGATCCAAACGTGTCAGGCAAGCCGATATTGCCATCAGGGCCGGCGTCTCCGTTTCGACGGTATCGCGGGTATTGACCAATGAGCCTGGAATCAGCGAGGCGATCCGCCAGCAGATTTTCAAGGTGGCGAGCGATCTCGGCTATCCGCTGAAACAGGCTACGGAAAGCGTCCCCGCCGCGCTGGCGCTGATCGCCAGCGACAGCGCCACGGGCGGCCTGAGCGTCTTCTATGAGGGCATTGTCGAGGGCATGCGCGCCGGTGCGGCCGAACGCGGCATGCCTTTCGACATCCGCTTGGTCCGCGAAGCGAGGGCAATGCCGGACCATATCAGGGAGCATCTCCAGGCGGCCGGTGCTGAGGGTCTCTTCCTCGTCGGCATCGATCCCTCCGATGAGCTGCGCACCTGGCTGGAGGACAGCGGCACGCCGGTCGTGCTCGTCAACGGTACCGATCCAAAACTGCGCTTCGATGGCGTTTCGCCTTCGAATTTCTTCGGTGCCTATGCGGCGACGCGGCGTCTGATCGACGCCGGCCATCGCCGCATCCTGCACCTGACCGGTTCGCGCCGCCAGACCATTCGCGAGCGCATCCGTGGCTTCGAGGCGGCGATTGCGTCCGTCGAGGGCGGTGAGGGGCGCATCGTGCCGTTGACATTCCGGGCCAGCGCCAGCACGGAAGCTCATGCTGTCACCATCGCCGCCCTTGCCGAGAATAGCAGCTTTACCGCCGCCTTCTGCATGAATGATTTCGTCGCGGTCGGCGTGCTGGAAGCGGTGATGGAGATCGGCCTGCGCGTGCCGGATGATTTCGCGATCGTCGGCTTCGACGACCTGCCCTGCGCGCTGATGACCAATCCCCGCCTCGCCACCATGCGCGTCGACCGCGCCGCCATCGGACGCGAAGCCATCGGTTTAATGACCGCTCGTTTTCGTGATCGCGACCCGCCCGCGCGCCAAGTCTGTCATGCCGTCGTCCCCGTTCCCGGCGGCACGCTCCCGCCCGAAACCTGAGCCCGTATCTTTAGCGGCAACGACCGAAAAAGAGCCAGACCGATGATCTACGACCCCGCCAGCACCAACCCACTCGCCGGCAATCCGCTGCAAAACCGCACCGACATGCGCCGAGCGCTGATCGACCTGTTCTATCCGCTGCTGCCTTATTTCTCCAAGGGCAATGCCCGCGTCCGGATCGATGCCGCAGGCGCGCATTTCGACCGTGCCGCCGCCGATCTCGAAGGTTTCGCCCGCCCGCTCTGGGGTCTTGCGCCATTCGGCGCTGGCGGCGGCGATTTTGCGCATTGGGGACGCTTTGCCGAAGGGATCGCCAATGGCGTCGATCCCAGCCATCCGGAATATTGGGGCACCGTCAACGGCCGCGACCAGCGCATGGTCGAACTCGCCGCTCTGGGTTTTGCGCTGGCCTTGGTGCCCGAAAAGATTTGGGAACCGCTCGATGGCAGAGCCCGCGGCAATCTCATCGCCTATCTCAAGCATGCCCGCACCTTCGATTACGCCGACAACAACTGGAAATTCTTCCGCGTCCTCGTGGATATCGCCCTCGATCGGCTCGGCGCCGAGTTCGACCGCAGCCTGACGGAGGATTATCTCAGGGAACTGGACGGGCTCTATATTGCCGATGGCTGGTATCGCGACGGCAATGTCCGGCGCATCGATCATTACATTCCCTTCGCCATGCACTTCTATGGGCTGATCTATTCCAGGCTCGTCGACGACGACCGCGCCAAGCGCTATCGCGAGCGCGCAGTCCTGTTTGCCAAGGATTTCCGCCATTGGTTCGCGCCCGACGGCGCCACCGTGCCCTTCGGCCGCAGCCTGACCTATCGCTTCGCCTGCGCCGGCTTCTGGTCGGCATTGGCCTTCGCCGATGTCGAGGCGCTCCCCTGGGGCGAAATCAAGGGGCTCTGTCTGCGGCACCTGCGGTGGTGGGCCCATAAGCCGATCGCCAATCGCGACGGCACGCTGCCGATCGGCTACGGCTATCCCAACCTGCTGATGTCGGAAAACTACAATTCCGCCGGCTCTCCTTACTGGGCGTTCAAGGCCTTCCTGCCGCTGGCGCTCCCCGAGACGCATCCTTTCTGGACCGCCGAGGAAAGGCCGTCGGTCACCGAGCCGACGATCGTGCCGCTCAAACATCCCGGCATGGTGATGATGCATGGCAAAGCGGATGTCGTGGCGCTGTCCTCCGGTCAGGAAAACCTGCAGATGCGCTCCGGGCCGGAGAAATACGCCAAATTCGCCTATTCCGCCCGCTACGGCTTCAGCGTGGAAAGCGACGAGCGTGCCTTTGCGGGCGGCGCCTTCGACAGCATGCTCGCCTTCAGCGATGATGGCCTGCATTATCGTGTGCGCGAGACCAATGAAGAGGCGAAGCTCGCCGGCGATACGCTTTACGCCAAATGGTCGCCCTGGCCCGATGTCACCGTCGAAACCTGGCTGATCCCTGCGGCGCCCTGGCATATCCGCCTGCACAAGATCGTCACGCCGCGCCCGCTGCAGACTGCCGAAGGCGGTTTTGCCATTGCCCGGCGGGATTTCGAGGCCGATACGCTTTCGTCGCAAAAAGGCGCCGCCTACGCTATCGGCGAGGCCGATTTCAGCGGCATTCTCGATCTCGGCTCGACGGTGCCGCGTGACGGTCTGGCGCAGAAGGCGCCGCCCAACACCAATTTGATCGTTGCAAAGACGCTGGTGCCGCAACTGCGCGGGAGGATTCCATCCGGCGAAACCATTCTCGTTTCCGCGATCCTGGCCGAGCGCGACCCCGCCGCCGTCTCGGGCGCCTGGACCAAGCCGCCGGCAAAACCCGACCTCGATGCCTTGCGCGCGCTGATCGCAGAAAAGGGCATCACCGTCAGCGCTATCGACGTGCCGGGACGGCCGGCATGACCCAATCTGCCGCAAGCCGCCCGACCATTGCCTTTGCGATGCAGCCCGCTCGGACGCAGCACGTCCTGACGTCCGAACTGATCCAGCGGCTCGACGGGATCGGTCGCGTATTGGACGCTGCGCCGATGGAGCGCTTCGACAACGAAAGGGCGCGAAAGCTGCTAAGCGAAACGGAGATATTGATCACCTCCTGGGGCTCGCCGCATATCGACGACGCCGTGTTGGCGCAGGCGCCGCATCTGAAGCTGGTCGCGCATGCGGCTGGCACTGTGAAGGGTCTGATCGAGGACAGCATGTTCGCGAGGGGCATTTTGGTGAGCCATGCGGCGCAGGCCAATGCTTTGCCGGTCGCCGAATTCACCCTCGCCGCCATCATCTTCGCCGGCAAGCATGTCTTCCGTTTTCGCGATGTCTACGTCGCCGACCGCCATCGCGGCCGCACGCAGCCGATGCAGAGCGAAGCGATCGGCAACTACGGCCAAACGGTCGGCATCATCGGCGCGTCGCGCATCGGCCGTCGTGTGATCGAATTGCTGGCGCCGTTCGACTATGAGGTTTTGCTTTACGATCCGATGGTCGATGAGGCGGAAGCACGGCGCCTCGGCGCCGTGAAGACCGAGCTAGACGCTCTGATGGCGCGTGCCGACATCGTCTCGCTGCATGCCCCTTCGCTGCCGGCGACACGGCACATGATCGATGCTCGCTGCCTGTCATTGATGAAGGACGGCGCGACCTTCATCAACACGGCGCGCGGCGCGCTCGTCGACGAGGCCGCACTGCTCGCGGCGCTGAAAACCGGCCGCATCGATGCCATCATCGACGTCACCGATCCGGAAATCCCGGAGGTAAGCTCCGCTTTCTACGATCTGTCAAACGTCTTCCTGACGCCGCATATCGCCGGCGCTGTCGGGCTGGAACGCACCCGCCTCGGCGCGATGGCCGTCGACGAAGTCGGCCGCTTCATCGAGGGCAAGCCGTTGCTCTATGAGATCCGCCGCGAGGACCTGGCGCGCATGGCGTAAGGCCTCGGAATCATCACCAAATCGCCCCATTTCGGCACAAGCGGAAAACCCGTTTTTAATCATTATGGGCTAGCAATCTCTTTGCGCATGACCCCAAAAATTCCGGTTTCGAATTTTTGGAAAGGATCATGCGCCAACAAGGTTGTTGCAGCGTCCTTTGCGCGTCCACAAGACGCGCGGCGCGGCAATGAAGAGGTTCTAGTACATGCGTACCCGTATCGTATCCGTTGCCGTCGTGCTGCTGCTCGGAGTGCTGGCAAGCTGCGCCACGGCTCCATCCCACACCCGCAATGTCTGCGCGATCTTCGATCAGCGCGACGGCTGGTTCAACAACTGGCAGCGCGCCGCCGAACGTACGGAGCGGGAATACGGCGTGCCGGTGCCGATCCTGATGGCGACGATCTATGCCGAATCCGGCTTCCAGCCGCATGCCCGGCCGCCGCGCCGGAAACTGCTCGGCTTCATTCCCTGGACGCGGCCTTCCAGCGCCTACGGCTATTCCCAGGCCCTCGACGGCGCCTGGGAGCACTATCAGCGCGACACGGGCCGCTGGGGTGCGCGTCGCTCCGACTTCTCCGACGCGATCGAGTTCATCGGCTGGTACCACGCCCAAAGTCATGAGCGTAACGGCATCGCATTGAACGATCCCTATAATCTCTATCTGGCTTACTATGTCGGCTGGAAGGGCTACGAGCGCGGAGCCTCGCGCGGCAATGCCGATCTGCAGCGAACGGCACAGAAGGTCGCCAGCATGTCGGCCCTCTATGCCTCGCAGTTGCGCAATTGCAATTGAGCTGGTGCTCGAGAGGTGCGGCTAAGGCCGCGCCTCGAGCAGATTGAGCCCCTCATCCTGACCCCAGATATCCGCGATCGATACCTGCTTGCCGGTCCGGCTGCTTTCCAGTGCCGCGATGCCGCAGAGAACCGAGAGCGCGCCGGCGCGTGAACCGGCGCGCTGTCTCAGCTCGTCATTCGGCCCGGACCGCAGCAGCATATTGCGCAGCCGGTCGTCGCCGCCGTAATGGCCGCCCGAGGAGTAGGGCACCCAGATGCGCTCGACATCGCCGAAATTCTTCATGACGACGATCTCGTCAGCCGGCGGCATCGTCCAATGCTGCTTTTCGTATTGCCGCAGCTCGATACGGCCCTTGTGACCGTTGAAAGCGATATGGTGGCCTTCGATCGGCATGTAGGTGTTCAGCGAATAGGAGACGTTGATGCCGTTGCGATAACGGATCGAGGCGACCATCGTGTCGGGAATGTCAATGTCCTCGCGGAAGACGCAGGCGTCGCGGACATAACCGTCGACCGCCGAGGGGTCTTCATAGAGGCTTTCGAGCAGCGGCGTCGCGCTGATATCGAGATAATAATCACATTCGTCCTTATAGCGACAGGTGCGACAGCGCTCGCCGCGGAAGGGGCCTTTGCGGCCGTAATGCTTGAGATCGGCAAAGGCAGACACCGTTTCCGGATCGGAATCCAGATACCAGTTCAGAAGGTCGAAATGGTGCGTCGCCTTGTGGACGAAAAGGCTGCCCGAATTTTCGACGAAGGCATGCCAGCGGCGGAAGTAGTCGGCACCGTGGCTGGTATCGAGATACCAATGAAAATCGACCGAGGTCACATCACCTATAACGCCGGAGTTGATGAGTTCCTTGATCTTCGCCGCCGTCGGGGCAAAGCGATAGTTGAAGGACACGTCGACCCGCTTGCCAGTGCGCGCCTCGGCATTGAGAATGCGCTTGATCTTGCCGACCGTCGTCGTCATTGGCTTTTCGCTGATGACATTGGCGCCCGATTCCAGCGCTTTGACGATCAGCTCGTCATGGGTGGAATCGCGGGTGCAGACGATGACGAGGTCCGGCTTTTCGACCCGCAGCAGCTCATCGAAATCGGTATAGACGGGCACGGAGACGCCGATATATTCGAGGGCGCGCTTGGCCCGCATCGCGTTGAGATCGCAGACAGCGACCAGCTCGACCTCATTGCTCCAGCGCTCGACCAGATCCTTGCCCCACATGGTGGCACCGCGATTGCCCGTGCCGACCAGGGCATAGCGCTTCTTCGATAACGACATGTTTCTCCTCCAGACCTTTGTTTACCTTCTCCCCAGTGGGGAGAAGGTCGCGCGGAACGCGCGGGGTGAGGGGGCGTTGTACCGTAAGACTGCCTTTTCGCGTGCGCTTCATACGATCGGCGCTCCGCACCGAGCCCCTCATCCGCCCTAGCGGGCACCTTCTCCCCAAGGGGAGAAGGAATTTACGTCTCCATCGCGCCCCAGTCCGGCTCGACGGACGAACCGAGGCCGATGGCGCCAGTGACCGAACCAATGGCAATCCTTCCACCCTCGATCTTCAACCGCGTCCGCCCGTCGCGAACGGCGTAAAGATCGGAATGAGCCCGCGCGAAAGCCGCCTGCTCGGCCTCCGGCGCGCCGGCCATGCCGTCGACATAGTGGTGGCCGTTGCGCTCGATATGGGTCATGCCGATCAGTGAGGCGAGTGCCAGATCCTGCTGCACGGCAAGTCCGCCCTGGGTCGTCAGGTCCTCCGCCGACATGAAATAGGCGCCGCCGTCTTCGGCGCTCCACTTGGCGACACGCGCCCGGTTCAGCAGCGAACGATAAAAACCCTTGCAGGATTTAGAGGAGATGCCGGTATAGCCAAGCCGCCTGGCCGTTACGAAAGCGTTGATGTCGGCATCGGATTCATCGATTTCCACCGGCTTGAAAGCCGCGAGTGCTCCCACCGGCTTTTCGAAGGCATGCGCCCTGGCGATCGGCTGCTCGACAAACAGGATCGAAGCCGCAAAACGGGCCAGCCGCGGCTCAGCCTGAATGCGCGCCAGCAGATCGGCGACCGCCTCGGCAGAGGTAAATTGCTCATTGCCATCGAGCGTCACCGAATAGGCCGGCATCTTGGCGTCAATGACAGCAGCGATCTGGCAGAGACGGTCGATATCAGCGTCCGAAACGCCCGATACCTTCACCTTGAAAAAGGTCAGGCCATAGGCGTCGATCGCCTCTTCGAAACTTTCCGGCAGGCCGTCATTCAGACGGTCGGCAGCCGGGATATCGCCTGCCCGGATGGCGTCGACCAGGCCAACCGTATGACGCGCCGCAAGGCTCTCGGCGGGCGCCAAGCCCGACAGGAAACCGGGCAGGTCGAAACCTGCGAGATCGGGCGCCGTCGATGCATCGATGCCGGGCCGATTGGCTCGGATCGCCTGCGCGACCGTCAGCTCTTCCATCCGGCTGAGCGCGTCGAGAACCGCACGGTTGGCGAGCGCCAGGCCGAAGGACGCGACGAGGCCGTTCAAGCTCTCGGCCCCGGCTCGCGCATGATGGGCCGCTTCGACGGCGGCATGCAGCGCGAAAGCCGTGCCCAATCCCGCACCTTTCAGGGAGTCGAGCGCCAGCGCCAGCGAACGGCGAAGCTGGTTTTCATTGTCGGCATTGGAAAGCTCGGGCGATTTGTCGAACCATTTCGGTACCATCAGCTCGGCCGCCATGCCGCACGCGGAGCCGCCGCGGGCATCTTCGATGCGGACACGCAAAAAAATCTGCCGCGCCTCCCGCAGCGTCGCGGCGCCGAAGCGGAAAGGAAGCCGCAATGTCACCGGCCGCTCGAATGTCTCGGCTTCGACAAGTCTGATTTTCATTGGTTCTGTCATGGTTTCAGGCAGCTCCTCTGATTGTCAGGCAGGTCTGCGCATGCCGCAACGTCCTGCCTGGCCCCTCACCCCAGCCCTCTCCCCGCAAGCGGGGCGAGGGGGCTCTTTCCTGCCAAAAGCAGTCTTCCGCGAAAAACGCGGGCGGTTGCTTTGCTCCGTCGTCCCCTCTCCCCGCATTGGCGAGGAGAGGGTTAGGGTGAGGGGCCATGCACAGGGATCCGGCCTCGACGGACTGTCCTGACCATTCCAACGACCAAGAACCCATCATCCCTCAAATCTCCAGCGGCTCGACGTCCAGCCAGCGGCGCTCTTCCCAGCTCTTCAGACCGAGAGAGGCGAGCTGCACGCCCTTGGCGCCTTCCGTCAGCGTGTAGCGCCAGGGCGCGTCTTCGAGCACATGGCGCAGGAACATTTCCCACTGGATCTTGAAGCCGTTGTCGTAGACCTGATTGTCCGGCACTTCGTCCCAGGTGTCGTAGAAGTCGATCGTCTGCGGCTGGTCGGGGTTCCAGACCGGCTTCGGCGTGTTGACCCGATGCTGGGTCCAGCAACGGGTGAGCCCCGCCACCGCCGAGCCGTGCGTGCCGTCCACCTGGAACGTCACGAGGTCATCGCGGCGGACGCGCACGGCCCAGGAGGAATTGATATGGGCGATGATGCCGCCCTCCAGCTCGAAGGTGGCATAGGCCGCATCGTCGGCATCGGCGACATAGCGCCGGCCAGCCTCGTCCACGCGTTCGGGAATATGGGTGGCGCCGAGGCAACTGATCGCCTTTACCGGCCCGAAGAGATTGTCGAGCACATAGCGCCAGTGGCAGAGCATATCGAGGATAATGCCGCCGCCGTCCTTCTTGCGATAGTTCCACGACGGCCGCTGCGCCGTCTGCCAGTCGCCTTCGAACACCCAATAGCCGAATTCGCCGCGCACGGAGAGAATCTTGCCGAAAAAACCGCTGTCGCGCAGCATGGCGATCTTGCGAAGGCCCGGCAGAAACAGCTTGTCCTGCACGACGCCGTTCTTCAGGCCCGAAGCCTTGGCCTTGCGGGCGAGCGTTATCGCCGTGTCTAGGTCGTCGGAGATCGGCTTTTCGCAATAGACGTGCTTGCCGGCATCCAGCGCCTTCGAAATCAGCTCGGCGCGCATCTGGGTTGTCGCCGCGTCGAAGAAGATCGCATCGTTGGGATCGGCAAGCGCGCCGTCGAGGTCGGTGGTCCAGCGCTCGATGCCATATTTGCGGGCGAGTTCCTCCAGTCGCGCCGCATTGCGGCCGACGAGGACCGGATCGGGCATGATACGTTCGCCGTTCGACAGCAGCACGCCGCCTTCGGCGCGAAGCGCCACGATCGAGCGGATGAGATGCTGGTTCAAACCCATGCGTCCCGTAACGCCGTGCATGATGATACCGACGCGCTTCATGATCCCTCCTGAAATTCGACCCGACTCCCTCCAGAGTCAGGAAAAGCAAAGGTTTGGCTGCTTAGTCAATGTAACTATATAGTTACACGATCGCGCGATATCTCCGGATTTGTCAATCGCCTTTTGAAAATTTCTCGTGATCGCCGGAGCGCCATCGCGGCGCTCGTTAAGCTCTGATGGAGGCCAAGGTCACCGAAACGATATGCTCGCCCCAGGCTTTCAGCGCCGCCGGCGCGGTCAGCTTTCGGGCGAAAATCGTCGACAGCGTATGACGATTGGACAGGTAGAAGAAGCCGAGCGCCGCAATGGTGAGGTAAACCGACACCGGATCGATGCCTGCCCGGAAAATGCCGGCTGCTTCACCTCGTCGCAGCACGTCGGCGAGCTCGCCGATGAAGTGCGAATGCATTGCTGAAATTTTCTCGGAGCGTTTCAGATAGCGCGCTTCATGCAGGTTTTCGGTGACGAGCAGGCTCAAGAATTCCGGATGTTCGAGGAAGTGATGCCAGGTGAAGAGCGCGAGTTCTCGCATGCCTTCCTCGGGATCACGGCGCGCCAAGTCGAGATTTTTCTCCGCATTGCGGATCGTCGCATAGGTCGCTTCCAGCACGGCGACATAGAGTCCCTCCTTGTCGCCGAAATAGTGATAGAGCATGCGCTTGTTGGTCTGCGCCCTGGCTGCGATCGCATCCACCCTGGCCCCGCCAAAACCGTGTGCGGCGAATTCCTCCGTCGCCGCTTCCAGGATCATGGCATGGGTGCGCTGCGGATTGCGCGGCACCTTTTTCGGCCTTGTTTCCGCATTGCCGTAAGCGCCCGCTTTCGCTGATTTTTCAGTTCCTTGCGTTGCTTTGGCCACCATGGACATTCCTCCTCCCCGATCTATCTCTTTCGCAACGGACGCCTCCAGCCTCAGCGCGGGTCATTTGATTGTGACACGATTGGCGCTTGACAGCGGTCGCGTTTCTATCCAACTTGTAACCAAATAGTTATATCACGCAAGCAGTTCGTAAATCACCGGTTAACTGGGGAGGAGACCAGGATGACGTTGACGATCGATCGCCGGCAGTTGCTTGCCGGCATGGCAGCCACGCTGGCTTTCAGCGGTATCGGACTTTCACGCGCCAATGCGGCAACCGCAATGCGCCTTCTTTGGTGGGGATCGAAGGAGCGAAGCGACCGGACATTTGCGGCAGTAAAGGCCTATCAAGCCAAGAACCCGGATGTCAGCATCGCCGGCGAATCCTTCGGCTGGGACAGCTACTGGACGCGTCTGGCCACGCAGACTGGCGGCGGCAATGCGCCCGATCTCATTCAGATGGATTATCGCTACATCTTCGAATATGCCCGCCGCGGCGCGCTGCTCGACATGACGCCCTATCTCGGCAAGAGCCTGGCGATCGAGGATTTCGGCCCTGCCAACATCGATTCCGGCAAGGTCGATAACAAGATCTATGGCGTGAGCCTCGGCGTGAATTCCTCGATGGTCGTCGTCAATACCTCCGCCTGGGTGGAAGCCGGCGTGGAGCCGCCGCATGACGGCATGACTTGGGAGCAGCTCGGTGATGCCTGTGCCAAGGTCACGGCTGCCAAGAAGCGCCGCGGATTTTATGGCACTGCGGATGCAAGCGGCGGGGAGCCTGCTTTCGAATGCTGGCTGCGCCAGCGCGGCAAGGCGCTCTACACGGCCGACGGCAAATTGGCCTTCGAGGCCAAGGATGCCACCGAATGGTTCGATTTGTGGGCCCATATGCGCAAGATCGGTGCTTGCACGCCGGCCGATGTCCAGGCGCTGGACCAGCAGACCCTCGAAACCGACATGCTCGTGACCAAGAAGGCAGCCGTCAGCTACGCTCATTCCAACCAGTTCGTGGCCATTCAGGGCCTGGTCAAGGAAAAGATCGATCTCGTCTCTTACCCGATGGATGCCGGCAGCAAACCCGGCCAATATCTGAAACCCTCGATGCTGATGTCGGTTTCAGCAACGTCCCCCAACAAGGATGCCGCCGTCGCCTTCGTCAATTACCTAGTGGAGGATCCGGAGGGCGCCAAGACGCTCGGTGTCGAGCGCGGCGTTCCCGCCTCGCCGAAGATCCGCGACCTGCTGACGCCGGATCTCGATGCGACAAGCAAACAGGTGGTCGATTATATCGGCCGATTGACGCCGCATGTCGGACCACTGCCGCCGTCTCCGCCGAACGGCGCCGGCGAGAACGCATTCCTGCTGAAGAAGATCGCCGAGGAAGCGGCTTTCGGCAAAACCAGCACGAAGGACGCTGGCGCAAAGTTCACTGAACAGGCAGCAGCAAACATTACGCGAGGCTGATACCGTGGGTACAAACAGCAAGAGCGTTGCCGACGGCTTGGCCGTCGGCGGGCGCGCGCCATTGCGCGTGGAAACCTCCTACAAGGCGCCGAGCGCATTCGCGCGCAACGCCCCCGGCTATCTCTTCCTCTTGCCGTGGTTCATCGGCTTCTTTGGACTGACGCTCGGCCCGGCAATCGCCTCGCTCTATCTGTCCTTCACCGACTATAATCTGCTCCAGGCGCCGAACATGGTCGGGCTGGACAATTACGTGCGGATCGCGACGGCAGACGACAAGTTCCTGTCGTCGATGAAGGTGACGCTGTTCTACGTCGTCTGTTCTGTGCCGCTGAAGCTTGCCTTCGCGCTACTGGTGGCGCTGCTGCTCAACCGCGGCATCCGCGGCCTGCCGGTCTACCGCGCCATCTTCTACCTGCCATCGCTGCTCGGCTCCAGTGTCGCGATCGCGGTGCTGTGGCGACAGATCTTCGATGCAGATGGCATCGTCAACACCCTGCTCTGGTACGCCTTCGGCATCAACGGGCCGAGCTGGATCTCCAATCCTGACTATTCGCTCTATACGCTCGTGATCCTCGCCATCTGGCAGTTCGGATCGCCGATGATCATCTTTCTTGCCGGCCTCCGGCAGATCCCGACCGATCTCTATGAAGCGGCTAGCCTCGACGGTGCGTCGAAGGCACGGATTTTCTTCAAGATCACGCTGCCGCTGCTGACGCCGGTCATCTTCTTCAACGCCGTCGTCCAGACCATCGATGCCTTCAAGGCTTTCACGCCCGCCTATGTCATCTCGTCCGGCACCGGCGGTCCGATCGATTCGACGTTGTTCTACACGCTCTACCTTTACCAGGAGGCCTTCGGCTATTTCCGCATGGGCTATGCCTCGGCGCTTGCCTGGGTCCTGGTGATCATCATCGCGATCTTCACCGCCTTCTCCTTCCTCTCCGCTCGTTATTGGGTCCACTACGATGACTGACGCGAAGCTCACCCATTTTGCCGACGATCTGAACCCGCCGCGCGAGCGGCCGTGGTTCCTGTCCGTCCTCATCCATGTCGCTCTGGTCGGCGCGTCGATCGTGATGCTCTACCCGCTGCTCTGGATGCTGTCCGGTTCGGTCAAGGATCAGAACGAGATATTCGGTACGGCCTCGCTGATCCCGTCGCACTTCGACTTCAGCTCCTATGCCCGCGGCTGGTTCGGCGGGCAGGTCACCTTCGGCTCGTTCGTGTGGAACTCCGTCGTCATCGCCGTCCTTTCGGTCATCGGCAATGTTATCTCCTGCTCGCTGGCGGCCTATGCCTTCGCGCGGCTGAATTTCTGGGGCAAGAATTTCTGGTTCGCGCTGATGCTCGGCACGCTGATGCTGCCCTATCACGTGACGCTAATCCCGCAATATATCCTGTTCCTGAAGCTCGGCTGGGTGAAAACCATGCTGCCGCTGGTCGTGCCGAAATTCCTGGCGGTCGACGCCTTCTTCATCTTCCTGATGGTACAGTTCTTCCGCGGCATTCCCCGCGAGCTCGACGAAGCGGCGATGATGGACGGCTGCAGTGCGTGGCGCATCTATTGGCGCATCATGCTGCCGTTGTCGTTGCCGGTTCTTGCGACCGCCGCCATCTTCTCCTTCATCTGGACCTGGGACGATTTCTTCGGTCCGCTTATCTATCTCTCCGATATCAACACCTACACGGTGCAGCTCGGCCTGCGCTCGTTCGTGGACTCGACCGGAAGCTCCGATTGGAGCAGCCTGTTCGCCATGTCGAGCATCTCGCTGATCCCCGTCTTCCTGATCTTCCTGTTCTTCCAGAGGCTGCTAATCGACGGCATCGCCACGGCCGGCCTCAAACGCTGATACGAATCGCATGGTCCCGAACGCCCAAGGTTCGGGACCGCATTAGAAAAACGCACCGAAAGGAAATGTCGCATGAGCGCGTTGCGCTTTGCCGCCATCGGCCTCAACCACGATCACATTTACGGCCAGGTCAACGTCATGCTGAGGGCGGGCGCCGAGCTGGTCGCCTTCCATTCTGTCGAGGACGAGCTCGCTTCCGTCTTCGCCGGGCGTTTCCCGCAGGCAAAGCGCGTTGCCGACAAGCGCGAGATCCTCGAAGATCGCTCGATCAGCCTGATCGTCAGCGCGGCGATCTCCAACGAGCGGTCGGGCCTCGCCATCGAGGCCATGCGTCATGGCAAGGACGTGATGCTCGACAAGCCCGGCATGGTGACGCTGGATCAGCTCGCCGACGTGCGCAGGGTACAGGCCGAAACCAAGCGCATCGTCTCCATTCTTTATTCGGAGCATTTCGAGACGGCATCGACCGTCAAGGCAGGCGAGCTGGTCAAGGCCGGCGCCATCGGCAAGGTTATCCACACGACCGGACTCGGCCCGCACCGGCTGCGCAAGCCCACCCGGCCGGACTGGTTCTTCGACCGCGAGCGCTACGGCGGCATCATCACCGACATCGCTTCGCATCAATGCGAGCAGTTCCTGTTTTTCGCGGACTCACTCGAAGCCGAGGTGCTGTCCGCAACCGTCTCGAACCGCGCCAATCCCGATACGCCCGGCCTGCAGGACTACGGCGATTTCCACCTGCGCACGCCTGACGTCACCGGCTATGTCCGCGTCGACTGGTTCACGCCGGACGGGCTTTCCACCTGGGGCGACGGCCGCCTCTTTATCGTCGGCACGGAAGGCACGATCGAGCTGCGCAAATATATCGACGTCGCCGGACGTCCCGGCACCGATCATCTCTTCCTCACCGACCGCAAGGGCATGCAGCATATCGATTGCAGCGGCGTCGAGCTGCCCTATGGCCGACAACTGGCCGCCGACATCAGGGACCGCACCGAAACCGCGATGGGACAGGACCATTGCTTCAAGGCCATGGAGCTGGCGCTGAAGGCGCAGGCTCTCGCCGAAGCGACATCGCTTAACAGCATACAAAGGTAATTTGCACATGTCCGACGTGAAGAAAGTTGCGGTCATCGGTCTCGGCATCGGCCGCTCCCATATTGTCGAAGGCTATCTGCCGCATCCGGACCGCTTCGAAGTCGCCGTGCTCTGCGATCTCAATGACGAGCGGCTGAACACCATTGGCGACGAATTCGGCATCACGCGGCGGCTCAAGGATTTCGCCGAAGTCCTGAACATGCCGGATATCGACATCATCGATATCTGCACGCCGCCCGGCTCGCATTTCGAACTGATCATGCAGGCGCTTGCCGCCGGCAAGCATGTGGTCTGCGAGAAGCCGCTGGTCGGCTCGCTCGCCGACGTGGACGCGCTCATCGCGGCGGAAAAGACGGCCAAGGGCAAGCTGATGCCGATCTTTCAATATCGCTATGGCGACGGCATCCAGAAGGCCAAACGCATCATCGATGCCGGCATCGCCGGCAAGCCCTATGTCGCCACCTCCGAAACTCACTGGGTTCGCACGGCGGAATATTACGCCGTTCCCTGGCGCGGCAAATGGGCAACGGAACTCGGCGGCGTGCTGATGACGCATTCAATCCATCTACACGACATGCTGACCTATCTGATGGGGCCGATATCAGGCCTCTTTGGCCGCGTCGCGACCCGCGTCAACGATATCGAAGTCGAAGATTGCGCCAGCGCCAGCCTGCTGATGGAGAACGGCGCACTGGCGACGATCAGCGCGACGCTCGGCTCGCAGGAGCAGATCAGCCGCCTGCGCCTCGCCTTCGAAAACGTCTTAATCGAGAGCAATCACGAGCCCTACAGCCCCGGCCAAGACCCGTGGAAGATCGTTCCGGCCAATGACGAGATCGCCGGGAAGATCGATGCGCTACTCGCCGATTGGACGCCGATCCCGATCCGCTTCAACACGCAGATGAAGCTGTTCCATGAAGCGCTGGTATCTGATGGACCGCTGCCGGTGACGACAGCCGACGCCCGTCAGGCGCTGGAGCTTGTCACGGCATTCTATGAATCCTCGGAAACGCGTACCGAAGTCCGTTTTCCGGTCGGCCCGGAAAGCACGAAATACAAGAGCTGGAGGCCGGCATGACAACGGCCGTGCGAGCCATCAGGACGAACAAGGAGGAAGCGCCCATGGCGACAAGCGTCTCGCTGCAGAAGGTTATCAAGCGCTATGGCGAGCTCGAGGTCGTCCACGGCATCGACCTGGAAATCGAACCCGGTGAATTCGCCGTTTTCGTCGGCCCATCCGGTTGTGGCAAGTCCACGCTGCTGCGGATGATCGCCGGTCTGGAGCCGATTTCCGGCGGCGCGCTCTATCTCGACGGCAGCCGTATGAACGATGTCCCCGCCTCCAAACGCGGCATCGCCATGGTGTTCCAGTCCTATGCGCTTTATCCGCACATGTCGGTCTACAAAAACCTCGCCTTCGGCCTGGAAACGGCGGGCATGAAGAAGCAGGAGATCCAGCCGCGCGTCGAAAAGGCGGCCGAGATCCTGCAGATCAAGCAGCTCCTGCAACGCAAGCCGAAGCAGCTCTCCGGCGGCCAGCGCCAGCGCGTCGCCATCGGCCGCGCCATCGTGCGTGAACCGAAGATCTTCCTGTTCGACGAGCCGCTCTCCAATCTGGACGCCGAACTGCGCGTGCAGATGCGCGTCGAGATCGCCCGCCTGCATCAACGGCTCGGCAATACGATGATCTACGTCACCCACGACCAGACGGAAGCCATGACCATGGCCGACAAGATCGTGGTGCTGAACGGCGGTAACATCGAACAGGTCGGCGCGCCCCTCGATCTCTACAACAAGCCGCGCAACAAGTTCGTCGCCGGCTTCATCGGCTCGCCGAAGATGAACTTCCTGGATGCCAAGATCGTTGCCTCCGACGATGGCTCTGCCGTCATCGACCTCAACGGCCAGACGGTGCGCCTGCCGCGCCGGCTGGGCGGTCTCCAGCCCGGACAACCCGCCACCCTCGGCGCCCGCCCCGAACATCTGAACGTCGGCGACCGCGGCCTGGCGCTGGGCAACGCCCGCGTCGATCTGGTCGAACATCTCGGCGGCCAGACGATCCTCTACGTCACGCTCCACGGCGGTCAAGCGCTGACGGTCGCGCTGGAAGATCAGCAGGCCATTCGCGCTGGCGAAACAGTCAGCATCCATATTGATCCCGAGCGCTGCCATCTGTTCGGGCCGGATGGAAAGACGCTGTAACGGAAGCCGGCGGCATCCGCAGAATTATCTCGCCCGCCAAGGGCGAGATAGGGTTCCGCGTTTGCAGCGCTTCAATCAGACTTCGACGATCCGCCGGCCACCCATAGTGCGGATCTGGCCGGATGGAATGATATCGGCCGGAACGCCCTCGCGCGGATACAGCCTCAACCTCCGGCTAATGCCCGGTGCAAGATGGAACCAATCATCCTCCGCCCGATAGGCTTCGAAATCGATCTGTACCGATTGCGCCAGTCGGTCGCTGCGCAAATCGAGGAACCAATCCTCGCCCTCCTGAAGGACCGACGCCCTGATCTCGGCATCGTGAAACGCCTTGGTTCGCCCAAGCGGGAAGTAAAAAGCCTCGGCAATCACCGCCCCCGTCTCACGCGCTGTGAGACGCGCCACTGTCACATCATGCGACGGCGGTCCGAACCGGAAGGCATAGGTCGTGTCGAAGAAGGCGCCGAAGAGATCGGTGCAGGCGATCTTGCACTTGGCGCGGGCTTCGACCGATAACTCCCGCTTGCCGCTGACCACGGTCTGCCGGCCGTCGCGCAGGCAGATCACATCGAGATCAAGGTTGAGGGCAACGTCACCCTCGTTGATGACATGCGCATCGAGGCCATTGGTGCCTTCGTCGGTAAGCAGTACCTGCACCGGCCGAAAGGCGCGGCGGAGCGCATACCATATGGGCTTCGGCTCGCCGGTGGAATCGATCACGCCCCAGCCGGGGCCGGGCAGCAAATCCTGCAGCGTCCAGACGAGGGCGCCATTGCAGCCCGAGCCCTGCCGCCGCCATTCGGTAAAGGTTTCTTCCGCGACTTCGCCGGTGACCGCCCGCGACAAAGCCAGATAGAGATCGGGGTCCTCCCGCCGCAGCCGATTCGGTTCAAAACCATAGAGTTCGGTCAAATAGTGGTCGCGCACATCCTCAAAATCCCAGGATGCACCGCGATCGCGCGGCACCCGCTCCTTCCATAGTGGGCTATGGACCGGCGGAACCGGCAAATGCCGTGCCAAGGTCCGGGCTTGCGGCACATGCGCGAAAGCCAGGCTTTCGGCCGCGAAGCGGACATCGGCACGGCGCGCATCGGCGAGCGGCCGCATATAGGCGCCGACGCCGTAATAGTGCGTCACCCCCTCATTCGGGGAAAACGGCATGGCGCCGCTCGAGGGGGAATTGACGACATAGGGAACATCGGGCCGCAGCGACTTTACGACGGCCGGAATGATTTCTTCCACGATCGGGCTTGCCCAAAACCGCTCCGGCAATCCGAGCATCGCCGCCTGCTGATACATCTCGCTGCCGCCGCAAAGCACGGCGACTGACGGCGACAGGCGCGTCGCGGAGAGAAGCTGCGCCGCCTCCGCCTCGACATGGGCATTGAAAGCTTTATCGTTCTTCGGATAATCGAAATTGGCGAACATGAAATCCTGCCAGACCAGCAGGCCAAGTTTGTCGCAGAGCCGGAAGAATTCCGGGGTTTCATAGGCCATGGTGCCGCCGATGCGGACCATGTTCATGCCCGCTTCTGCCGCCAACCGCAGCCATGGCTCGTAGTCTTCGCGACCGCCGGGCAGACGCGCGATATCCGCCGTCGTCCAGACGGCACCACGGCAGAAGATGCGCTCGCCATTGATGATAAGTGCAAAATCCTGCCCGTCCGCACCGCGATCGACCGCGAGCCGGCGGAAGCCGGTGCGCCCGATAGGATGCTCGACTCCATCGATCATCAGCGCGACGTCATGAAGATTGGGCGTTCCGTGCGTATGCGGCCACCAAGGCGCCACGCCGGGGATTTTCAGGATCGCCGTGCAATGGCCGCCATTGTCTTTCTGGAAGGCCTGTTCGACATCGCCACAGCGAAGCACGATCTCTCCGACCTGCCCCTCGACGGTGAGCGAGGCATAAAGCCGGCCCTCACCATCCTCCAGCAGGTCCGGCCGCAGTGAAAGGTCGCGAATAACTGGGCCATGCGGACGCAACAGCGAGATCGGCCGCCAAGGACCGACGGCGTGGATTTCGGGGCACCAGCCGGGCATATGGCCGAGAAGGGTCGTGCGCACCAGGCGCAGGCTCTGCGGCGTGATCATCTGCGGCCGCCAGCGGGCTCTGGGGCCAGCTTCGGCAAGGCGCGGCTCCAGTGCGCGGAAGCAGAGCGCCAGCTCATCGCCGCCAAGCAGGTGGACGGCAAGTTCGTGCGATTCGAACATGCTTTCGGAGACGAGAATTTTTCTGCCGTTCAGGAAGACTTCGCAGAGCGTTGCCAACCCTCCGAGCCGCAGAACGGCATTGCCGGGGTCGGCGTCGACCAATCGGCAAAGATACCAGGCGTCCTTGTCGTTCAGCGGGTGGGGATTCTCGCGATTGAAGAGGCCGGCCTTTTCCAGCGCCACGGCGACGGTGTCCGGCACTGACGCCGGAATGAACCCGCCCGAAAGCGGGACGTCCGAAGGCGAGGCGCAGGCGCCCGCATCCGTCAGAACCAGGTTCCATCCTTCGCTTAGCAGCGTCTCGCCGCCAAAATCAGCCAAACGCCCTTGCATTCAATTCCTCAGCTCAGAACATCTTTCCCAAAAGTGCAGGCGGCTTTTGGGAGGAGATCATGTTCGCCTACAGCTTTTGTTCAAGCAGCCCCATCATCGAATCCCATGCATCAGCGGCCGGATCAAGGGCCGTCTGCAGCGGCTCGAATTTCTTGCGTGTTATGGCGCGGGCTAGCTGGAACTGCACCGATTTCGCCACCTCCGAAATCCGCCGGGCCTCACCGGCAATCTCGGAAAAATCTGCCGACAGCCAATCGAGATGACTGCCGGCGAGCTCGAAATTAGCCCCGAGCTGGCGCAGCGTATTGAAGGCATATTTGTGGAAAAAGCCGAAGGGCCGCTCGGCCACCGCTTCCACCTGCGCCGGGAAAACCGCTGCGAAGGCACGGATGGGATTTGCCCCCGGGCGGCGGCGGAAATGGAAGGCCAGAAGTTGCCTAGACGTCTCTCGGATCGCAGCCTCGCCCGGTGCGTTCCCCGGAAACTTCGCAAATTCGGCATAGGGCAGGAAGGGCAGATCTTCTTCCGTCAGGTGCAATTGGAACAGCCCGTCGAAATCCTCGCCCGACAGCCGGAAGAAGCCACCATTGTGGAAATAGTCGAGCTCGCGGGCCGCCATGTCCAACCGGTTGATGGCAACGGTCGTCTTGCCATGCTCGCGGCGATAGCCGACACCCTGGGTGTCCGGCGTGTAGAAGGAATCCATTTCGACCAGGCAGAGCCGGCCACGGCCGATCTGCTCGGCGATGTGGTGCTGGACCTTGTCGTAGATCGCCAGTTCGGTGCAGCGGATGCCGTAGAGCGCCTCCAGATCTTCGAGCGGCACCTTGAAGAAGGTGAATTGGTCGCCCTCGAAATCCTGGGTCACCGTGAAGCCGAGCATGGCTTCCGGCGGCAGCTTCAGGCTTGAAAGCACCTCGATCCAGAGATCGATATAGCAATTGGTTTCCGGCCACATGCGCTCGCTGTCGTGCAGCGCATGTGGCTTATAGGCGGTGGGATCGAGTCCAGCGAAGACGGAGGCCATGGAGACGATCAGCCCCACAACGCCTTGCACACGCTTTCGGGCCATTCCTTGGTATCGAGACCGTGATGATGGAACAGTGCCAGCGCGATGCGCTCCAGACCGAAGCCAACGCAAGCGGTGTGTGCGACATTGCCGTCCTTGAAGTTCAAGCCCCATTTCGCGCCGAAGGCATCCTGATGATAGTTGAAGCTCATGCAGGCGGTCGGATTGGCCGATGAGGTGATCGGAATCAGCAGCTCGAACTTCAGGTTCTGGTCGCGCTGGTTGTTGGCAAGCATCTTGCCGGCGCGGCCGAAGAACGGGTCGTTGGCGACATCGATGGTCACTTCCAGGCCGACAGCCTTCATCATCTCGATGCCGCGATCCATCCAACTCTGGCGGAAATCGGTCACATGCTTGTCGGTGCCCATACAGACATATTCGCGCATGCGGAAGAGCTGCTGGCGGGCCGGATCCTTGGAGGGCTCGTGGCGGAAGCAATAGGACTGCAGGTCGAAGAGCGCGCCGCTCTCCGGCAATGCGCCGCGTTTGGCCACCGTCGGATAGAGCGGATAGCAGGCCGCCGGCGTCAGCACGATGTCGGTCGCCTGCTGGTCCTTGGTCCAGTCGTCGCCAACTTCCATGCACTTCAGGAGGCTCATGTGATCGAGTTCGTTGCCGCAGAAGCTGTGCACCGTGCCGGCAAGCTGCGGAAAGCTCTTCATGTACCCGCTCTTTTCGAAGAAGGCGCGGTTCATACCGGGCGGAAAGCGGATGGCTTCGGCACCATCGGCGCCGCCGAACTTATCGATCAGGCGCTCGAAGGCGGAAATGACGTCTTCGAACTGGCCGCTGCGGCCGTAAAGGCCATCAACGCCGGTATCGATCAAAAGACCGGATTCAAAAAGGCGGTCGAGAAACGAGGTCTGCATATCCATGACGATTATCCCAGTAGGCTGGCATCTTGTTTGTGGACGAGCAACATGGTCGACGTGTTGCCGAGAATGCGGTCGTTCGAGATCATCAGTTGAGCGGAATGCGCATCGCGCAAATGGCGGCCGAGGCTGTAGGGCGTGCCGTTCTTGTAGCCCATGATGCCGCAGATCAGCATCGCGTGGTTGATGATCGGCAGGATCATCTCCGACGACGCGATCTTGACGTTGTTCATGGCGACGGCAAACGCCATTGAGGAGAGCCGGTCGGCATCGGCCTTGGCCTCTTCATAGACTTTCAGGCCGGCGACGACGTTCGATTTCACCATCTGCAGCAGGCTCGAGACTTCCGCCAGCCGCAGCGCGCCGGGCGGCTGCGTGCCGGGCGACTTGCGGGCCGCAGCGCGCACGAAAGCCTGGGCGCGGGCCACCGCATCGGCTGCGATGCCATACCAGACGCCGCTCCAGAGCAGATGCGAGCTTGCCAGCATCGATTGCGCGGCAATCTCGGCGAACGGTTTCGGCAGGATCTGCACGGCCGGCGCTTCGCCCTTGAAGAGGAAGCCGTCGGAGCAGGTGCCGCGCATGCCGAGCGTGTTCCACTCGACGGTGCGCTCCAGCGTGTATTGATCTTTCAGGAAGACGGTCAGAACTTGATCGGAAGAGGCCGCCTCGGCATGGCTGCGCGAGGTGATCAGGATCGCGTCGGCATGGGCACCGTAGGAGATGACGGTTGCGTCCTTCTCGAGGAAGCAACGGTCGCCCTCCACCCTGATGGCGCAGATGCTGTTGCGGAGATTGCCACCGATGCCGCCTTCCGTCGTCGCCGATGCCAGCAGAAGCTGTTCCTTGGCGATGCGGCGCATGAACTCGCGGTGCCACTCGCTGCCGGCGCCGTGTTCGACCAAGCTCGACAGCTTGATCTGATGCATGGCGAAGACCATGGCGCTCGCCGCGCAGGCCTGGCCGAGAATCGAGCAGAGCTCGGCTATTTCAATGGTCGATGCACCTTCGCCGCCAAGATCGGCCGGGATCTGCATCGACAGCAGCCTTTCGGCGCGCATCGCATCCACGGCCTCGCGCGGGAACCTGCCCTCGACGTCGACTGCATCGGCATATTTGCCGGCGATTGCCGCGACGCGCGCGGCTCGCACCGCCGCCGTGTCTCCGGCTCCGGCTTCAACCAAAGCGACCGCGACGTTCATCAGGCAACCTTTCGGCTGTCCAGGATCATGCCGACCGTCTTTTCGATGGCAACGATGCTGGCAAAGGATTTGCGGTTCAGCAGATTGTCGGGAAATTCGATGTCGAAGGCTTCTTCGATGCCGAGCATGAGCTGCACCGATGCAAAGGAAGACAGTCCGGCCGCATAGAGATCGGCATCGTCAGCTATCTGATCCATCGTAACGGGGAGCGCACCAAACTTGGCCAGCAAATCGCGAATCGTCTCATTCATCTTGTAGTTCCTCCAGGCAATCGTAAACACGACGGCAGCAACGCCGTCTTATCCTGAGCCGAGAAGTAACAGGGAAATTAGAACATTCCGCTAAGCGACGTGGTAAATATAACCAGGCAATACTTAGCAAGAAAATCTTATCTTTTATATTTGTCTAAAATAAATTTACGATATCTAAACCATATAACCTGTCGTTTACAGGATAATATTTGTAATTTCTAAAACCTAGACGGGTTGATGTGCGGAAAACGGTACTTGACACCAAGGTTAATGTGCCAAATTTTCCAGCAAAGTTCATTTACAAACGCGGGGTTTCGGACACGCTGAAGTAGAAAAAGCGGGCGGGGAGCAGACCTTAATCCGCCGGCGGATAGATATGCTCGCCACCGCGATAGTCCGAAATGGAATAGCAGCCTTCGCCGATCTCGCGGACGGCGTTTCGGCCGATATCTGCCTTGCCATGGCCGCCCGGGATATCGAGGATGTAGGTCGGCTGGCAGAGGCCGGAAATGCGGCCGCGCAGTGCCGCGACGATCTTCTGCCCCTCGGCTATCGTCAGCCGGAAATGACTGGTGCCGGGGGCAAGATCGGGGTGATGCAGGTAATAGGGCTTGATCCGCGTCTCGACGAAAGCCTTCATCAGCGCCGCCAGCACATCCGGATCGTCATTGACGCCCTTCAGCAACACGGACTGGCTGACGAGCACGATGCCCGCATCGACAAGCCGCGCACAGGCGGCACGCGCCTCGGCGGTCAGCTCGCGCGGGTGGTTGGCATGCAGCGCCACATAAATGGTCTTGCCGCTCGCTTTCAGTGCCGCGATCAGCGCCCCATCGATCTTCAGGGGATCGACAACCGGCACGCGGGTATGGAAGCGGACGATCTTCACATGCTCGATATCGGCGAGCGCACTCAGCATCTCCTCCAGCCGGCGCGGCGACAGCACCAGCGGATCGCCGCCGGTCAAGATGACCTCCCAGATTTCCCGGTGATCGCGGATATAGGCAAAGGCGGCGTCGAGCGCCGCCGCGTCCAGTGTGCCGAGGCCCTGCGGTCCGACCATTTCGCGGCGGAAACAGAAGCGGCAATAGACCGGGCAGACATGCACCGCCTTCAGCAGCACGCGGTCGGGATAGCGATGGACGATACCCTCAACGGGACTATGGGCGTGATCGCCAATCGGATCGATCCGCTCTTCCGGCGTGGCGAGGAGTTCGGCGATGTCAGGCACGAATTGCCGGGCGATGGGATCGGCAGGGTCGCTGCGGTCGATCAGCTTTGCCATGGTCGAGGTCAGAGCAATGGCATAGCGCTCGGCAACCGCCTCCAGCGACAGAGCCTCACCGGCATCGATCAAACCGGCCTGTGCTAGGTCGTCGACATTTCTGATCGGGCGCATCACGTTCATGAACCAAACTCCGAAACGGGCGCCCAGAGCACCTGTTCGATCCGCGAGGCACCGGTCGCCAACATCACCAGCCGGTCGAAGCCGAGCGCTATGCCGCTCGCCTCCGGCATGGCGGCAAGGGCTTCGAGAAATTCCTCGTCCAGCGGATAGCTTTCGCCATAGATGCGCATCTTTTCCGCCATCTCGATCCCGAACCGCCGCCGCTGCTCGTCGGGATTGGTGAGTTCGCCGAAAGCATTGGCGAGCTCGACACCGCAGGCATAGAGTTCGAAGCGTTCGGCCACCCGGTGATCGCGCGCCGAAGGTCGGGCAAGGGCAGCTTCCGAGACCGGATATTCGTCGAGGATCGTCGCCCGGCCGAAGCCGAGATAGGGCTCGACCTTTTCGACCAGCACGCGGCTGAAAAGATCCGGCCAGTGATCGTCCTTTGCAACGCGCATGCCGATACGCTGCATCTCGGCCGCCAGATAGTCGCGATCCGTCGATCCGTCGAGGCCGACCGAGCCCAGCAGATCGATGCCGGCATAGCGTTCGAAGGCGGCGGCAACACTGATGCGTTCCGGCGTAAGGAACGGGTCAGTTTCGGCGCCGCGATAGCTGAGTGTCTTCGCTCCGACCGTCTCCGCCGCCAGCGCCAGCAGCGCAGCACAATCGGTCATCAGCGTCTCATAGGTCTCGCCCGCCCGATACCATTCCAGCATGGTGAATTCCGGATGGTGCAGCGGTCCGCGCTCGCGGTTGCGATAGACATGGGCGAAGCAGGCAATGCGCTCCTCGCCGGCGGCCAGCAGCTTCTTGCAGGCGAACTCCGGCGAGGTGTGGAGATAGAAAGGCGCTTTCTGGCCATCCGTCGTCAGCGCCTCGGTGGCGAAGGCATGAAGATGTGCCTCGTTGCCCGGCGACACCTGCAGCGTCGGCGTGTCGACTTCGATGAAACCATTGCGGGCGAAGAATTCGCGCAGCGCCGCCTGGATGGCATTGCGGCCGATGAGGAATGGCCGCCGGTCCGCATGCACGCTGCGGGTCCACCAGGGGGACGCTTTGCTGCTCGTTGGCTCCATTGCGCGCTTTCTTCTCGGGATCGCCGGGTATGGGGGTGGCTATTTCCACTGATTTAGGGTAGTTGCGCCCCCAAGCAAACAATAGCTGCGTCGCGAGGTGCATTTCGACAGTCCTCTACGACGCGACAGGCCGAGTTACAAGGAAGTCTTATGGTCAAGGTCATCGCCTCTTCAGTCCGCAAGGGCAACGTTCTCGACGTCGACGGCAAACTCTACGTCGTTCTTACCGCTCAGAACTTTCATCCGGGCAAGGGCACGCCGGTCACCCAGGTCGACATGCGCCGCATCGTCGATGGCGTGAAGGTGTCCGAGCGCTGGCGCACCACCGAGCAGGTCGAGCGCGCCTTCGTCGAAGATGTGAACTTCCAGTATCTCTATGAAGACGGCGAAGGCTTCCACTTCATGAACCCGGCCACCTACGATCAGGTCGTCGTCGACGCCGAAACCATGGGCGACCAGAAGGCCTATCTCCAGGAAGGCATGACCTGCATCCTGTCGATCCATGAAGGCGTTCCGCTCGCCATCGAACTGCCGCGCCATGTCACGCTGGAAATCACCGAAACGGAACCGGTCGTGAAGGGCCAGACGGCATCGTCCTCCTACAAGCCTGCCATGCTGTCGAACGGCGTGCGCACCATGGTGCCGCCGCACATCAACGCCGGCACCCGCGTCGTCATCGCCACGGAAGACAATTCCTACGTCGAGCGCGCCAAGGACTGAGAGAACGGTCTATCGTTTCATGGGAAACGCCCTGTCCTTATGGATGGGGCGTTTTTGTTTGGAGTCTTGGCGGAATTACAATTCGGCAGATGCGCTTGCTGAACGCTTGAAATACCCAAGTTGTTAGGTTATTTTCTCTGATGGTCACAGTGCTTCGTCAGCATGGAATGCGGTTCGTCATTTACACGGCTGATCACGAACCTCCTCATGCTCATGTTGTCGGCGAAGGGGAAGCTCGGATCGATATTGTCACCCTAACCGTAATCACTCAAGGCGGAATGTCCGATAGAGACGTCCGCCGGGCGGTCGCTACAATAGAAGCAAACCAGCAATTATTCCTCGATACCTGGAGAAAGTATCATGGTTGAGGTCACTGACGCGGAATTGGCCCGAGCAAAGCAGCGTTGGGAGGCAGAACGAGTCGAAAGGCCTATTCCACTTTCCGTGCGTTTCGATGGTCTTTCGGAACGCATCGTCGTTGAATTTACAAACGGGGCGTCCTTTATGTTCCCGGCCCGCTCCTTAGAGGGTTTGGAAGAGGCGACCGCTGCGCAGTTGGCCGAAGTGGAGCTTTTAGGGGAGACAGCACTGCACTGGGAAAGTCTCGACGCCGACTACACGATTACCGGTCTGATGAACGGGATATTCGGCACAAAAGCATTTATGGAAGCCCAGCGCCGTGGAGGCCAATCCCGCTCGCCTGCTAAAATCGCGGCAAGCCGTGCAAACGGCGCCAAGGGCGGCCGCCCCAAGAAATCTGCGGGACATTCCTGACAGAGGTTACTACCGCGACGGCGAATTCGCTCTCTTGGGGCTCGCATCCCGTATCACGGCCGCCGGGGGCACGACTTCGGCAACGACTTCCTCGTGCGGCACCAGCGCCTGAAGATGTAGGACGCGTGGCGACATTGCCTGAAGATAGGCTTCGGAGCGGCCGATATAAATGACGGCGGCGTCGGTGAACTCCGTCAGCAGTGCCGAGAACTTGGCCTGAATATCCGGTTCCAGGCCTTCCATCACTTCATCGAGGATGATCCATTTCGGCTGCGCCAGCAGCAAATGCGCGAAGGCGAGCGCCTTTTGCTCGTCATTGTCCAGCAGCCGGTCCCAGCGCGCCTGCGTATCGAGCCGGCTCTTCAGGCGGCTAAGGCCGACTTTATCCATTGCTGCCTCGACGGCGGCTTCGTCATAGGCATCCCGATCCTCGGGAAAGCAGATCGCTTCGCGCAGCGTGCCGCCCGGTACATAGGGCGTATGCGGCATGAACAGCATGTCTTCCATCGGCGGCAGGCTGATCTTGCCGGCGCCGCAATTCCATTGATGCGCCAGCGACTGGAACAGCAGCCTGCGGTTCACGCCATGGTCGCCATTGACCATGATGTGCTCGCCGGCGGCGATCGTCACCGTGCCTTCGCGGATACGGAAACCGTTCTCGATGGCATCCTCGCTGGTCTTGGTCGAAATCTCCATGTCCGTCCAGACCATTTTACCGGGCGCCGCGTGATCGAAAGCAATGGTATGCGGCATGACCTTACCGTCATCCATCTCCGTCAACGCCTGGCGAAAATCGGTGACGCGCATCAGCGTAGCGCGCCATTCCGCGATCGGGCCAAAATTGGCGACATACCAGCGCAAGGCAGTATTGACCTGGTTGAAAGCGCCGACCGCCACCATCAACTGGCCGATGGTCAGCCCGCCGGAGAAATAGGCGGGCGCAGCCACCAGGATCGGAATGATCAGCACCAGCCAGCCATAACCGGCCGAAACCCAGGTGAGATTGGTATTGGCAATGGCGAGCTGACGGATGACGGCAAGCACGGCGGAGATATCGAGATTGATCCGCCGGCGCTCATTCTCCTCGCCGCCGGCAATGGTGATCGCCGGCATATGCTCGTTGGCGTGCATCAGCGCAAAGCGCAGCTCGGCTTCCTTCGAATAACGATCGGCATTCAGCCGCACCAGCCGGCGGCCGACGAACTGGCTCAGGAACGAGGCAGAACCGGCATAGATGATGGCCGCCCAGACCATATAGCCGGGGATGGAGAAGCTCATGCCCTTGAAATTGAAGACCATGCCGCTGGAGAGTTCCCAGAGCACGCCGATGAAGCTGAACAGCAGGATGGTCGCCTGCACCAGGCCGATCGCGAGCCCTGTCGTGCTTTCGGCAAGATTGCGGGCATCCTCGTGCAGCCGCTGGTCCGGATTGACGCCGATCAGGCCGGAAGAGGCGAGACGAAGCGCGCGTTTAGCCTGCAGCCATTGATCGACGAGGTCACGCGCAAGGCCTTCGCGCATATAAAGCGCAGTCATCTGATTAAGCCATGCCTGCACGACATTGAGGACCAGAAGCAGGCCGGCGATGATGCCGAAGACGCCAAGCTGATGGAAAAACGCGGCAGTATCGCGCCGCGCGAGTGAATCATAAAACGGCGCATTCCAATTGTTCAGCAGAACCTGGACATAGGCCGTCACAATGATGATCACGAACAAGGCAATCGTGAGAGAAATGATCTTGATGCGTACCGCCGAATACCAAAAAGCGGAAAACATCATGCGCAGCCGATAAAGGACGCTGAAGTCGTATCCGACCCGGTCAGCTCCCTCGATGTTCGACTTGGCTTGCGTTTCAACTGCCATCAACACGTCCCTGCAACGCACTTAATTCCCAGTTAATCATGACCTGCTCACATGTCCATCCATGCGATACATCAGCGTGATCACGTTCGGTATATACACCGTTTCATGCCTTGAACCGAATAAGACCAAGGACTAGCTTGCGCCTCAAAGATTGATGAAAGCCTTCCAATGCAATTTCACGGCACTGCAGACTATATTGCCGACAAGGATTTGATGGTCGCCGTCAATGCCGCAATTCGGCTGGAACGTCCGCTTTTGGTAAAGGGCGAGCCGGGAACCGGCAAGACGGAACTGGCGCGCCAGGTCGCCACTGCCCTCGGCCTCGACCTCATCGAATGGAATATCAAATCGACCACGAAGGCGCAGCAGGGCCTTTACGAATACGATGCCGTCTCGCGCCTGCGCGACAGCCAGTTGGGCGATGCGCGCGTCAATGACGTCAGGAATTACATCCGCCAAGGCAAGCTCTGGCAGGCTTTTACGGCACCAGAGAAATGCGTGCTGCTAATTGATGAGATCGACAAGGCCGACATCGAATTCCCGAACGATCTGCTGCAGGAACTCGACCGCATGGAGTTCCATGTCTATGAGACCGGCGAAACGATCCGCGCCGCGGTCAGGCCGATCGTCATCATCACCTCGAACAATGAAAAGGAGCTGCCGGATGCTTTCCTGCGCCGCTGCTTCTTCCATTACATCCGCTTCCCCGATGCCGAAACGCTGACGCGTATCGTCGAGGTGCACTATCCCGGCATCAAGCAGACGCTGGTGCGGGCCGCACTCACGCAATTTTTCGAGATCCGCGATGTGCCGGGGCTGAAGAAAAAGCCCTCGACCTCCGAAGCGCTCGATTGGATCCGCCTCCTCGTCGCCGACGACGTCGATCCCGCCCCACTGCGTGCCGATGCGAAGAGCGCACTGCCAAAGCTGCACGGAGCCTTGCTGAAGAACGAGCAGGACGTCCATCTCTTCGAGCGGCTGGCTTTTATCGCGCGCGGGCAGGGGAAATAATGCGGCCGGATGCCGTGAAGGTCTTGATCTACGCGGTGCGCGACCGGCACCTGCTGGTATTCGATGAGCCAGATTTTCCCGCTGTCCAGCTCCAGGTTCCCGGCGGCACTGTCGAATCCGGTGAGGATATTGTAGCGGCGGCGGCGCGCGAATTCGAGGAGGAGACCGGTTTTGCGCCGGACGAACTCCATCCGCTCGGCCTCCACGACTACCGCTTCGAAAAGAACGGCCGCGAGCATCATCACCAGCGGCACTATTTCCGCTGCCGTATCTCCCAGACAGCGCCCGCCACTTGGCTCCACTACGAAATGACGCCTTTCGACGGTAGCAGCCCGATTGCCTTTCGCTTCTTCTGGCTGCCGATCGAGGCCGCCAAGCAGCGGCTCGGCTATGGCATGGAAGCCCTGCTTGAACATCTGTAGGCCGCATCCGACATCAGGGCGCGGCCGCCAGCCTTCCTTCGACGCTTGCCCATTGACCGGCCGAGATGTCAGGTCTATTGAATTTCTCCCGTGGTGATTTGGCCGGCCGGCTTGCAGCCACGTTAAAAAAGTCGCTAAAGGGCCGCGTGCGGACCGGTAGCGATTCTTATCGCGGCCGGTTTTTTGTTTTTGGTCGAGTGATAACGATGCCCATCAAGATTCCCGATACGCTGCCCGCGTTTGAAGCCCTCCAGAGCGAGGGCGTGCGGGTGATGACCGAAACGGTGGCGATCCGGCAGGATATCCGCCCCCTTCAGATCGGGCTTCTCAATCTCATGCCGAACAAGATCAAGACCGAGGTACAGATGGCGCGCCTCGTCGGCGCCTCGCCGCTGCAGGTGGAATTCTCGCTGATCCGCGTCGGCGGCCACAAGGCAAAGAATACTTCGGAAGAGCATCTGCTCGCCTTCTACGAGACCTGGGAGGAGGTGAAGCACCGCAAGTACGACGGCTTCATCATCACCGGCGCGCCGATCGAGCTGCTGGACTATGAGGAGGTCACCTACTGGAACGAGATGCAGCAGATCTTCGACTGGACGGCAACCAACGTTCATTCGACTATGAATGTCTGCTGGGGCGCTATGGCGGCTGCCTATCATTTCCATAAGGTGCCGAAATATACGCTGAAGGAAAAAGCCTTTGGCGTTTATCGCCACCAGAACCTGAAGCCGTCCTCGGTCTATCTCAACGGCTTCTCGGATGATTTCGCCATTCCGGTCTCGCGCTGGACGGAAGTGCGCCGCGCCGATATCGAAAAGGTGCCGGGACTGCAGATACTGATGGATTCGAGCGAGATGGGCGTTTGCCTCGTCCACGAGCAGGCCTGCAACCGGCTCTACATGTTCAATCACGTGGAGTATGATTCCACCTCGCTGGCCGACGAATATTTTCGGGACGTGAATGCGGGCGTGCCGATCAAGATGCCGCATAACTATTTCCCGCATAACGACCCGGACATTGCGCCACAGAACCGTTGGCGCAGCCATGCGCATCTGTTCTTCGGCAACTGGATCAATGAGATCTACCAGACGACGCCCTATGATCTCGAGGAGATCGGCCAAGAGAGGTTCTGAGCTTGTTCATTCCCTTCTTCCTGAAGCTGAAGGAAGCGAAGGTTCCGGTGACGCTCCGGGAATTCCTGTCGCTTCTGGAAGGGATGGAAGAAGGGATCGCCGACTACGATGTCGAGGCCTTCTATTATCTGGCGCGCACGGCGCTGATCAAAGATGAGCGTTTCATCGACCGTTTCGACCAGGTCTTTGCCGATTATTTTCGCGGCGTCGAGACCCTCGGCGGTGACGCCGAGCCGGCCGAGCTGGCCGTCATCCCCGATGAATGGCTGCGCAAGCTCGCCGAAAGACATCTGACGGACGAGGAAAAGAAGCTGGTCGAGGCGCTCGGCGGCTTCGAAAAGCTGATGGAGACGCTGCGTCAGCGCCTTGCAGAGCAGAAGGGCCGGCACCAGGGCGGCTCGAAATGGATCGGTACGGCCGGCACTTCGCCGTTCGGCGCCTATGGCTACAATCCGGAAGGCGTGCGAATCGGCCAGAAAGCCTCCCGTCACCGCAAGGCTGCAAAAGTCTGGGATCGCCGCGAATTTCAAAATCTCGATGACAGCGTCGAGCTCGGCACCCGTAACATCAAGGTCGCTCTGAAACGGCTCCGCCGCTGGGTGCGCGAAGGGGCGGCCGAAGAGCTCGACCTATCCGGCACGATCCGCTCCACCGCCGAGCACGGCTATCTCGACGTCCAGACCCGGCCGGAGCGGCGCAATGCCGTCAAACTGCTGATGTTCTTCGATGTCGGCGGCTCGATGGACGATCATATCCGCGTGGTCGAGGAACTATTCTCCGCAGCCCGCGCCGAATTCCGGCACATGGAATATTTCTATTTTCATAACTGCCTCTACGAAGGCGTCTGGAAGGACAATCGCCGCCGGCGCGCCGATGTCATTGCGACGACCGATCTGATCCGCACCTTCGGCCCCGACTATCGCGTCGTTTTCGTCGGCGATGCCTCGATGAGCCCCTATGAGGTCACCCATCCCGGCGGCTCGGTGGAACATTGGAACAAGGAGCCCGGCGAGATCTGGCTCAGCCGTATCACCGGCCATTTCCGCAAATGCGTCTGGCTCAATCCCGTGCCCGAAGACTATTGGAGCCATACCACCTCGATCTCGATCATCCGCCGCCTGCTTGGCGGAAGGATGTATCCTCTGACGCTCGGCGGTTTGGAGAAGGCGACAAAGGAATTGTCGCGTTGAGACAATCTGCGTTGATGCCGCATCTTTGTGCCTGGCACAAGATCGCGGCAAAATCGAACTTTCCTGACAGGCCCAAACGAAACCAACTCGCCAGCCTGTCGCACGCATTCCACATTACCGGCGCAGGGTAGCAACTCCGAAGCCAGACCAAGGCTTGATCGCCCGTCGGCCGCTCCTAAATTTCGCGAGGGAACCGGTTGCGGACCGGCGAAAATGGGGGCAGGGTCTGGCATCGAATATTTCGACAGGAATGGATGAGCTGATATGACGACAGACAGTTTGGAGCGGGAAGTTTTCGGAACGACGGCCGATGGAGAAACGGTTTATCGCGTCAGAATAGCGGGCGGTGGTCTGACGGCCCATATCATGACCTGGGGTGCCGTCATTCAGGACCTGCGTCTAGATGGCCATAGCCCGGCCCTTTTGCTCGGTTTCGACAATTTCGACGATTACCCGGCCCATTCCTCCTATTTCGGCGCGACGCCTGGCCGCTGTGCCAACCGTATCGGCGCCGGCCATTTCACGCTGGACGGTAAGGATTATCAGCTCGAGCTCAACGAAAAAGGCGTCACCCATCTGCATGGCGGCAAGGACAATATCGCCAAGCGCAACTGGACGATCGTCGAACACGCCGTCGACCGCGTTGTCCTGAAGATCGTCGATCCCGACGGCCGCGCCGGCTATCCCGGCAATTGCACGATACAGGCGACCTATTGGGTGCATGGCAACGGCGAATTCTCGGTCACCTACGAATCGACGACCGACAAGCCGACGCTCGCCAATGTCTGCCAGCATGCCTATTTCAATCTCGACGGACGTGACGACGCACTCGGCCACGACATCATGATCGCCGCCGATCATTATACGCCGACGGACGAGAAGCAGGTGCCGACGGGGGAAGTGCGCCCCGTCGCCGACACCGTTTTCGATTTCCGCGAAATGGCGCCGATGATGCGCTTCGATGGGGCTGAACAGGCGCTCTACGACCATAATTTCTGCCTGTCGTCCGAGCGTACCGCCAAGCGCTCGGTGGTGCTGGCGCGTAGCGTCAATTCCGGCGTCTCGCTCGAAGTGCGCACGACCGAGCCGGGCGTGCAGTTCTATGCCGGTTTCAAGCTGGATGTTCCCGTTCCCGGTCACGACGGCCGCAAGATCGGCCCCTTTGCGGGTTTCTGCCTGGAAACTCAGGTCTGGCCGGATGCCATCAACCACCAGGGCTTCCCGAACGCCGTCCTTCGCCCCGGTGAAGTGCTGCGACAGGAAACGGACTACATCTTCACCAAGAATTGAGCTGAAGACCCTGCTATCCCGGACTTATCGCCTGGGCGCAGATAGCGCTCAGGCGATTCATTTTAGCCGATAGACCAGTTTTATCTTGCGGATTGGTTCTAGATAGGTTCTATAAGGAACCCATGGATAGAACCAGTTTAATCGCTGAACTGAACAGCCGTGGTCTCCGCGATGAGGCCATGACCGGTCCGTTGTACAAGCGCCTGGCGCAGGCGCTGACCGGTCTTATCCAGGAAGGCCTGCTGAAATCGGGAACGGCTCTGCCGGGCGAGCGTGACCTCGCCGAGGCCTTGCGGGTCGGCCGCGTCACGGTCCGCACCGCCTATCGTGATCTGCTGGCCTCCGGCGCGATCGAGTCGCGTCATGGCAGCGGTACTTTCGTGTCGCAGCGCGTCGAGCGCATCGAACAACCGCTCTGGCGGCTCTCCTCCTTCTCAGCCGATATGCGCTCGCGTGGGCGCGAGCCGGCGGCGAAGATCCTGTCGTGCACCATCAGCACGCCGGCCCCGGAAGAATCCTTCCTGCTCGGGCTCGGCCTCGACGAGCCTGTGCTGCGGCTCGATCGTCTGCGCCTGGCGGACGGCCAGCCGCTCGCCATCGAGCGTGCCGTCGTTCCGATCAAATTTGTCGGCGAGGATGCGGTTTCAGAGGGTTCGCTCTATGATGCGCTGGCTGAAAACGGCTTCAAGCCGGTCCGGGCCCTGCAGCGGCTGACAGCCGTGACGCTCGATCCGACCTCCGCGTCGATCCTCAACGTCAAAGCCGGGGCGCCGGCGCTCTTGATCGAACGCATTTCACGCCTGGAAGACCAGCGCGTCGTTGAATACACCCGCTCGCATTATCGCGGCGATGCCTACGATTTCGTTGCCGAATTGAGAATTGGAGATGACCTATGAGCGAGACCCAATCCCTGATGCTGACGGAAGCCGGCCAGTCGCCGGATGTCGTCGCGGCCCTGCTTGAGAAAGAAAAGTCCGTCTTTGCGGAAATTGCAAAACTCTTCGCCTCCAGCCGCCCGTCTGTGATCACCACGGCGGCGCGCGGCTCTTCCGACCACGCAGCCACCTTCTTCAAATATCTCTTCGAAATTTCCCATGGCATTCCGGTCGCCTCGGTCGGGCCGTCGATCGCCTCGGTCTATGGCGCGCCTCTGTACCTGAAGGGCGGCATCCACTTCACCGTATCGCAATCCGGCGGCAGCCCCGACATCATCGCGCTGCAGGCCGCCGCCAAGCGGGGCGGCGCCACGACGATTGCCGTCGTCAATGTCACCGACAGCCCGCTCGCCAAAGAGGCCGATATCGTGCTCGGCCTCAATGCCGGCCCGGAAAAAAGCGTCGCCGCCACAAAATCCTTCATTGCCTCCGTCGCGGCACTTGCCGGCGTCACCGCGGCAATCTCGAAAGATCAGGCGCTTGCCGCCGGCCTCGCCAAATTGCCGGAGGCGCTTGCCGCGACATCGGGGATCGACGGCAAGGCCGCCGAGGACGTGCTCTTCAATGCAACATCGCTTTACACCGGCGGACGCGGCCCTGCCTTTGCCATCGCGCTGGAGGCAGCGCTGAAGGCCAAGGAAACCTCCGGCCTGCATGCTGAAGCCTTTTCGCTTGCCGAGCTGATGCACGGGCCGATGCGGCTAGTGCAGCCGGGCTTCCCGATCGTCGCCTTTTCGCCCGACGATGCAGCCTTTGCCAACAACGCCCAGGCGCTGGAACGCCTGCAGAAGCTTGGCGCCACGGCGGTATCCTTCTCCAACGCGCCTCTCCCGGGCATCAACCTTCGCATGCCCACCACCGGCAGCGGACTGATCGACCCGCTGGTGTCGCTGCTCTGCTATTATCGCCTCATCGAATCCGTGACGCGGCGCAAGGGTTTCGATCCGGATAAGCCGGCTAATCTTCTTAAGGTAACGGAGACCATGTGATGGATTACAAGGTCTTTACCGGCGCCGGCATCTTCGATGGCGACCGGTTTCATGAAGACAGTGCGCTGGTGATCGGCAATGGCCGCGTGCACGCCATCACCGGCGCAAATGACGTGCCCGACAATGCCGAGACCATCCGCCTGAATGGCGGCGTCCTCGCCCCCGGCTTCATCGATGCCCAGGTGAACGGCGGCGGCGGCCGCATGCTGAACGACGAACCTTCGGCCGAATCCATGTACATGATTGCCAAGGGGCATCGCCCCTACGGCACGACGTCGGTGCTGCCGACCCTTATCACCGATGTCGCAGCCGCCACGTCGGCGGCGATCGAAGCGGCCATCGAGGCCGTCAAGGCCAATCGCGGCGTCGCCGGCCTGCATCTCGAAGGCCCGCACCTGGCGCCGGCCCGCAAGGGCGCGCATCTCGCCGAACTGATGCGCCCGGTCGAAGATAAGGATGTCAAGACTTTCATCCGCGCCCGTGAGGCGATCGGCACCCTGCTGGTCACCATGGCGGCCGAGCAGGTCACCGAGCGCCAGGTACAGGCGCTGAACGAAGGCGGCGTCATCGTCAGCATCGGCCACAGCGACTGCACTGCGGAAGCCGCGGACGCTCGCTTCGATGCAGGCGCCCGCGGCGTCACCCATCTTTTCAACGCCATGAGCCAGATGGGCCATCGCGCGCCGGGTCTCGTCGGAGCGGCGATCGACCATCCCTCGCCTTGGTGCGGCATCATCGCCGATGGTCACCATGTCGATCCCCGAGCCCTGCGCATCGCGCTCCGCGCCAAGCGCGGCGAAGGCCGGCTGTTCTTCGTCACCGACGCCATGTCGCTGGTCGGCACCGACCTTCCGAGCTTCACTCTGAACGGCCGCACGGTCTATCGCACCAAGGGTGGTTATTGCTCGAAGCTGACACTGGACGACGGCACGCTTGCCGGCTCCGACGTCGATATGATTTCGACTATCCGCTACGGCGTCAACATGCTCGAATTGCCGCTCGCGGAAGCCCTGCGCATGGCGACATCCTATCCGGCCCAGTTCCTGCGGCTCACCGACCGTGGATATCTGACGCCCGGCGCGCGGGCAGATCTCGTCCATATCAATGACGGCATCGAAGTCACCGGAACATGGATCTCGGGCCAGCCATCGGCCTGAGACAGCAAACGAGAGAGGCACGGAATGACCGAAGTCACGGACAGCTATTTCTCCGCCCTCATCGGCCGGCTGGAAACCTTGCGCGAAACGCTTGCCGAGCCGATGGCGAAGGCAGCCGGTGTCATCTCAGCGGCGGCGCGCGCCGACCGACGCGTCTATGTCTTCGGCACCGGCCATTCGCACATGCTGGCGGAAGAGGTGCATTATCGCGCCGGCGGCCTAGCCTTCACCATACCCGTGCTGGTCGGCTCCGCCATGCTGCACGAAGGCGCCGTCATCAGCTCCGTCTACGAGCGCACCGAGGGTCTGATACGGCCGATTTTCGAGCGTTACGGCATGCAGCCCGGCGATGTGCTGATCATTGCTTCCAATTCCGGCGTCAACGCCGCACCGATCGAGGCGGCGGACTATGGCCGCGAGATCGGCGCGACCGTCATCGCCATTACCTCGCTCGCCTACTCCGCGGCCATTGCCAATGGCCGCCGTCGGTTGGCGGATATTGCCGACATCGTCCTCGACAATGGCCTGCCGCCGGGCGACGCCATCATCGATCTGCCGGGTAGTGATTTGAAAGTCGGGCCGGCGTCGACCGCAATCGGCGCCACGGTGCTGAACGCCATTTTCGCCGAAGTCGCCGCCGAGCTTTGCAAGGACGGCGATCCGCCGGTCTATCTCAGCGCCAACATGCCGCGCGCCAAGGAAATCAATCAGCGGCTGGTGAAAAAATACCGGCCGCGCAATCCGCATCTCTGATCGGTGTCACTGCGCCGCAGCGTCGTGGACTGACGTTTCCGTCGCGACCTCCTCCGCCTGCCTGCGCCGCTTGCGCAGCACGACGTAGAAGACAGGCGTCAGGAACAAGCCGAACAGCGTCACGCCGAGCATGCCCGAAAAGACCGCTGTGCCGAGAGATTGGCGCATTTCTGCACCGGGACCGGTGGCGATCATCAGCGGCACGACGCCGAAGATGAAGGCGAAGGCGGTCATCAGGATCGGCCGCAGGCGCAGATGGCTGGCCTCGATCGCCGCTTCGACGGCGCTCTTGCCCTCCAACTGCGCCTGGCGGGCGAATTCCACGATCAGGATCGCGTTCTTCGCCGCAAGGCCGATCAGCACGATGAGGCCGATCTGCGTCAGGATATTGTTGTCCATGCCCCTCAGATGCACGCCGATGAGCGCAGCCAGCACTGCCAGCGGTACGATCAGGATGATGGCCAGCGGCAAGATCCAGCTTTCATATTGCGCCGAAAGCGCCAGGAAGACGAAAATGACCGACAGCGCGAAGATGTAGACGGCGGTATTGCCGGTGTTCCTTTCCTGATAGGCGAGCTCGGTCCACTCGAAGGTCGTGCCCGTGGGCAGCAGGTTCTTCGCCAGTCCCTCCATCGTATCGAGCGCGCTGCCGGTCGACACACCCGGCCCCGGATTGCCCTGAAGGGGAACCGAGACATACATGTTATAGCGCTGAACGAGCGTCGGCCCGGTCGTATCCTGAATGTCGACCAGCGTGCCGAGCGGCACGAGCGCGCCGGTGGCCGATCGAACCTTCAGAGCGAGAATATCGTCTCGATCCATGCGGTATTGCTGATCCGCCTGCGCGCGCACCTGGTAGACGCGCCCAAAGGCGTTGAAGTCATTGACATAGGATGTGCCGAGATTGATCGACAAGGTCTCGAAAATATTCGGGATCGGCACGTTCAACGCCCGCGCCTTGTCGCGGTCGACCGCCAGGAAATATTGCGGGCTGTTGGCCGAGAAGGTGGTGAAGACGCCGCTGACGCCCTTGTTCTGGGCGGCGATCCCCATGAGCTGATAGGCAAGCGGGAGAATCCGGCGCATGTCGGCATTTTCCCGGTCCATGATCTGCATCTTGAAGCCGCCGGAATTGCCGACGCCGCGGATCGAAGGCGGCGGAATGGCGATGATGAAGGCTTCCTGGATGCCCTGCAGGCTGCCATAGAGCTGACCGATGATCTTGCTTGCCGTCTCGCCGCTCTTCAGTCTCTCCTCGAATGATTTGAAGGGCGTGAAGATCACGCCGGAATTCGAGGCATTCGTGAAGGTCGCGCCGTTGAAGCCGGCAAAGGCGACGGCATTTTCGATGCCCGGTGTTTTCCTGATGATCTCCGTCGCCTTCTGAATGACCGCGTTGGTGCGTGCGAGTGAGGCGCCGTCCGGAAGCTGTACGACGACGATGGCATAGCCCTGGTCCATGGTCGGGACGAAACCCTGTGGCACGATCTTGGCCATGTACCAAGTCGCGCCAAGCAGCCCGACGAAAACGATGAGAGCGCAGCCGAGCGCGACCCAGGTCGTGACGAGATGGCTGATGAGCCAGGAATAGCCGCTGCTCATCCGGTCGAAACCACGGTTGAAGCCATTGCCGAGCGCACGGCCGAAGCGCGAGAAGATGTTCGTCGATTTCTTGTGGTCGTGCGGGCGCAGCACGATCGACGCTATCGCCGGCGACAGCGTTAGTGAATTCAGGCAGGAAATCGCCGTCGCAACGGAAATCGTCACTGCGAACTGCCGGTAGAACTGCCCCGTTATGCCGGGAATGAAAGCCGTCGGCAGGAAGACGGCGATAAGCACCAGCGAAATCGCCAGCACCGCCGTGCCGACCTCGTTCATGGTCACGTGCGAGGCCTCTTTCGGCGTCATTCCGAGCGCGAGATTGCGCTCGACGTTTTCGACGACGACGATCGCATCGTCGACAACGATGCCGATGGCAAGCACCAGGCCGAATAGCGTCAGCATGTTCAGCGAGAAGCCGAAGGCGAGCAGAAAGGCGAAGGTACCGATCAGCGACACCGGGATGGCGACGATCGGAATGATCGCCGTTCGCCAGGATTGCAGGAAGACCAGCACGACGATGGCGACGAGGAGCGCTGCCTCGAAGATGGTCTTGTAGACCTCGTTGATCGATTCCGAGATGAATTCCGTCGGATTGTAGACGATGCGGTATTCGAGGCCCTGGGGGAAATCCTGTGCCAGATCCTTCATCGTCTTCTGGATATCCGCGGCGGCGGCGAGCGCATTGGTGCCCGGCCGCGAAAAGATGCCGAGCGCAACGGCAGGAGCGCCGTTCAGATAGCTGTTGGTAACATAGTCCTGCGCGCCGAGTTCGATACGCGCCACATCCTGCAACTGCACGAGCCGGCCGCTATCCGTCGCCTTGACGATGACATAGCGGAATTGCCGCGCGTCGGAAAAACGCCCCTGGGTCGTCACCGTATATTGAAAGGCGTTGGTACCCGAAATCGGCGGGCCGCCGATCGCGCCGCCCGAGACTTGCACGTTCTGATCCCGCAATGCCTGGACGATGTCGCCGGCGGTCATGCCATAGGCGGCAAGCTTTTCCGGGTCGAGCCAGATGCGCAGGGAATATTGACGCTCGCCGAAGAGCTGCACGTCGCCGACGCCGTCGAGCCTGACGAGAAGGTCGCGGATGCGCGTGCGGGCGTAGTTGGAGATATAGAGCTGATCATAGCGATTGCTTGGCGAAAGCAGATGCACGACCATCATCAGATCGGGCGAGCTTTTGACAGTGGTGATGCCGATGCGGCGGACTTCGTCCGGCAAGCGGGGTTCTGCGATGGAGACGCGGTTCTGGACCAGAACCTGCGCCTTGTCGAGATCGGTGCCGAGCTTGAAGGTGATGGTCAGCGACATAGAGCCGTCGGCGCTCGAATAGGAGGACATGTAGAGCATGTCCTCGACGCCGTTGACCTCCTGTTCGATCGGCGTTGCCACCGTATCGGCGATGGTCTGTGAATCGGCGCCTGGATAAGAGGTCCGCACCACGATCGTCGGTGGCGCTACCTCCGGATACTGCGCGACCGGAAGCTGGAAATAGGCAATGCCGCCGACGATCAGCAGCACGATGGAAAGGACCGACGCGAAAATCGGCCGGTCGACGAAGAAATGGGAAAATCTCATTGATCCGACCCCTGGGCCGAGGCTTGGGTCGGCGCCTCTTCGTTCGTCGCGTCCTGGGGTAGTTGGATCATTTGCGGCGCGACTTTGACGCCCGGCCTGATGCGTATCAACCCATTGACGACGATGGTTTCGTCGCCGGTCATGCCGCTGCGGATGACGCGGTAGCCGTAAAGCTTCGGTCCGAGCCGCACGGACTTCGGCGTCACGCTGCCATCGGCACCGACGACATAGACGACGCGCTGATCCTGATCGGCACCGATGGCCTCGTCAGGAACGAGCACTGCCTTGTAGCTGTTGGAACCAGCGACCTGGATGCGCCCGAACAGGCCGGGCTGCAGAACGAAATTCGGATTCGGGAAGCGGGCGCGGACGCGGATCGTACCGGTCTGGTTGTCAACGCGGTTTTCCGCGAAATCGAGCTTGCCCTTGAACGGTTGCTGGCGGGAGTCGGCGATCATGACAGTGACATCGAGGCCGCCGCCGCCCTGCTGCAGGGCGCTGCCGTTCTTGCGCGCTTCATCGGCATAGGAAAGCAGGCGGCGCTCGTCGACGTCGAAATAGAAATCGATCGGATCGAGCGAAACGATGGTCGTCAAAACGGTCTGGTCGGCCTGCACGAGATTGCCGACCGAAATCAGGCGCCGGTCGATGCGGCCGCTGAGCGGCGCGGTGATCTTGGTATATTCCATGTCGAGCGAGGCACGATCGACGGCCGCTTGCGCGCCGCGGACGTTCGCCTGCGCCGAGATCAGGTCACGGCGGCGGTCATCGAGATTGGACGCGGACAAGCTGCCGGTACCCGCCAATGCCTGCGTGCGCGCAAATTGCGCATCGGCATTCGTCAGGGTCGATTTCGCCACTTCCAGGGAAGCCGTGGCCTCATTCAGCGCGTTCACATAGGGCCGCTGGTCTATGACGAAGAGCAGGTCTCCCTGCTTGACTATGGTGCCGTCCTGAAAATGCACTTCCTGCAGGTAGCCGCCGATGCGCGAACGCACGGAGACCTCGTCTACCGCCTGGAAGCGCCCGATGAATTCATCGCTGTCGATGACATCGCGGACCACGGGTTTGGCGACTGTCACGGGGGCCGCGGGCGGCGCATTCTGCGCCAGCACCTGAGATCCCGGGAAAGCAGCAATTGCACAGCTCAATAATGCGACACGCGCCAGCGTCATCGGCATGGAGGCCCCCTGAACAATAAATCACCCGCGGCAAAACTGCCGCGCCAAGCGTTCGTGATGTATGCCTGCGGTCTTCCACGAAGGACCTACCGCCGCGGGGCGGCGTCATATCGTCAGGTCTCTTCGGACTTCCCCAATGCGTCGCGGATGAGTGACGATCCGCGACGTCCTCCAGCTCTAGAGCGCCGACCGTTTGCCTAAACGCAGAAGGGGCTCTGGACATTTGAACCTGGAGCATCTGTCCGCCTAGGTGATTCACCTGAAAGGGGATGCTCTAGTCCGGGACTTTCAACACAATGTATAAACCGTTTATCGAATTCGACAACAGGGAATAGCGTCGGCTGCAACCATCTGTTTTCTTTAATATAGCGATGGCGATGAAAGGTTGATGACACGGTGTGAACCGGTCTTCACCCCTCCAGCTCTTCCCGCAGCATCTCGAGCTCCAGCCATTCCTCTTCCATCTTCGTCAGGCTGGCGCGCAGCTTTTCCATCTCGGTCGCAAGCCGGTTGAAGCCGGCCGGATCTTTGGTGAAGAGGGTTGGGTCGGCCATTTTCTTTTCGCGGGCGGCGATATCTGCCTCGGCCTTCGCCATCTCCTTCGGCAGGTTTTCCAGGGCGAATTTCTGCTTGTAGGAGAGCTTGCCCTTGCCCTTCGAAGCCTCGCCGGCCGCTGACTGCGTCTCCGCTGCTTTCGGCTTCTCGGCGGCCTTTTCGGTTCGTCTACGCTCCTCGATCGCGCCCTTGCGTTGGGCGAGCATGTCGGAATAGCCGCCGGCATATTCGGTCCAGCGGCCGTCGGGCTCTTCCGGATTGGCGGGTGCGATGGTCGAGGTCACGGTGCGATCGAGGAAATCGCGATCGTGGCTGACGAGGATGACCGTGCCGTTGAAGCCGGCGACGATTTCCTGCAGCAGGTCCAGGGTCTCGATGTCGAGATCGTTGGTCGGTTCGTCGAGGATCAAGAGATTGGTCGGCCGCGACAGGATGCGCGCCAGGATCAGCCGGGCGCGCTCGCCGCCGGAAAGATTCTTCATCGGCGTACGCGCCTGTTCCGGCTGGAAGAGAAATTCCTTCATATAACCGGTGACATGCCGCTGTTCGCCGTTGACGAGCAGGTTTTCGCCGCGCCCATCCGTCAGATAATTGGCGAGCGTATCCTCCGGATTGAGGTCCTCGCGCTTCTGGTCGAGGGTGGCGATCTCCAGATTGGTGCCGAGCTTGACTGTGCCGCTATCCGGCGCCAATTGCCCGGTCAGCATCTTCAAAAGCGTCGTCTTGCCGGCACCGTTCGGGCCGACGAGACCGATGCAATCGCCGCGATGCACGCGGATCGAAAACGGCGCCACGATGATACGCTCGTCATAGGACTTGGTGATCTTCTCCGCCTCGATCACCAGCTTGCCGCTCTCCTGCGCGTCGGCCGCGGTCGCCTGCACCGTGCCCTGCGGTCCCTTGTGGCCGCGATGACGCGCGCGCATGTCCTGCAATTCGCCGAGGCGGCGCATGTTGCGCTTACGCCGAGCGGTCACGCCATACCGCAGCCAATGTTCCTCGCGTTCGATCGCCTTGCCGAGCTTGTGCTGCTCCAGCTCCTCGGCTTCCAGCACCTGGTCGCGCCAGGCCTCGAAGAAGGCGAAGCCACGATCGAGCCGCCGCGACGCACCACGGTCGAGCCAGACGGTCGCGGTCGATACTTTTTCCAGGAAGCGCCGGTCGTGCGAGATCAGCACCAGCGCGCTGCGGCTCTTCTGCAACTCGCCTTCCAGCCATTCGATGGTCGGCAGGTCGAGGTGGTTGGTCGGCTCGTCGAGCAGAAGAATATCCGGTTCCGGCGCGAGGACGCGGGCCAGAGCCGCACGGCGCGCCTCGCCGCCCGAGAGGTTCTTCGGATCTTCTTCGCCGGTCAGGCCAAGATGGGAGAGCAGATAGGTGACGCGATAGGGATCGTCGCCCGGGCCGAGCCCGGCTTCGGCATAGGCGGCGACGGTTTTGTAATCGGCAAAGTCCGGCGCTTGTTCGAGATAACGCACCGTCGACGACGGATGACGGAAGACTTCGCCGGATTGCGCCTCGACAAGGCCGGCGGCGATCTTGAGGAGGGTCGACTTGCCGGAGCCGTTGCGGCCGACGAGGCAGATCTTGTCGCCCGGCTCCACCTGCAGCCCGGCGCCGGCCAAGAGCGGCGCGCCGCCGAAGCTCAGGAAGATGTCATCGAGTTTCAGGATTGGAGGGGCCAAGATCAGACTCCGCTGAGATCATAGGGGCGGGCAAGGACGATCGCCCTGCCGCTGCCAAGCGAAAGACGCACAGGGCCTTCCGCCACATTGGAAATAGTGCGCGATGCGCCGAAAGGCAGATGGAAATCGCGCAGGGGATAGCGGGCATTGTGAATGAAAAGACCCGTCAGATCGCTGAAGCCGAGGATGGAAAACAGCGAGCCGGCCGGCAGCGCCAGTTCCAGTTCACCCGGCAGCAGCGGCACGGCCTCTTCGTCGCCGGAGGTCAGCAGCACCTCAAAACCTAATTCGGCGAGCTGAACGCCATAGAGCATATGCTGGATCGCATGGTCCGAACGTTCCCCACCCATCGCGCCGGCAAGGATCAGCCGGGTCGCGCCGCGGTCGATCGCTTCAGATATGGCGATCTCGCCGTCCGTCACCGCCTTTGCCGGCTGATAGGGCTGCCTGGGCACTTCCGGGAACGCACCGCGCAAGTCTGCCGGCGTCGAGTCGAAATCGCCCACCCAGACTTCGGGAGTCACATTGAGTGCAACGGCATGGCGCATGCCGCCATCCGCCGCGATGAACCGGCTACCGGCGACCGCCGCGCACAGCCGGTCTGTCAGACGAAGCTCGCCGCCGAGAAGGATGGTGAAGATGGTGGATTGGCTCATGTGCCAAGCCCATAGCGCAAAGACGCGTCCGTAGGGAAGAGCGCTGTTGGCAAGAACGGCGGTGTTAGCCGCTCAGCCGTCCGTTTCCTTGATGCGCGCCTGGAAAACCCGCTCGTAACCGCCAACGAACCGATCGAACAGCAGCGAGAAAGTCTCAATATCCTCCGCCGGCCAGTCGGCAATGATGCTCTCGATGACCGAAAATTTCTGCGCCTGGATCTCGGCGAGCAATCTTTGGCCAAGAGCGGTGAGCACGACGACGATGCGTCGCGCATCGGCCTGCGAGGCCTTGCGACGCAGCACGCCGCGAGTGACCATCTCAGCGACGATACGGCTTGCCCGTGAAGGATCGATGCGCAGGATCTCGGCGATCGTACCGACGGTTACTTCGCCGGCCTCTTCCGCGCGCCTCACGGCATCGATGACGTCGAGATGCGAAAGCTCCAGGCCCGGCGCGACGTTCTGGATGGCAAGCCGGCCGATCATCCGGCGGCCCGTCATCAGGCGCATGCGGGTCATCACCTGTCCGATGCGCAGCAGGTTTTCGTCTTCGGGCAGCGGCGAGGCTTCAACTTCTCGTGTGTTCGTTGCTGTTGTCATTATTCCAACATATCAGAGACGGACAGAAATTGAAATATGCAGACAGCATTCACTTGCCATTGACAGTTATATGCTGATAGCACATATGTTGTTACGGAACATCCGCTTTCGAAGACCTCTCGAAAACGCCGTGTTCCGCATTCAGGAACCGGGGCGTTCCCATGCGTTCGGTCGGACGCATAGCGTTTCGGGCAAGCTCGGATTTCTCGTTCCATGGATATGCAAATTGCGCACGCGCCACTCGTGGCGGATCATCGCCGCCGGCTTATTCTCTTCTTTTTCCTGATGACCGCCATGTTCATGGCAACCCTTGACAACCAGATCGTCTCGACGGCGCTGCCGACCATCGTCGGAGAATTCGGGCATTTGGAACGCTTCGGCTGGATCGGCTCGGCCTATCTGCTGGCGCTTTCCGCCTCGATGCCCGTCTACGGCAAGTTCGGTGACCTCTTCGGCCGCAAATATGTGATGATGACCGCAATTGCGATCTTCACCATCGGCTCGGCTGTCTGCGGCCTTGCGGTATCGATGAACACGTTGATCGCCGCCCGCGTGCTGCAGGGTCTCGGCGGCGGCGGCATTTTGGTGTCGATCTTCGCCGTCAACGCCGATCTCTTCGAGCCGCGTGAACGCGCCCGTTATCAGAGCTATTCCAGCCCGGTGCTCATGGCCTCCGGCGCCATTGGCCCCGTCCTCGGCGGCACGATGAGCGACCTCTTCGGCTGGCGCTCGATTTTTCTCGTCAACGTACCGATCGGCTTCATCGTTCTGGCCGGCCTCGCCTTCATGCTGCCCTACCGCAAACCGGCCCGCAAGCCGAAGATCGACTATGCCGGTGCGCTCCTGCTGGCGCTGACGACCACCAGCATCGTGCTCGCCGCCGATGGCACCGAGCTTTTCGGTTCGCTGCTCTCGCCGCAATGCCTCGGCATCATCGCCTTCGGTGCGCTTTGTGCGCTGGCCTGGGTCTCCGTCGAACGCCGCGCACCAGAGCCGATCGTACCGATGACGCTTTTCCGCAACCCAACCTTCGGCCTGCTGCTGATCATCTCGGTCACCAGCGGCGCGGTCGCGATCGGCATGGTCAATTACTTCGCGCTCTTCCTGCAGACGACGACCGGCCTGTCGCCCTCCATGGCCGGCCTGCTGTTCATACTCTTGACCGGCGGCATCGTCTGCGGTTCGCTTTCGGCTGGCCGGCTGATCTCGGCTAGGGGCCGCTACAAGCCCTTCGCCATCGCCAGCGCGGCCTGCAGCACCATCGCCTTCGCCACGCTGGCGCAGGTTCATGCCGGCACGCCGATCTTTTTCATCGGCGCCCTGATGCTGCTGCACGGCATCGGCATCGGTCTGGCACAGCAGGTCCCCGTCATCGGCGTACAGAATGCCGCGGCGAGGGGTGATGTCGGGGCTGCCACCGGCGCCGTAACGCTCTCGCGGATGGGCGGCGCCTCGATCGCCATTTCCATCTACGGCGCCATCATCGCCGCCAAGCTCGGCAATGTCGGCGTCTCCATTCCCGGAGTCTCCAACATCGAGGAACTGACGCCGAAGATGATGGCGGCTCTGCCGGACGCCACACGCGAAGCCGTCGCCAATGCCTATGCGAGCGCCTTCAGCCCGCTGTTCATGACGGCGGCCGCCATCTGCTTCCTCGGCCTGCTGACGGCGATCACATTGAAGAACGTGCAATTGCCCGGCGCCGCCAAGAAGCTCGACAGCCAGGCGGCCGCGCACGCCGCCGAGTAAGACGCGTCCTGCAATCGACAAGGGAATCATTTCCCCCTTCTTTATCCCCTTGTCATCGCTCCGTCACAGGACTAAACCTGCCAACGCTCTAACGGGGTGCCTTATGTCATTCAACGACATCTGGCTGAGAGGCTTTCACCGGCCAACCCGCGGAACCTGATCCGGCTAACACCGGCGGAGGGATTAGACGCGTGACAAAATCATAGCGCCCTTTTCCCGTTCAAGACAAACCAACGAGGAGGCGCTGTCATGCCCAACCGATCGCTGTTATCACTGTTTGCCGGCGTGGCTCTCGCCGCCGCTGCAACGCTTTTTGCCGCCCAGGACTCCGAGGCCGCCGACAAGACGCTCACCATCTACACCTATGAGAGCTTCACCGCCGACTGGGGTCCGGGCGCCAAGGTCAAGGCCGCTTTCGAGAAGACCTGCGGCTGCACGGTCAATTACGTCAGCGTCACCGACGGCGTGGCGCTGCTTTCCCGCCTGAAGTTGGAAGGCACGGGCACGAAGGCCGACGTCGTTCTCGGCCTCGATACCAACCTCGTCGACGAAGCCAAGGACACCGGGCTGTTCGACGCGAGCGGCATAGACACATCGGGCCTCAAGGTCCCCGGCGATTTCAAGGACGACGTCTTCGTTCCCTACGACTACGGCCATTTTGCCGTCGTCTACGACACGCAGGCGATTAAGAACCCACCGAAGAGCATGAAGGATCTGGTCGAAGGCGATCCGTCGCAGAAGATCGTCATCGAGGATCCCCGTACCTCGACGCCGGGTCTCGGCCTGCTGCTCTGGGTCAAGTCGGTCTACGGCGACAAGGCGGCCGATGCCTGGGCGAAGCTCAAGGGTCGCATCCTCACCGTGACGCCCGGCTGGTCGGAAGCCTACGATCTCTTCACCAAGGGCGAAGCGCCGATGGTGCTCTCCTACACGACATCGCCGGCCTATCACATGATCACGGACAAGACCGACCGCTATCAGGCAGCGGCCTTCTCCGAGGGTCACTACATCCAGATCGAAGTCGCCGGCCTGATCAAGTCGTCGCCGAACAAGGAGCTTGCCCGCGACTTCCTGAAATTCATGGTTTCGCCCGGCTTTCAGGACACGATTTCCACCAACAATTGGATGATGCCGGTCTCGGCCACGTCCGAGCCGCTGCCGGACGCCTTCAGCAAGCTGGTCGTCCCGTCGAAGACCTTCCTGATGAGCCCCGATGTGGTCGAGAAGAACCGCAAGATCTGGATCGACGAATGGCTGGCCGCCACCAGCACGAACTGACATCTGGATGATATTGACGGCGCCCGAGAGAAGACGTGCCATTGCCGGCGGGGCCTTCAGCCTCGTCGGCATCGTGTTTTTCATCGGCCTTGCCACCGCCACCCTGCTTGCCGCCGGCATCAAATCCGCCGGCGGCAATCCGCTCACCGATCCCTATCTTCTGCGCGTGCTTCGCTTCACCCTGCTGCAGGCAACGCTGTCCACCCTGCTTTCCGTTGTTCTCGCAATTCCCGTCGCCCGCGCGCTGGCGCGCCAGCCTCGCTTTCCCGGCCGGCTCTGGCTGATCCGGCTGATGGCTATTCCGATGGGCCTGCCGGTATTGATCGGCGCGCTCGGTCTGCTCGGCATCTGGGGGCGTCAGGGCATTTTAAACCAGGCGCTGACGGGGCTTGGCCTGGCACAGCCGGTCAGCATCTACGGGCTGACGGGCATCCTGCTGGCGCACGTCTTCTTCAACCTGCCGCTGGCTGTCCGCCTGATGCTTGCTGGGCTGGAACGTGTGCCGGCGGAATATTGGCTGATGGCCGGCGGGCTCGGCATGCGCCCGGCCTCCGTCTTCCGTTTCATCGAATGGCCAATACTGCGCGGCCTCATTCCCGGCATCGCCGGCCTGATCTTCATGCTCTGCGCCACCAGTTTCACGCTGGTGCTGATCTTGGGTGGCGGCCCGGCCGCGACCACGCTCGAAGTGGCGATCTATCAGGCACTGCGCTTCGATTTCGACCCGGGCCGCGCCGTGGCCCTATCCCTCCTGCAGATCTTGGTAACTGCCGCCATCTTAGGCGCGATGGCCTTGCTTCAAGCGCCGGACGATCACGGACTGACGGCCGGCCGCGCCGTGCGGCGCATCGACGGCACCTTGCCCGCCGCTAAACTGGCCGATAGTGTGCTGCTTCTGCTCGCCACCCTGTTCATCGGCCTGCCGCTCGCCTCGGTGGTCGTCACCGGCCTGAAGGCAGATCTTCTCAGGCTTCTCGGCCAGACGATCTTCCTGCAGGCGACCTTGACCAGCCTCGCAATCGCGCTTGCCGCCGGCATCTTGGCGGTCCTGGTCTCCTTCGCCATCATCCGCGCCCGCGCGGCTATATCGGCCGAGCGCAGGAAAGTGCCGAGCCTGCGGGGTCTGGCCGTTGCCTTGAGCGGCACGTCCTCTCTCGTTTTGCTGGTGCCGCCGATCGTGCTGGCGACCGGATGGTTTCTGGCACTCAGGCTGTTTGGCGATCCCGCCCGCTTTGCCGCGCTTCTGATCGTCGTCATCAACGCTCTCATGGCGCTTCCCTTCGTCATCCGCGTCATCGAGCCGGCCCATGCCGTCCATCGCCGCCGCACCGAGCGTTTGGCGGCAAGTCTCGGCCTTCAGGGTCTCGCACGGGTGCGGCTGGTCGACTGGCCCGGGCTGCGCAAGCCGCTTTTTACGGCGCTCTCCTTCGCCATGGCGCTATCGCTCGGCGATCTCGGCGCCATCGCCCTCTTCGGCTCCGATAGCCTGATGACGCTGCCCTGGCTGGTCTACAGCAAGCTCGGCAGCTATCGCACCAATGACGCAGACGGACTTGCTTTCATCCTGGGGCTGATATGTCTTCTCCTGACCATCGCCGGCACGGCCGGCCAAGGCACGCATGAGCACGAAAGCAAGCAGGATGAGCGATAATCAGGGCACGGCGGCACGAGGCATCGCGATGACCGGTGTCGAATTGCGGCTCGGCACGCATGATTTCCGCTTCGATTGCGAACTGCCGCAGGGCCGGATCATCGCCATCACGGGTCCGTCCGGATCTGGAAAATCCACCTTCCTCAATCTGCTCGCCGGCTTCGAGACGCCGGACCGTGGCCGCATCATGCTTGCCGGACAGGATGTCACCAAGCTGCATCCCTCCGAACGGCCGGTGTCGCTGGTTTTTCAGGACAACAATCTCTTTGCCCATCTCGATCTCTTCACCAATGTCGGACTTGGCATCAGTCCGTCGCTGAAGCTCTCCGCAGATGATCGGCAAAGGATTTCGCAGGCTCTGGCCCGCGTCGGGCTAGCCGGCTTCGACAGGCGCATGCCCGGCACACTCTCCGGCGGCGAGCGACAACGGGCTGCCTTTGCCCGGGCGCTGGTGCGCGATAAGCCGATCCTGTTGCTGGACGAGCCCTTCGCCGCGCTCGATCCCGGCCTGCGCTCCGGCATGGCCGAGCTTTTGTCGGCGCTTCATCGGGAGACCGGCAATACGGTGCTGATCGTCTCGCACGACCCGGCCGAAGTTCGCCGTCTCGCCGACCATGCCGTCTTCATCGATGGCGGAACCATCCCGCTTTCCGCTCCCATCGACCGTTTCCTGAAACAGGACGGCATTCCGGCGCTGACCACATTTTTGCAGCATTGAGTGCGTCGCAGCATTTTGCTGCCTGTTTTGCCTTAATTTCGTCGTGGCGAGCGGCTGAAAGTCCTGGCATATGCTTGCCAAAATACAACGCTGCCACAATTAAACGGAGTCTCGCTATGCAACTGCTGCCGAAATCGGCTACAGCAAAGGGCGTAGACCATCCGGGTGAACTCAGGTTTGACCGTGGTGGATGCAACCTTTGACGAAGCACGGCGATGATCGGCCCGGTCATGATCAACCAGGTTTGACGCGCAGCCAGTATGGCAGCGAAATGAGTGGGACACAGGCACTGAAGCAGAGCAAGCACGCAGAACGAAGGATCAACGCGATTGTCGCGGCCCATGCGCGCCGCCTTACTGCGATCCTCGTTGCCGCGACGGTGCTCAACGGTTGCCAGTCGGTGCTGGATCAATCCTACAAGCCGAATGTTTCGCCGTCGGCCAGTCCGCAGATCGTTTCCGAAGTGCAGAAAAACGATCCGCGCGCGCAGATGGGCGCCCGCGAGCATCCCCGCATTCTTGCGAGCTATGGCGGCGAGTACAAGGATGCCAGGACCGAGCGTCTTGTCGCCCGCATTGCCGGCGCGCTGACCAGCGTGTCGGAAAATCCGCAGCAATCCTATCGCATCACCATTTTGAATTCGCCGTCGATCAATGCCTTCGCGCTGCCCGGCGGCTATCTCTACGTGACCCGCGGCCTGCTCGCCCTTGCCAACGATGCTTCGGAAGTGGCCGCCGTGCTGTCGCATGAGATGGCGCACGTCACCGCCAACCACGGTATCGAGCGTCAGAAGCGCGAAGAGGCCGAAGTCATCGCCAGCCGTGTCGTCTCGGAAGTTCTGTCGAGCGATCTTGCCGGCAAGCAGGCGCTTGCGCGCGGCAAACTGCGACTCGCCGCCTTCTCCCGCCAGCAGGAACTGCAAGCCGACGAAATCGGCATCCGCACGCTCGGCCAGGCCGGCTACGACCCTTATGCGGCAGCCCGCTTCCTCAATGCGATGGAAGACTACAGCCATTTCATGTCGGCCAATTCCGACGCCGACCAGAGCCTGGACTTCCTGTCGAGCCACCCGAGCACGCCGCAGCGCATTGATCTTGCCAAGATGCATGCCCGCGAATTCGGCGAGGAAGGCAAGGTCGGCGATACCGGCCGCGATTATTACCTCAACGGCATCGACGGCCTGCTTTACGGCGACAGTCCGGAAGAAGGCTATGTGCGCGGTCAGACTTTCCTGCACGGCGGCCTTGGTATTCGCTTCGACGTGCCGCCCGATTTTCACATCGACAACAAGGTCGAGGCGGTCATGGCGACCGGGCCCGGCGACATCGCCGTCCGCTTCGACGGCGTGGCCGACAGCCAGAATCAGAATCTGACCAATTATATTTCCAGCGGCTGGGTCACCGGGCTCGATCCCTCGACCATCAAGCCCATCACCGTCAACGGCATGGACGCGGCCACTGCGCGAGCCTCGGCCGATCGCTGGGATTTCGACGTCACCGTTATCCGCGACCGCTCGCAGATCTTCCGCTTCCTGACGGCCGTGCCGAAAGGCAATACCGCCGCGCTCCAGCAGACGGCCGACGTGCTTCGCTCAAGTTTCCGGCACATGACGCCGGAGGAGGCCTCCTCACTGAAGCCGCTGCGCGTCCGGGTCGTCACGGTCAAAGGCGGCGACAACATCACCACGCTCGCCGCCCGCATGATGGGCACCGACCGCAAGCTCGATCTCTTCAAGCTGATCAACGCCTTGCCGACGGGTGCAACGGTTGCGCCCGGCGACAGGGTAAAAATTATTTCGGAATAATCGGATTGTCCCGCCTTTGCCCCGCCGGAGGGGCCGCGTACAGAGCGCGGTTTGGAGCACCTTGCCCGCCAAACCGCTTTTTTGCTGGCGCTGAAGACTGTCCGAACTATGCCCTCGCGCCCTCGCGCCGTGTATTGGCCTCGCTTGACTTTTCAAGGAATCTGTACGCATATCCGTACATACGATAACTGAGAAAGGATGCTCGATGGCACACGTTCGTTTGACGGAGTTCCGGCAGAACATCGCAACCTATTTTGATCAGGTTCTATCTTCTCGGGCTCCTCTGCTGGTGACCCGTCAAGGTTCCGAAGCAATGGTTTTGGTTGCCGAGGGCGAGTACGAGAGCATGCAAGAGACGCTACACCTGCTTTCGACGCCCGCTAATTCTGCCCGGCTACGCGACAGTATCGAACAGCTTCGCAAGGGGCAGGCGATAGAGAGCGATCCAACTCTCTGACATGAAGTTGCTGTGGACCCCGAATTCCTGGGAAGAATACGAATACTGGCAGAAAAACGACCAGAAGATGGTCGAGAAAATCAACGAACTGCTTAGGGATGCAAAAAGATCACCCTTCAAAGGTCTGGGCAAGCCAGAGCCACTGAAGGGCGATCTATCCGGATTTTGGTCAAGACGCATCCTCGGAGAGCATCGACTCGTGTATTGCGTCACAGGCAAGGATTCGGATCAGCGGCTGGAAATCATCCAGTGCCGGTTTCACTACGAAAAATAATTTCTGGCGCGTTCCAAGTGATGGTGACGATCCGAAAGAGCGCGCAGCGTCGTGGGAGCCGCCACCGAAATGCGGCTATATCAAGCATAGCTCGCCATGCGCGGATCGGCGTCCACCAGTGCGCTGCGGAGTTTCTCCATGGCGCGGCTTTCGATCTGGCGCACGCGTTCCTTGGAAATGCCGAGGTCGGCACCCAGTTCCTCCAGCGTCGCACCATCCTCCACCAGGCGGCGTGCGCGAATGATCTTCATTTCACGCTCGTTGAGGTGCTTCAAGGCTGAAGCCAGCCAGACGCGGCGCCGCTCGCCGTCGATCATGTTGGAAACCTGTTCATCCGGCAGGGGCTCGTCGCTGATCAGGAAATCCATGCGTTCGGCGCTTTCGGCATCCCCGGAAATCGACGGCGCCTGCAAGGACGCATCATTGCTGGAAAGGCGCGCATCCATCGTCTGCACATCGGCAAGGCTAACGCCAAGCGCGACGGCGATTTCCTCATGGATGGATTGCACCGTGACGCCGGTATTGCCCCTGGCCAGCTTGGCACGCAAGCGGCGGAGATTGAAGAACAGCGCCTTCTGCGCCGAGCTTGTGCCTCCGCGTACGATGGACCAGTTGCGGAGAATGTAGTCCTGGATCGAAGCGCGGATCCACCAGCTTGCATAGGTCGAAAACCGTACTTCCCGTTCCGGTTCGAACCTTGCCGCCGCCTCCAGGAGACCTACATAGCCTTCCTGTACCAGATCGCTCATCGGCAAGCCGAAATTGCGGAATTTGCCCGCCATCGAAATAACGAGGCGCATGTGGGCTGTGGCGATCTTGTTGCGAGCGCCGCGGTCGTCGTGATCCTTCCAGCGGATGGCGAGATCGTGCTCTTCGTCACGGCCGAGATAGGGAGCGGCCATCGCGATCTTAATCATACGCCGATCTGCAGACATATTCTTCATATGCATATCCCCTAATCCTGCCCCAAAATCGTCTCTGTGCCACGGTCAACGCAAAAGGCAGCAAACATCATGTCCGGACATTGCTGCGCCGGTGAAAATCTATGAATGGAATTCAATTGGAGGCCGATCTCCGGATATCCGACAATCGGTTACGGATCTAATTCGGCTGCACCGAAACGACCTAGCGAACGAAGTGGCTTCAGATCGCCGGGAAATTTCCAATCAAAATGCATGGGGTCCGGTCCTCGTGAACGTTAAGGGAAGCGGCTGGGCGAGAAACTCACATCACGAGAATGCGCGCACCAGCCGCGAATACGAGGCATAAACGCGGCAGACCAAAAAAGGTTCCAAGAAAAAACCCGGCGCGAGGCCGGGTTTTTTGGATGTGGTATATGGCCTCTGGCCTTATGCGGCTTCGTCCTGGGAATCGTCTTCTTCGACGACCTTGCCGCGTTTCGGGCCTTTGTTCAGATTAACTTCGACGAGGCGAACGGCCTCGGTTTCCGACATCTTGTTGACGGCGGCAATTTCGCGCGCCATGCGATCAAGTGCAGCTTCATAGAGCTGGCGTTCGGAATAGGACTGCTCAGGCTGGTTCTCAGCGCGATAAAGATCGCGAACCACCTCGGCAATCGAGATCAGATCGCCGGAATTGATCTTGGCATCATATTCCTGGGCGCGGCGCGACCACATGGTGCGCTTGACGCGAGCCTTGCCCTGGACAACCTTGAGCGCCCGATCGACGAAATCCGTCTCGGAAAGCTTACGCATTCCGATGCTCATGGCCTTTGCCACAGGCACCTTCAGACGCATCTTGTCTTTTTCGAAGTCGATTACAAAAAGCTCAAGCTTCATGCCTGCGACTTCTTGCTCTTCAATGGCGGTGATCGTACCAACACCGTGGGCGGGGTACACGATCGATTCACCGGTCTTGAAGCCATGGCGTGCTGCTGAAGGTTTTTTCTGCTGGATCGTCATTCTTTTCAAAAACTCCCTGTTACGCACCCAGCGTGAGCCGGGGCCGGGTCAGTCAGGCCCGGTTGAGACGGAAGCACCGTCGGGGTGACTTCATCCTGGTCCAGCCAGACGCGTGCAAAAAGAAATCCGTTCATCGCGATCACAGACCCCGACAATTCAAAACTTTGATATGTCAAGGAAACCGCGTACGGATTTGTTATTTGCTTTCGTGATGGTTTGGGGCACGCGAAATGCCGCAGTGGATCAGTGTGAGGAAGCTATCACAAAAATCTGACTAAATCAATAATTTGCTTTACGCACACCAAAAGCGGCGACGTCGACCGCTCCTGCAGCCGACGGTAATGATTCGTCTTCAAGGCTTATCGACTACACCTTTATCGATGGCCTGTCACGACCTTCAATCAGTCACCGGAACCAGGGTTGGTCGAGAAATATTTCTCGAACTTGCCCTGTTCGCCGTCCATTTCCTTGGCTTCGGGAAGAGGATCGCGCTTGACCGTGATGTTCGGCCAGATCGATGCATAATCTGCATTGATTTTCAGCCACTTGTCGAGGCCCGGCTCGGTGTCCGGCTTGATCGCCTCGGCAGGACATTCGGGCTCGCAAACGCCGCAATCGATGCATTCGTCGGGGTGGATGACGAGAAAGTTCTCACCTTCGTAGAAGCAGTCGACAGGGCAGACTTCCACGCAGTCGGTGTATTTGCAGCGAACGCAATTGTCGGTCACGACATATGTCATGAAGCACTCCAGGAATGTCTCTCGTTTCCGTGGATGCGCAACCTGGAACGTCGCGCCTTTCCCTCGGAAGCCGGCAGGCAAGCGCATGCGCTAAGCGCAGGCATGCCGACCGGCTGGTTACCAGCGGGTTGACCGTGAGGTATCGACTTTACCGGCCAATTTCAAGGGATAAACAATCTCAAAAGCATGGAGAGCGGGCAGAGTTTTCTAATCGTCCTCGGAGGTCAGGCGGTCGATGGCGCGCCGGTCGCGTTTCGTCGGTCGTCCGCTGCCCGGCGCTCGGAGCGCCTGCTCAAAGGGGGTGAGACGTTTTGTCTCATCCGGCGGCGGTGTCAAATCCTCATAAAGCAGCTTCGCCTCTTCGAAAGGACCTCTCCGCGAGCCCGGCTGACGGACAATCAGGACGACGTCGCGCCACTCCAGCGAGAGCTCGACCCGGTCGCCAGCCTTGACGCCATAGCTCGGCTGCACGACCCGCTCGCCGTTCACCCGCACGCTGCCGTTCTGGACATAGACCTGCGCCAGCGAGCGGGATTTCACCATGCGGGCAAAGAACAGCCATTTGTCGATGCGCTGACGCGAACCGGAAGATGGCTGCTTTTCGTCCGTCATGGCTTATTTCTTCATCTGCTCCTTGAGGGCTGCGAGCTTGGCGAAAGGAGAATCCGGATCGATCGGCTTTTCCTTGCGCGGCGGCTTGGCCTCGAAACGCAGCGGCTGCGAAGCGCCGCGATTGTTGCGGTCGTTCCGGTCATTGCGATCGTTGCGCTCTTTCCGCTCGCCGCGGTCCTGGCGATCGGAGCGGTTGCCCTGATGCTGCGGACGGCCGCCGTCGCGATTGCCGCGCGGTCCCTTGTTGTCGCCGCGAGCCTCGCGCCCTTCGCGATTGTCCCGGCCTTCACGGTTGCCGTTGCCGCTCGCTTGCTGCTCGTCGCTGCCGTTGCGGCGGTTGCCATGATGACCGCGTCCCTCGCCCTGATGGCCGCGGCGATCGCCATGACCGCGTCCGCCCTGACGCTGCTGATTGTCGCTGCGTCCGCCAAGACGCCAAAGAAGGACCGGCTTCGGTTCGACCGCCTCGGCGGCGACGACATCGGCGCCCGCGAGCTCGGTCGCAGCCTCGGCGGCTTCCGCCGGCTCGGCAGCTACGGCCGGCTCAGCCGGAGCTTGCGCTGCGGCAACCGCATCCTGGGCGACGGTTTCGACTTCCGTAGCCGGCTCATCGCTGGTGCCATCGGCATCGTCGTGATCGGCCTTGTCGGCGGCGGCCTCTGCAGCCTGTGTTGCTGCAGGTGCCGAGGAGGCATCCTGCTGCGAGAGGAAGGTTGCAGCGTCTTCGGCCTTCACCGCGTCGGCCCGGTAGCCGAGACCCTTCAGGATCTCTTCCATATCTTCCAGCGTCGCGCCGAGGATGGACAGCATCGCCGTCGTCGTCGTGAAGCGGCGGCCGTCATAAGCACCTTCCGGACGAGACGCCTGGCCGGGCTTCCACTGCAGCAGCGGACGGATGATATCCGCCAGCCGCTCGAGAATATCGATGCGCACAGCGCGCTTGCCGAGGAAACGGAAGCCGGCAAGCTTGTAGAACATGCGCTCGAAAGTCGGATCGGTGACCACGGAGGTGCGGCCTGCCGCCAGAACCGGGATCAGGTCGCCATAGCCCGGCTTGTCAAGGCCGTCATTCTTCAACGCCCAAAGCAGGGTGATGAGCTCGGCCGGCGCCGGCTTCAGCAGGGCGGGCACGAAAATGTGGTAGGCGCCGAAGCGGACGCCGTAGCGGCGCATCGAGGCGCGCGCGTCCTGATCCAGCGACTTAACCTCTTCCGTGACGTCGCGGCGGAAGAGCACGCCGAGATTTTCGACGAGCTGGAAGGCCAGACCCTTGGCAAGACCCTGCAGATCTTCGGCGCGCGACAGATCGTCGAGCGGTTTCAGCACCGTGCTGACATGATGGTTCACGAAGCGCTCGATGCGAGCGGCGACATGGTCGCGCGCATTGCCCGTCAACTGCTCGTCAGCCAGCAGGATGACGCGCGGACGCATGACATGATCGCTGCCCGAGAGCCGCGCCACGGGATCGCCGAGCCAACGGACGAGGCCATCCGCACTGATCGCCAGATCGCTGTTGCCGGCCGCATGGATGCGGGCGGCGCGCGCCTCGAACTCCAGCGCCAGCGCCTTTTGAGAGGCCGTCTGGACAGCCTTGGCGTCCGGCCCCTCGGTTCCCGCGATAGGCGTGAACCGGAATCCGGTCAACTGTCCCACATGATGCCCCTCGACGAAGACATCCCCATTCACACTGATTTCAGCTTCCAGCATCGCATTCTCTCTCAGGCGCTTCATGAGCACAGATGTCCTGCGATCAACAAAGCGTTTCGTCAACCTCTCATGTAACGCGTCAGACAATCGATCTTCGATTTCCCGCGTCTTTTCTTGCCAGTGTGTCGGATCGGCAAGCCAACCGGGCCGGTTCGACACATAGGTCCAAGTCCTTATCTGCGCGATTCGCGCCGAAAGCGTGTCGATTTCGCCATCCGTCCGATCGGCGCGATGCACCTGTTCGGCCAGGAAGTCCTCTTTTACCGTGCCATAGCGTACAAGGTCGGAAAAGAGGGTGGCGATGAGATCGGCATGCTGGGCGGGCGTAATCCGCCGATAGTCCGGAAGCGCACAGGCTTCCCATAATTTTTCCACTCGCTCCGGAGTATTGGCGAGATCGGAAATCTCCAGATCGCGCGACAGATATTCCAGCGCCTGCTGATCGACTGCCGGCAGCGCGCGCGTCAGGCCCTGAACGCGCGGCGCGCTCTCGAGGCTCGCGCGCAGCGATGCGATCGAGGAAAAATCGAAGTCCTTTGAGCGCCATTGTAGCACTTTAACCGTATCGAACTCGTGACCCTCGATGCGTCGCACCAATTCGTCGTCGAAGGGATCGACGTGGCCCGTCACACCAAAAGTGCCGTCCTTCAGATGGCGGCCGGCGCGGCCGGCGATCTGGCCGAGTTCGCCCGGATTGAGCTTGCGGAACTGATAGCCGTCGAACTTGCGATCCTGGGCAAAGGCCACATGATCGACATCGAGATTAAGTCCCATGCCGATCGCATCGGTCGCGACGAGATATTCAACATCGCCCGCCTGATAAAGAGCGACCTGTGCGTTGCGGGTACGCGGGCTGAGCGCGCCGAGGACAACAGCCGCTCCGCCGCGCTGGCGGCGGATGAGTTCGGCGATAGCATAGACTTCGTCGGCGGAGAAGGCGACGATCGCCGTGCGCTGCGGCAGGCGGGTGATCTTCTTTTGCCCGGCATAGAAGAGATGGGAGAGCCGGGGGCGCTCGACGACGGTGATCCCCGGCAAGAGCTGCTCGAGGATCGGCCGCATCGTGCCGGCGCCAAGCAGCAGCGTCTCGTCACGCCCGCGCAAATGCAAAATGCGGTCGGTAAAGATATGGCCCCGCTCGAGATCGCCGGCGAGCTGTACTTCGTCGATGGCGACGAAAGATGCCCGCGTGTCGCGCGGCATGGCTTCGACGGTGCAGACGGAATAACGCGCATTCGGCGGCGAAATCTTCTCCTCGCCGGTGACCAGCGCGACATTCTGCGCCCCGACCTTCTCGACGACACGGGTATAGACCTCGCGCGCCAGCAGCCGCAGCGGCAGGCCGATGACGCCGTTCCCATGCGCTACCATGCGCTCGATGGCATAATGGGTTTTGCCTGTATTGGTGGGTCCGAGCACCGCGGTCACGCCGCGTCCGCTCAGGATCATTGGCTGCGAAGTCTGAGTCATAGGTCCATGCATGGGCGAGAAACCACTGTCTTCCGATCAGCAAGGTCCCCAAGGAAGAGAAGAAGAGATGACGACCATATGTGACAAAGGCAAGACCTGAATGAAAAAACAACGGCCGCAATATGCGATTTTATTTCCGGCAGGTTCAACCAAGAGCTACATTCTCCCTACATCCCACACGAGTCCCGACGAGTCGGGAACAGCTTGAGAACGAATCGGCGACGAATCGCTGACTCCATTCAGTTCCCTTTATGTTCACCACTATATGTGGATTTCGCTCTGCGAAAGTCCACCAGATCGTGAATCGGATTTTTCTGCTTTTTTTATGTGAACTGGCGGACAAACGTCGAATCCAGCGGAAGGGCAGGCGCGTTTGCGAACATGGTTAACCTTTTGTAAACGTCGCCGAATTTCACAACGCATGCCGCGACCGACTTCCCATTAAGATTCGGGCCAAAGCCGGAACGAATTGGCGACGAATCGCTGACTTCCCTCAATTCCGCATTTGTTCTCCACAATATCTAGCGTCTTTCCGAAAGAAAAGCACAGGACTCTGCAGGGTTGAAGCGGCGAATCACATCGAATCGTGGATTGCAATTAACTTTTGAGAGAATCGTAATATAAAAAGCCCATAATTTCGCGTTCTGATTGAATGCGTTAACTTCTCGATCAAAGCCGGAACGAATCGGCGACGAATCGCCTTTTCCTTCGTGTACTCGATTTGTTCACGGCTAGATATAGCGTTTGAACGAATGAGCTCATCCAGATGGAGAATGAGATAAATGAGCCGGTTGGGAGAAAATTGCGCGACATTAACCATTTCGGCGCAGAAGATACTACTTTTCGGTGACAAGACCTAACCCGATCCATCCAAAGAAGTAGATCCCGTCATGGCCAACCGCTGCCGCCGTTAACCAAAGCCCAAATGCAGAACGAATCGCTGACGAATCACGGACACGGCCGCTTTCTCGTTTCGTTCACCGCAAGATATTGTATTTAAAGAAAATTTTAACCATAAGCCGAAGTCCTTTTCAGCTCTTCAGCCGCATGGCGTCCGTGCCTGCGTTAACTTGTTTGCCTCCGCATGCCGGCTCATCTTTATGGGTTTTTATTTCTGAGCCGGAACAATTTTCGAGGAAATAAGTTTCTATCGACAGCGGCATTGATGCGCTTCTCATTCGAAGAAACGGATAAGGACGCATCAGCACTTGTATCTAGCGCATCTTATCCGCTTGCGTGAGGTCGCTCTGGCGGGATGCTCTAGGGCTGGACGCGGAGGATTACGCTATGCTTGGTACAATATTGCTCGTGATTTTGATTCTGTTGCTGATCGGAGCGCTTCCGAACTGGGGTTATAGCCGGGGGTGGGGTTACGGTCCATCGGGCGGTCTCGGGCTGGTTTTTGTCATCGTTCTCATTCTGCTATTGATGGGCCGGATCTGATCCGGCCGATTTGTTGAAGACCTCACACACTAGGGAGCAATGTTATGAAAAAAATCATCGTCGCGCTCGCTCTTGCCGGCGCACTTGCCTCGTGCACGGCAACCGAGAGGGGAACAGCCATTGGCGCCGGAACCGGCGCGATCATAGGCGGCGTCGCCAGCAATAGCTGGGGTGGTGCCGCAATAGGCGCCGTCGCCGGTGGTGCCGTCGGCTACCTCATCGGTCGGTCGCAGGAGCACCCAGGCTATTGCATCTACCGCGACCGTCACGGCCGCCGCTATGAGGCTCGTTGCCGCTAAGCGCTTACACGCGAGGATCGATTTTCCTTCGGCCGATCGTCAACGTTTCGTTGACGATCGGCCATGAAGGTCCCGCTTTCGAAAATTTCGGGCCGATTTTCTTAAGACGAACACTCAAACCCACGCCGGATTCGGGGGGATCGCGTCAACGTTTTTGGAAAGGAACGGCACCATGGCCGAGTTCATCGCAAGCATCGCAGCACTCACTCTTGTCGGCACCACATTTTATGCACTAGGTCATGCCGTACGGATGCGCGACAAGGAAATGCGCCGCGTGGCGCTGGAGGCTGTCGTTTTGGAATTCAAACCTCGGCAACGGCGCCCGTGAGTTCAAGTCAGCAATGACTGCCGGGTAGTCCCCGGCAATCATCCGTCACTTCGTGTCATCAGCTCAGACGAAGAACTGCCCGCCATTGGCGCTGATGGTCGATCCCGTAATAAAGCCGGCATCGTCGCTGGCAAGGAAGACAGCGATGCGGGCGATTTCCTCCGGCTCGCCGAGGCGTCCCACCGGGATCTGCGGAATAATCCGCTCGTTCAGCACCTTTTCCGGCACTGCAAGCACCATCTCCGTACCGATATAACCGGGGCAAATGGCGTTGACGGTGATGTTCTTGGCGGCGCCTTCCTGCGCAAGCGCCTTGGTGAAGCCGAGATCGCCGGCCTTGGCGGCGGAATAATTCGCCTGACCCATCTGGCCCTTCTGACCGTTGATCGAGGAGATGTTGATCACACGACCGAAGCTGCGGTCGCGCATGCCCTGCCAGACATGATGGGTCATGTTGAACAGGCCGGTGAGATTCGTATTGATGACCTCGTGCCACTGCTGCGGCGTCATCTTGTGGAACATGGCGTCTCGGGTGATTCCGGCGTTGTTCACGAGGATATCGATCGGGCCAAGCTCGTCCTGCACCTTGGCGATGCCCGCGCCGCAGGCTTCATAGTCGGACACGTCCCACTTGTGAACGGAAATGCCGGTCTCGTTACGAAAAGCCTGTGCTTTTTCCTCGTTGCCGGCATAGGTTGCTGCAACCTTGTAGCCCGCATTGCGCAGCGCCACCGAAATGGATGCCCCGATGCCGCGCGTACCGCCTGTCACCAACGCCACTCTGCTCATAGTCTACTCCCCTCTGTTGTCGCCAAAGCGGGGATGAGCGATCTCGAATCGTTCATCCGCGCCTGCTGTTTATTTTAGTACGAGCTTACTCACAACCCTCGCATGTGCGGGGATCGAGGAAAGCGCACTAGAGCGCCTCGAAGCACATGGCAACGCCCATGCCGCCGCCGATGCAAAGCGTTGCGAGCCCCTTCTTGGCGCCGCGACGCTTCATCTCGAACAGCAGCGTGTTGAGGATGCGGGCGCCGGACGCACCGATCGGATGGCCGATGGCGATCGCGCCGCCATTGACGTTGACGATCGATGTATCCCAGCCGAGATCCTTGTTGACGGCGCAGGCCTGCGCGGCAAATGCCTCATTGGCCTCGACGAGATCGAGATCGCCGACGGACCATCCCGCCTTTTCCAAGGCCTTGCGCGAGGCCGGGATCGGGCCGGTGCCCATGATCTGCGGGTCGACGCCCGCGGTTGCCCAGGAGACGATGCGTGCAAGCGGCTGGATGCCGCGGCGCGAGGCTTCCGCCTCGGTCATCAGCACGGCGGCCGCTGCGCCGTCATTGAGACCCGAAGCATTGCCGGCCGTCACCGTGCCTTCCTTGTCGAAGGCCGGACGCAGCTTGGTCATGCCGTCCAGCGTCGCACCGTGACGGATATATTCGTCGGCATCGACGCTGACGTCACCGTTGCGGCCTTTGACGATGAAAGGCACGATCTCATCCTTGAAGCGGCCGGCAAGCTGCGCTGCCTCGGCCTTGTTCTGCGAGGAAACGGCGAACTGATCCTGGTCGTCGCGCGAAAGCTGCCACTGGCGGGCAATGTTTTCCGCCGTGATGCCCATGTGATAGCCGTAGAAGGCGTCCGTCAGGCCGTCCTTGATCATCGTGTCGACCATCTTCATGTCGCCCATCTTGGTGCCGCCGCGAAGATGGGCTGCATGCGGGGCCATCGACATGGATTCCTGACCGCCGGCGACGATGATTTTGGCATCGCCGGAAGCGATCTGCTGCATGCCGAGCGCCACGGCGCGCAAACCGGAGCCGCAGAGCTGGTTGACACCCCAGGCGGTCGCCTCCTGCGGGAGGCCGGCTTTCATGGCGGCCTGGCGGGCAGGGTTCTGTCCTTCGCCGGCCTGCAGCACCTGGCCGAGAATCACCTCGTCGACCTCCCGGCCCTCGACACCGGCGCGCTCCAATGCGCCCTTGATCGCGGCCGCGCCGAGCTCATGAGCCGGAATGGTCGCAAAGGCGCCGTTGAAGGAACCGACAGCAGTGCGAGCCGCACTGGCGACGACGATAGATGGATTGCTCATGGGAAGCTCCTCACAGGTTGAAAACATATATAAGCCGAAACTGTCAAAGCTTTGCGCCCGAGTCAAACGCCAAGAATTTTGATCTTGCAGATTTCATGAAGCCGTCATCGCCGGCAAAAAATCCAATCAAAGGAAAGGGCTTGCCGCATCGCACAAAGCGATTGTCACCAAGCTTCTTTTGCGTCTACACTTGGTCGCGGAGGAGTTTCCATACAATCAGACGGGTCCAGGAGACTGATAATGGCAAAGAATGAGGGCCAGATCGTAATCAAGAAATATGCCAATCGCCGCCTATATAATACCGGCACCAGCACATATGTGACGTTGGATGACTTGGCGGAGATGGTAAAAAAGGGAGAGGAATTTATCGTCCAGGATGCAAAAAGCGGCGAGGAAATCACGCATTCGGTGCTGACGCAGATCATTTTCGAACAGGAATCGAAGACCGGAAATACGCTGTTGCCGATTTCGTTCCTGAGGCAACTGATCACCTACTACGGTGACCAGATGCAGATGGTCGTACCGAGCTTTCTCGAACATTCCATGCGCGCCTTCACCGAGCAGCAGACACAGATGCGCGAGCAGATCAATCGCGCCTTTGGTGAAACGCCGCTCGGCAAGAACCTGCAACTGCCGATCCAAATGGTAGAAGAACAGGTTCGCCGCAATACCGAAATGTTCCAGCAGGCCATGCAGATGTTCTCGCCCTTCATGAAGCCGCCGGCGAAAGAAAGCCGCAAGGCAGAGGCAAAGGACATCGACGAGTTGAAAGAGCAGCTACGCGCGATGCAGAACAAGCTGGATAGCTTGTGAGCTGAACTTTTACCCTCGCCCCGTCGGGGAGAGGGTGGCGCTCCTGAGTTTATCGAAGGGGCGCCGGGTGAGGGGGCGCTACTGGCGATCTGTGTTCTCGCGCTTTTACCGCCCTCTAACGGCGCAACACCCTGCAAGCATGCTCCGGTCGAGCTTCTCCCCGCCGGGGAGAAGCCAAACACCCCTCACAACCCGATCGACACATCTCGTCCCGCCGAGCGGATCGAGATCGTGAATCCGCCGATGACGTCGATGAAGGCGATGGTCATCAGGACGAAGAAAGTCTGTGTCGCGGCATCCTTGACCAGCAGGAATTCGACGAGATAGGCGATGAACACCAGCATCGACAGCATGTGGTTGAGCAATGAACCCGAACCATTGCGCGTTGCCTTCAGAATTTCGAAGAACAGCGTAATCAGGGCGATTACGATGAAAAGATCGCCGAGCTGCAGGGTCCATGTCGCGCCCGAGAGCATGGCGAGCGCAAGAATGACATCGTTGAGGGAAGCAATGCCGCCGGCGCCCATCAGACCCAGCATCGCCAGATTGTAGAGCACGAGGGGAACGATCATTAGCGGGAAGGCAACAATCATAGTCAGAAAATCTCTTCGGAATAAAAGTCGCCGCAAGTCTTAGCGCATAGCCTCAAAACTGCGAAGCGGTTTTCGGCGGGGATCCTGCGGCACCAAATGCGCAAACAGAAAAAGGCCGGCGAAACGCCAGCCTTTTGATCTCAGCCCTTAAGGAGCGCTGGATTATGCGCTTTCCTTCGGCGTCAGAACCTGACGGCCGCGATACATGCCGGTCTTCAGATCGATATGATGCGGGCGACGCAGTTCGCCGGAGTTCTTGTCTTCGACATAGGTCGGAGCCTTCAGCGCATCGGCCGAGCGGCGCATACCGCGCTTGGACGGGCTCGTTTTTCTCTTCGGTACAGCCATTCTCGTTACTCCACTTTGCGGACGAAACATATCAGCGGCCAGCCAGGCGGCCGAAACAGACATGGATCAATTTCGGAAATTGGGCGGGCTTATACATGGCTAAAGGGACTTTGACCAGTCCCTTCCCGCATTTTTTGCCCGCACCGTCGGATTCAGCCAGATGAATGCCGAATCAGCGATCAGGCTTCGTCTTCCGGCACGATCCACGGCTCCTCACGCGCCGCTTTTTCCCACTTCTGCCAGGCGGGCAGGGCTTTCATCGCCGCCATATAGTCCAGCGTGTCAGCGGAACCGACGAGATCATAAACTTCAAAGCGGTTGACGATCGGCGCGAACATGGCGTCGGCGCCTGAAAAAGTGCCGAACAGGAAGGGGCCGCCGGATCGGGCGCGCATTTCGCGCCAGATCGTTTCGATACGCGCAACGTCCTCCATGACGCCTTCCGGCAGATCGAGCCGGCTGACAGGACGACGAATGTTCATCGGGCAGGCATTGCGGAGCGCCCGGAAGCCCGCCAGCATTTCCATGGAGATCGAGCGCGCCAGTGCGCGCGCCTGCCGCTCCTTGGGCCAGAGGCCGGCATCTGGGAAAAGCTCGGCCACATATTCGATGATGGCGAGCGATTCCCAGACCTTGAAACCGTCATGGACCAGCATCGGCACCCTGCCTGTCGGCGAAACCTCGCGGATGCGCGGATTGCCGGCCGGAAAATCGAAGGGGATCAGCACTTCTTCGAAAGCGATGCCGCAACCCTCCAATGCGATCCACGGGCGAAACGACCAGGAGGAATAGTTCTTGTTTCCGATATAGAGGGTCAGCTTGTCCATGGTTTTTCCTTTTTACTTTGCGAACTCGAACACCAGAAGTTCCTCGAAATGCTTCATGTCGTTGAAGGCGCAGAAGGCCGGCGGATGCAGCTCGAGAACCGGCACCTCGGCGCGGACTTCTGCAGCAACCTTGTCCAGCATCGCCTGCCAACGCGGCAGCGCCTCATCACTCAGCCGCTCGATCACATAGGAAAAGGTGATGTGGAACGGATAGACATCGTGATCGGGATGGCGGTAGCCGAGAAGATCCGCAAAAGCGTTGCGCCATTGCCGCATCACCTTTCGATCCGTCTCGGTCGCGCCATCCATCAAAAGGCCGCTCGGCCGCGCATGCGTCACCGCCACCTTGAAGGGATCGCGCATCGAAAAGGCCTTCAGGCGCTCGCCCAGGATCTCGGTCATCTCATCGATCGGCGTGTCCAGCGCAATATCCGCAGGCCAAAAGGGCTGCGTGCGGCGGTATTCGATAATACCCTGAAACAGCGTCATGTGCAGGCTGGAAATCGGCGTGAAGGTGAATTGCGAAGCTTCCGGCATTGCCAGAAATTTCTCCCGGGCCGCAACGAGGGCGCGCTGCGTTTCGGAGCCTTCCACCACATGGCATACGATCGTATTGCCCGGCTCATATTGGAAATTGCCCGAAAGATCGAAGCGCGTGCCGAGATGAACGGATGGTTCGGGATGGCGGCTCTTGGAATATTTCAGAAGTTCGGGCGAAAAGGCATCGATGCTCATGGGGCAGGTCCGATTTGGTTGGCAGATCACCCGCCCTTACGTCACGAGCAAGAATGCCAGATGACGGTCAGCCGATCGAACGACAAGTTCTGATATCAGTTATAAAGGCATTTGATGTACTCGCCGGAATTCTTCGCCCGCCGCTGGATCAGCGAGGCGAGCTGGCGCAGCCCGCGCCCCGGCTTGCTTGCCACCCGGTCGATCGGATTGGGCAGCGAGACGGCGAGAAGGGCGGCCTGGCGGGCGTTCAACTTGGAGGCCGGCACCTTGAAATGATGGCGCGCGGCCGCGTCTATGCCATAAATACCCGGCCCCCATTCGGCGATATTCAGATAGATTTCCATCATCCGCCGCTTCGACCAGACGAAGGAGGAGGAAACGGCCAGCGGCAGCTCCAGCGCCTTGCGCACGAAGGAGCGGCTGTTCCAAAGGAAAAGGTTCTTCGAGGTCTGCATCGGGATGGTGCTGCCGCCGCGCGTGGACTCGCCCCGCATCGTCTCCCGCACCAGCATGCGCATCTCGCCCCAGTCGACACCACCGTGAAAACAGAATTGCCCATCCTCGGAGACCATGACCGACTGGACGAGCACCGGCGCTATGTCATCGAAAGAAACCCATCGGCGATCATATCCCTGAAAGGTGACGGCATCGCGCAGCATCAGGGTGGAAATCGGGTGAATGAACGGGAGAACATAAAGCAGAATGAACAAATAGGGCAGCAGCATCAAAGCGACGAGGACGAGAACGATGCGCTGCCAGAGGGGACGGCTCCTGAACCGCGCAAGCCGACCCGGGCGTCGCGGCATTTCTGCTTCCTCATCGCTATCCGTCGATACTTCCAATTGCTGAAGGCCCCCTCCGCTGCTCCGCCCCGGAGCACCCTTCGCGCGAAAAGGAGCGCGCCAGGAATGCTGCAATTGTCATACCGTCTACACAGAGCGATGACCAGAGTGCGACGAGATTCCCATCCCCGCTGTTGACAATTCTCGTTGCCAGCAACCCGCACTCGTGCCAAACAGCGGCCATGGACAGCACCAATTCCTCCTTCGAACATCGCCTTAAGGACAATGCCGGCAAGGTCGAGACCGTCCTGAGCCGGCTTTTCGCAGATACCTGCCTGAACGGCGAAATCATTCGCCCCATACGCCTGCTCGAAGCGATGCGTCATGGCGTGCTAAACGGCGGCAAGCGGCTGAGACCGTTTCTGGTGATGGAGGCTGCAGCACTTCTCGGCGGCAAAGCCGATGCGGCGCTCCGCATCGGCGCGGCGCTCGAATGCGTGCACTGCTATTCGCTGGTGCATGACGATCTGCCGGCCATGGATGACGACGACCTGCGCCGCGGCCAACCGACCGTGCATGTCGCCTTCGACTATGCGACGGCGATCCTGGCCGGTGACAGCCTGCTGACCTACGCCTTCGACATCATCGCCGCACCGGAGACCGATCTGCCGGCGGACCGAAAGATCGAACTCGTGCTGGCGCTGTCGCGCGCGGCCGGCATCGGCGGCATGGCGGGCGGCCAGGCGCTCGATCTTGCTGCCGAAAAAGAGGCTCCCGACGAGCGCGGCATCACCATGCTGCAGGCGATGAAGACCGGGGCACTGATCCGCTTTGCCTGCGAGGCCGGCGCTATCATCGCCGGCGCCTCGGCCGAGGACCGCCAGCGGCTGCGTATCTTCGGCGAAAAGATTGGCCTTGCCTTCCAGCTTGCCGACGATCTCCTCGACCTCACCGCCGACGCCGCAACCATGGGCAAGGCTACCGGCAAGGACGCCGCGCGGGGCAAGGGAACATTGCTCGCGCTGCATGGCCAGGCATGGGCCGAAAGCACGCTTGCCCGTCTGGTGACGGAAGCTGCCGAACTACTGTCTCCCTATGGAGAGAAGGCGTCTTTGCTGATCGAGACGGCACGCTTCGTGGCAAGCCGCAGGAACTGAATTCTTTCTGAGCGCAATGGTTGCTTAGATCCTCGTGTGCCTGCGAAGGTGCGACTGCTCGGGGCATCCGACCAAATTCACATTCCCTTAAATTCCAACCTGGCATCCGAGCCGATGCCATCGCTTGCGCTGGCGGGCCGCAGGCCTGGCGATACCCAATATTCATGCTAAATTAGAAAATCATGTTTTAATCGATTGCGGACGCGCTATGTCCTCCCGCCTCGCGTGAATGGGAGCGAGCATGATTTTCGAAGAAGCCACACAACCGGCTTGCGATAGCTATGATGTTTGCATCATTGGATCCGGTCCGGTCGGTCTGGCACTTGCATCGGAACTGCGAAAAACCAAGCTTAGAATCTTGATTGCGGAATCGGGCGGCCGACGGCCCTCGCCAGCCGCTCAACAGCTCGCTCAAGCGCATATCGTCGATTCCAACTTGCACGACGACGTGAGGATTTGCGTCTCGCGCCAACTTGGCGGCACGTCCAATCTTTGGAGCGGCCGATGCGTACCATACGATCCGGTGGATTTCGTTGATCGCTTCGACGACGGCCAGTGGCCGATAGGCTATGCCGACATAGCGCCTTACTTCGATGTGGCCGCGCAGTATGCAGACTGCGGCCCTTCCACCTTCCAAAATCCAGATTCTCGCCTCGACTGCGGAAACGGCCAATTCGACCTCAGCAGGCGCGAACGTTACAGCCGCAACAAGAAACTCATCCAATCGGTGTTCACCGACACCCTCCACGACGATCAACTTGATATTCACCTTAAGCTGACGGTTTCCGATCTGGTGATCTCCGAGGACGGAAACGTTGAAAAAGTAATCGCCCGTCGACCCGACGGCGCGGAGATCATGATCTCCTCCAAGGTGACGGTTCTTGCTATGGGCGGTCTGGAGACCACACGACTGCTCCTGGCGCTCCAACGACGCAAACCCGCTTTGTTCGGCGGCGCCGAAGGCGCTCTCGGCCGCTATTATATGAGCCACATCGTTGGCCAAGCCAGTCAGATCTATTTCCGCGATCCCGGGATCGAGGCCGCGTTCAATTTCGAGTTGGACGAACACCGATCCTACGTTCGCCGAAGGATAATACCTGCCGACGACCAGATTCTTCAGCACAAGCTGCCAAATGTGGCTTTCTGGCCAGTGGTATCGCAGGTGTCGGATCCCACTCATGGGAGCGCGCTGCTATCGCTGGCCTATCTCGCGGTCAAATTCCCGCCGCTCGGCAGGAGGCTGACATCCGAAGTCATACGAAGGCATCACGCGATGCACCGGGTCAGCAACGCGGATCATGTCAAGAATATAGTCAGAAGCCCATTGGAGATACTCTCATTCCTTCCGTCATTTCTGTATTGGCGGTACCTCGCGACGGTTCGCCGGCCGGGCTTCTACGCCAAAAATCGTCATCGCCTCTATGGGCTCTATTTTCATTCCGAGCACTTTCCGGATCGGGACAGCCATGTTCGGCTGGGAAATCAGCAAGACGCACTCGGTCTGCCCCGCCTCGAAATCGATATCAAATTCTCGAAGGAGAACGCCGACGCGCTAGCGCGTGCTCATTACCTTCTTAACGAGTGGCTTCGAGAGACCGGCTGCGCCGAATTGCGGTTTCGCGAACCAACCGGCGAGCTATCGGGAGCGATGCTGACCATGGCTCGCCACGGTACCCATCAGATTGGGACGACGCGAATGGGTGTCAGCCGGCAAAAAGCCGTCGTCGACCGGAACCTCAAAGTTTTCGATCTGAAGAATCTCTACGTCGCCAGCAGCTCGGTTTTCCCGACCTCGAGCCAGGCAAACCCTACCCTTACGACCATAGCCTTCGCCGCAAGATTGGCTCAGCATCTGATCGAGTATGTGTTCCAGCCAGCGATGCGTTGAGATTTAAATCAGCGGTGTAGCGATCCCATCGAGGGGTTCGCCGATGATCCGCAGCAAAGCGCCGCTGCAATCGGCGTATTAGGGTCTGCCGAAGTGACCCGGTCCGGGGCCTGGGCCTCACTCTGGTCCCTGATCGAAAGCTGAGAAGGGGCGGGCTTCGTTGGGCGGCGGCACGTCGAGATAGGTCATGATATTGTCGACGTGGCTGACCTGCGAGCGCAGGCTGTCCAGCGACTTGCCGGTGAGATTGGTGCCGGCTGGTAATTGGGCGGTCAGCGGGTTTTCGTAGCGGCCGTTGACGCGCAGTTCGTAATAGAGATGCGGACCGGTGGAATAGCCGGTGGAGCCGACATAGGCAATGACCTGGCCCTGGGTGACACGCTCGCCGACATGCAGGTCCGACGGCGTCGAGGCAATATGGGCATAGGTGGTCTCGTAGCCGCCATCGTGGCGAATGCGGACATATTTGCCGTAGCCTGTTTCCCAGGAAATCTTTTCGACGGTGCCGTCGCCGGCCGCCATGATCGGGCTGCCCATCGGGGCGCGGAAATCGACGCCATTGTGGAATTTCCGGACGCCGAGGATCGGATGGATGCGCCAGGCAAATCCGTCGCCGAGCGTGCCGTTCGGCACTGGACGGTGAGTCAGCACCTTGGCGACGGAGTGACCGCCCTCATCGTAGAATTCCGAGGGGCCTTCGCCACCCTCTTTGTGCAGATAGAAGCGGTGCGTGTCGCCATCGGTATGGAACTCGATGAACATCAGTTCGCTTTTGCCATTGTCCGCCTTGCGGAACAGCAGATCGACACTGTCGGGCGCGTCGTCGCCCCCCGTCAGGGAAATGCCATTTGCCTTGGCGAGCTTCATAAGCTGGTCGGCGCATTCCGCCGAAAGCCCCGCCTTCTGCAGTTTGGCTCGGATCGTCGAGCGATCGTCGCTGTCGATGCCCTTGAGGTCGACGGCGGCCACGTCCGAGGAGGAGGGCGCTTCAGCCTGGCTCTCGCTATAGAGCGTGGAAAACAGCCGGTCGTCGGTGAGGGGCACGAAGCCGTCGGCATCGTCGCGTGCGACGACGCGCTCGGGCGTTTTCTCACCGCTGAGGCGGGCCATGATCAGTTTCGGCGCCGCGTCGGCGGTCTTTTTCTCTAGCAGCAGTTCCAGGCTATCGCCGGGCGAAACCGTATCCGTTTCCAAGGCGCGCTGCAGCTCGTCGCCAGCGTCTTCACCGAGACCGGCGGAGGCAAGGATATCCTGCAGCTCCTGCCGATCCTTCGGCATGGAAACCAACCTTTTGAACTCGCGGCCGGCCTCGCCTGTGGTCGCCTTCGACACACTGACATTCAACGGCACGCCGCGGACCGGGAAGCGGGAGCGCCGGACCGCGTCGTAACGATTGGCATGCGGATAGATGCCCGGGCGGATATCTGCAAGCGCCGGCGCCGAGAAGAGAGCAGGCTCGGCTTGGGCATCGTCGCCATAGGCCGCATTGATGGCCGTGGCATCGTCGTCGGAAGGCTCGGCAGCCTCGGCTTTGAAGACCAGCGTCGTGCGGTGATAGGTGAAGATGCGGGTTTCGCCGCTCGAGGTCTTTTCCGCCACCTGCGCAAAGCGGGCGCCGTCGAAACGCTGTTTCGCGGCGATCCGGTCGCTCTTGGGCAACGCCGGCTGTGACCGGATGAGCTGGGCTATGCGGACCGGCACGGCCTGCTCGATCGTGTGGCGGGCAAGCAGCGGGTAAAGAACGGTGGCGAGAAGGCCGAAGGAGGCGGTGCCGGCAAGGCCGATGGCGATCAGGTGGCGAAGATGAGCAGAACGGGGCAGAAAAGGAACGTGAAATTCATGATGCGGCCGCGCCTGAATTGCAGCTTCTGCAGGAAATTGGACGCGCAATGGACTTTCGACCATGAATTGAGGAACCCTGCAGACTGCGGTGGGCCCAAACTAGGGCAAATCATGTCAAAATCTGGGCAAATATTACGGATCGGTTAATTACCGTGATCTTCAGCGCGTGCAGATTCTCGCATCACGGGTGATTCGTCAACCGAAGATGGTGTCGTAAAGCAGCTTGAAATTCAGCGCCAGAATGACGCCCGCGACTAACCAGGAAAGGAGGGCAACACTTCTCGGAACGGTGAATCTGCCCATTTTTCCGCGATCTGTGACGAATTGGACGAGTGGGATGACGGCAAAGGGCAGTTGCATGGACAGGATGACCTGGCTCAGAACGAGCAGATCCGCAGTGCCTTTTTCACCATAAAATGCAGTAACAAAAACAACTGGAATAATTGCGAGGCCGCGTGTCAGAAGTCGTCTTGCCCAGTGCGGAATGCGCAGGCGAAGAAAACCTTCCATGACGATCTGGCCGGCGAGCGTCGCAGTTACGGTGGAATTGAGGCCGGAGGCAAGAAGCGCCACGGCAAAGAGCGTCGAGGCGATCCCAAGGCCAAGCAGCGGCGACAGCAACTCGAAGGCCTGGCCGATTTCGGCGACATCGGAATGCCCGCTATTGTGGAAAGCGACGGCTGCCACAATCAGGATGGAAGCGTTGACGAAAAGTGCCAGCATTAAGGCAATCGTGCTGTCGGTCGTCGCCCATTTGATCGCATCGCGGCGGCCCTCGTCGGTGCGCTTATAGGCACGGGTCTGCACGATCGAGGAATGCAGGTAGAGATTATGCGGCATGACGGTCGCGCCGATGATGCCCATGGCGATGTAGAGCATCTCGTGATTGGTGACGATCTCGGGCGAGGGGATGAAACCATTGAGGATAGCGGCAACCGGAGGAGCGGCGGCGGCGATCTGGATGGCGAAACAGGTGGCGATGACGACGAGGAGTGCTATGACGAAGGCCTCCAGGAAGCGAAAGCCCTTGTTCATCAGGAGCAGCAGCAGGAAGGCGTCGAGCGCGGTGATCAGCGCGCCGCCGATCAACGGGATGCCGAAGAGCAATTGCAGTGCGATCGCCGTGCCGATGACCTCAGCGAGATCGCAGGCGATGATGGCGAGTTCGCAGGCAAACCACAGGGCCAGATTGACCGGCCTCGAATAATGGTCGCGGCAGGCCTGCGCCAGATCGCGGCCGGTGACGATGCCGAGCCGGGCCGCAAGGGCTTGCAGCAGGATCGCCATCAGATTGGATAGCATGATGACGGCAAGCAGCGTATAGCCGAATTGCGCACCGCCGGCGAGATCGGTCGCCCAGTTGCCGGGGTCCATATAGCCGACGGAGACCATATAGCCCGGCCCGAGGAAGGCAATCAGCCGTCGCACCCATGTGCCGGTGTGCGGAACGTGAACCGTGGCATTGACCTCCGGAAGGCTCGGCCGCGCATCTTCATTCGAGCGGGCAAATTTCCATGCTCGCGGCGCGGCTGCTTCCTGAATCTGCGTCATGCGGGGCTCCGGCATCGTCTACGACATGACTAAATAAATATGCCCGATATCAACATTATGCAATAGGCTATATTTTATAGTTTCGGCGTTGTGGCGCGGTAACGCCGCCGCAAAAATCATCATCCGCTTTCAAGATTGAAGCCGGTGCTATAAAGATAAAAGTAAGTTTGTCCGTAGCTCCGGGAGCCGAAGGAATTGCCGAAGATAAAACCGCCGATCCATCGGGACGAGCCGCTGCCGGATGCCGAAACCCATTCGGAGGGTTTCCGACATACGCGGGAGGCCAGCCGCGGTGCTCTGGTGGAAGATTATGTCGAGTTGATCGCCGATCTCATCGATGATGGCAACGAGGCGCGGCAGGTGGATATCGCGGCAAGGCTCGGCGTGTCGCAGCCGACGGTCGCCAAGATGCTGGCACGGCTCTGCGAAGATGGGCTGGTATCGCGGCGGCCCTATCGCGGTGTTTTCCTGACGGAGGCGGGCAGCAAGATCGCCCAGGATATCCGTGCCCGCCATCAGACCGTCGAGGCGTTCCTACGGTGGCTCGGCGTCAGCGCCGAGACGGCACGGATCGATGCCGAGGGCATGGAACACCATGTCAGTGCCGAAACGCTGAAAGCCTTCCGTCGCACCATGCAGCGCGACGGATGATCGGAGGCTGGCGAAACCTATTCCGCGGCGTCGTGCTTGGAAATGGAATCGCGCACCACGCCGTATTGGCTGCCCCAGCGATCGGTCATCTCGGCGCGAATATCCCAGAGATCGGGGAAGAAGCGATGGCGGGTACCGGCCTGCAGCAACTCGACCGGGCGGCCCTTGAGGGATTTCGAGCCGAGCCCGATCGAGCGCTGGATCAGGTAGATGTGATTGGCGCGGAATTTTTGAAAGAGCTCGTCGAATTCCACCAGCGCTTCAGCGACGACGTAGCTGTCGCCATGATCGTATTTGCCGTCATAGAGGTCCTCGACCGTCAATCCCGCTGCGTCGAGATAGTGGGCCTTGAAGGCCCGCCAGAGATCCGGCGGCAGGCGCAACAGGAACTTGAAACCGGGCGATTCCTGGCCGCTGCCATTGCCGAGCTGCAAGCGGATCTGCTGATATTCCTTGGGCGACATGGTTTCGAGCAGATCGAGCTGCGCCGTCATCAACCGCATCAGCCGATGCACGCGGCCCATCAGCGTCACCACCCGATGGGTATTCTTTTCCTCGATGAAGGCAATGACGTCGACAAGCGTGTAGGCGATGAGTTTCATCCAGAGCTCTTCCACCTGATGGACGATCTGGAACTGCAGCTCGTCGCCGTTGACCATCGCGCTTAACGGCTTCTGGCAGGCGAGCAGCTTGTCGCATTGCAGATAAACGCCATAGTCGCGCATGTCTGGCGCCTCGATGTGCGCGTAGTATTCTTCCTTCTGCATCTTCGTTCCCATTTTCCTGGCCTTTGCCACTGGCATATTCCCCTTTTGGAAGGATACGAAAATTTCGCTTGAACATTGTTCCTCATTGTCATTCAAAATCGGCGATTGGGAGTACGATCGGGGGCGATAAGCGCAACGGAGAGAACGATGGACTTGGACGCACTTGACCACAAGATCGTCGCAGCTCTGGAAGCCGACGCCCGCATCTCCTTTGCCGCGCTTGCCGAACAGGTGGGTCTGAGCAAGACGCCGTGCTGGAAGCGGGTGAAGGCGCTGGAAGAGGCCGGTGTGATCCGCGGTTACCGGACGCTCCTCGATCCGGCACAGCTCGGCTTCGGTCTGGAGGCCTTCGTGCAAGTGTCGATCGACGTCGAGCGCTTCGATGCCTTCGAAGCCGCCGTGCGCCACCATCCGCTGATCTGGCGCTGTCATGCGACAACGGGAGAGGCCGACTATCTCCTGCACATATTGGCCGCCGACATGGCTGCCCTCGACCGGTTGCTGCGCCAGGAGTTGAACCGGCTGCCCGGCGTGCGGCATACGGTGACATCCATGTCGACGCGCGAAATCAAATCGCACATCTCGTTTGCCGACGCGGCGCGGCATATCAGGGGTAGCCGTTAGGGTGAGTTGTGCGAGAGGTCGAAACAGCCGCTCCCGACAAACTCAAGGCCCGGATGCCCGGGCCTCATACTCCAAATCCACCAAGCGGCGGCGAGCCATTACATCTTGCTCATGCCCTTCTCGGCATTTTCCATGTGGGTCACACAGTTTTTCATCTTGTGCGCCTTCATGGCATCTTTGGCCATAGCCACTTGTTTGGTGGCGGCTGTCTTTTTCGTCTGGTCGGTCATTGCATCCACTTTGGTCTGCAAGGCCGAAATGGAAGCATCGTCACATTTCGCCATAGATGCAGCATAGGCAGGCGCAATGCCCGCTGCCGCAAACACGGCCGCGATCAAAATCGATCTCAGCATGTGCATTTCCTCCGAAAGGGCATAATTGCCCTTTTAACAAACGCATCCCCGCGCATGCGTGTTCCGCTTCCGAACAGCCTGCGACAAATTGGACCATGCTGAAGGATGCCCTCTCAGATTCCGGCGTACCATTCATACCCCCGATCCTCCCAGAAGCCGCCTTTGCCGCCCCAGAGATCGTCGAACTTGTCGCGGATTTCGATGCGCATCACGTATTTGGCATGCTTGTAGCCGAGATGGCGCTCGACGCGCAGACGCAGCGGCGCGCCATGGGCGACTTCAAGATCCCTGCCGTTCATCGAATAGGCGAGGATCGTCTGGGGATGGAAGGCGTCGATCAGGTCGATGCTTTCGTAATAACGGCCGCTACCGTCAAGCGTCTGCTCCAACTCGTCGGCGCAATAAAACACCGCATAGCGCGCGCCCGGCTTCAGCCCGGCGCTCTGCAGAATGAGGCCGAGCGGCACGCCGGTCCATTTGCCGATGGCGCTCCAGCCTTCCACACAGTCATGCCGGGTAATCTGCGTGCGCGATGGCAGCTTCTTGAGGTCGGCAAGCGAATATTCCATCGGCTGGTTGACCATGCCGTCGACTTTCAGCTTCCAGGTGGAGAAACCGTTTTCCACCATAGCGGCATAGTCCTCTGTGCCGGGATTATCGGTGCCGTTCGGGCGGAAGGTCGGCGAGATGTCCTTGTCGGTATATTCGCGGGCAAGCGCCTGCGGTGAAACGAGCAGGCGTTGCGTGCCCATGGTCAGGCCTTCGGCCAGCGCCAGAACTTTCTGGACGTTCTGGTTCCCGGTAACGTCGTCACAGCCGGTAAGGCCGATGGCGCCGAGGCTGGCGGCAGAGCCGATAAGGAAGCGGCGACGGGTGAAAATCTTGCTCATGCCTCGTCCTCTCGTTCCGTACGGATGGCATAGCGGCCGGTCACCATGGAGCGTATGTTGTTCCAGAGGCCGGATAGGATGACCATCGCCACATGGACGAGGACGAAGAGCACGATCGTCCAGGCAGTGATGAAATGAATGCCGCGCGCCGTCTGCCGGCCGCCGAAGATATCGAGCAGGAACGGATAGCCGGCATCGATGCCGGGCGACATGGTGAGGCCGGTCGCCAGCATCAGCGGCAGCAGGATGAAGATGACGATCAGATAAGTAAGCTTCTGCAATGCATTGTAGCGTTTTGCCTTCTCGCCTTTCGGAAAGCGCAGGCGGGCGTGCTCGACAATTTCATGCCAGAGATTGCGCGGCGAGACCTCGGCACCCGAGGGGGTCAGATCGTGGCGAAAATGGCCGGCAATGAAGCCATAGAGCAGATAAATCAGACCGTTGAAGACGAAGAGCCAGGCGAAGAAGAAGTGCCAGCGCCGGCCGTCGGCCAGATCCTGATAACTCGGGATCGTCGCCCAGGCGGGAAAGGCGCGTTCGGTCCATTGACCGTCCTCTTTCGACGCGCCGAGAACGCCGGTTGTCGGGATCGTCAGGTTGCCGATGCGCAGGGTGCCGTAGGGCTGGTTGTCGCCGTCCGTGGCGGATATCTGCAGCCAGGATGGATCGGCATTGGCGCCGTACTGGCCCCAATAAAGGGCGGGATGGGCGTTGAAAATTTGCATGCCGCTCATCAGCAGCAGTGAAAGACAGAGCACATTCAGCCAGTGCGTCAGGCGGGTGACGATCGAATGCCGGCGAATGTAGATTGTCCGAGGGCGCGCAGGCGGTGCGCCGGTCGCATCGATGTCGGCCATGGCTAGGCTCCTCTCGAAATTTTCAACGAACCCTTTGGAAAGCCCGGCTGTATGGTACCACAAATCGGCCGGGAAAGTGGCGGCGCTCCATCACCAGGTCTGACTATGGAGCGCCGCATGGCAGGCTCTCGGCGGGCGGATGCCGATTGGCCTGCAAGCTTCCCTTGGCCGGGAGATCACATCGGCGGAACGGTGCCGTTAACGCCGACGGCAACGCGATCGCTGGAAACCATGCCGTCGCCTGTGGTTTCGCCGGTAATGAAGACACCGGCGCCGGCCTTCAGATCATCCTTGGTGGCCGAGGTGAGGGTCACGACCGGAGTGCCCTCCGGAATGTTGATCTTCTTCTCGCCGCCCTTATAGGTCAGGGTCAGCGTCGGGCCGTTCACCGACTTCACGGCATTGGCCACGGTGGCGTTTGTCATGGAACTGTTCGGCTTCGAATCCCAGGGCCTGTCGCCTTCGCCGGTGCCCTTCATCGAGGCGGGGAAGATCACGACTTCGATGGCGCCGGCAACGCCGCTCTTCGTCGGCTCGTTGGCAATGCCGACGAAATCGCCGGGTTTGATATCGGCAGCCGAAGCCTTGGTTACGCCGGTGACGCCCCAGCCGGATTTCAGCATCACGGTGATGTCCTTGCCATCGCGGGACTTGACCTTGAGAGTATCGCCATCGAGGCTTTCGATCGTGCCCCGCACGCGGACGCGCTCGGCCGCATTGGCGTCCTGCAGCGCGGCGAGCGTTACGACGGCGCCGGCGGCCAGTGCAAATATGCTCTTCGTCAGAAGCTTGCGATCCATGAATAGTCTCCTTGAGGTACCTACTAATCGGTAGGCTTTTGGACAGGCGGCCGGGACCGCCAACAGAATTCTTTGCATGAGAGGAGCGAAAAGATCGTCATCCCGTGCTGCAACGAGGCGATCCTATCTACCACTCGGTAGCTTCGCCAATCAAACAAGCGTGAGAGGTGCGTTATCCGTTAATAATCACCAAAACCATAATGATTTCAATGAAAAACGGTCAGTCGATCGAACAGCGGCTCGACAATGGTGGTAAAGACTGCCGGGTCGCCATAGGCTCGCGCCGAAAGCATGGCGCCATGCACCGTCGCCATGAAGGATAGCGCTTCCTCGGTTGCCGGGCGGGGCAATATGAGATGGCGTTCGGCCGCGCCTTTTTCCATGACGGCGGCAAGCCATCCCGAAAGGTCGCGGAAATGGCCCCGCACCTCGGCCGCCACCTCGGCCGGCAGCACCGGCAGTTCGGCGGCAAGCATGGCGCAGATGCAGAAGGGGGCAGTATCGTCTCTGATGCATGCTTCCCAGAAGCCCGTGTAGGCTCGAAGGCGCGCGACGGGATCGGCAATATTGGCGTCGGCCTTGGCGAGACCCTGCCGCGCCTCCTCCCGATAGCGTGCCACGACGATCCTGACGAGATCCGCCTTGGTCGGAAAATGGTGATGTATGCTGGCTTTGCGAATGCCGACCTCTGCCGAAATATCGGCGAAGCTGAAGCTGTTGTAACCGCCCGCGATAATCAGGCCGCGTGCAGATTGCACGATCTCGTCGGCTTTTGTCGAAATATTGCTCATGCGTTTTGCCTACCTATCGGTAGGGTGTCTGTCAAGTCTAGGCATCGGACAGAGGAAATGCGCATCCGAGGTCTCGCGACAGCCGGCACTGCGTCGGCAAGCCGGAGTGGTTTTCGACTGTCGGTTCGTCGCCAAGAATCCGGGGAAATCGGGAAATGAGGTTGAAACTTTGTGGCTGGGCGCAATGTCTGAGCGCAAAAAGCTGATTGCCTCAAAATCCCCTTCCTGTAACGTTATGGTGTCAAACACGGAAGATTGGAGAACCGAAATGATCGCCATTCGTCCATTTTTGATCGGCATTATCCTCGTCCTGGCGCTGGTACTGATTGCGCTCAGCATCTTGCTGGTCAATCCCGTGAAGCCCGTCCACCAGTCCGATAACCTTATCCCGATGCAGACCGAGCCCGTGCAGCGCCAGTAACGGGAAGGTTTCAGCTCGACGGCGTGAAACGCGCCACCAATGTATGACGATCGCCGGGATAGGTGAGGCGGACGTGGGTGATCGGCCCGAGGCCGCTCCAGGTGCGTCGTTCAATGACGAGGCAGGCGGTGCCCTTGGCGATGTCCAGGCTTGCGGCGGCCTCACCTTCGGCGGCGATGGCGCGGATCTGGTGTTCGGCCGTGCTCCACGGCACCTGATTGATGAGCCACGGTCCGGGTGGCAATTCGTCGAAATTGACCTGGGCCGCCTCCGGTACGGCGTCGAGATTGATAACACGGTCTTCCAGGCAGAAAGGCCGGCGGCCGGCATAATGAATGCAGGTGATGTCCAGCACCGAGACCGCGCCGGCAAATTGCAGGCGCCGCGCGTCGTCGGGGCGACCCTTGCGCTTAGCGCGCTTCACGATCTTGTGGGAGTAGGGCAGGTTCAGCGACAGGATTTCCGACTTGATGTCGTGGATTTCCAACACCGCCGATTGCGCCTGCGGCTGCGTGACGAAACTTCCCGAACGCTTGCGCCGCTCGATCAGCCCGGCCCGGGCAAGCTGCGTCAGCACCTTGTTCACCGTCATGCGCGAACAGTCATATTGTTCCGCCAGGGCAAGCTCGAAGGGTATCCGATGGCCGGGGGGCCAATCGCCGGAAACGATCCGGCTCTCGATATCGCTCAGGATACGCTGATGCAGGGTCGCTTCTTTAGCTGTCGTCATGCCGCCGACCGTTTCCTCGTGAGACCTGGATGATCGCCACTCTGTTCATTTAGAACTTCATTGTCGCGACGGAAAATGCTTTTTCAACCGATTAGTTCGGTCATTGCGGCACGGAACCGACCGGCAATTGTTTTCCGCTGCTTATGCCGGCCACCTTCGACCTGCTTACGGCCCTGCGCCCAGACGCTGTCGACTGCAACGCCGCCGGCAAACATCCACTGATCGAGGATCTGATCGCCGGAAAGGTAGGGAACGGCGCTAACGTCGAGCGAGACCACGTCGGCGTAACGGCCGACAGCGAGCCCGGCTTGTGCCTTCAACGCCACGCCGCCGCCGGCGATGGCATAGTCGAACAGCGCGCGCGCCGTCGAGCCGCCCGATGTGGCGATGACGTTACGGGCCTGCAGCGCCAGACGCTGCGAATATTCCAACTGCCGCAGTTCTTCGGGAACGGAGATCAAAATGTTGGAATCCGAGCCGATGCCATAGCGGCCGCCCTCCTCCAGGAACAACGGCGCCGGAAAAGTGCCATCGCCGAGGTTGGCTTCTGTCACCGGGCAGAGGCCGGCGATCGCACCGCTTTTCGCCATTCGCCGGGTTTCGCCATCGGTCATATGGGTCGCGTGGATCAGGCACCAGCGTCCGTCGACCGGTGCATGATCGAGCAGCCATTCGACCGGCCGGGCACCGGACCAGGCGAGGCAATCCTCGACTTCCTTCACCTGTTCGGCGACATGGATATGGATCGGCCCGTCACCGGCGAGCGGCACGAGTTTTGCGAGCTCTTCAGGCGTTGCCGCCCTGAGGCTATGCGGGGCAAGGCCGAGTTCGGCGCCGGGCAGCCGGTCGACGATGGTCCGGCAGCCGGCCATTAGCGCTTCGAACCGATCGAGCGAATTGATGAAGCGCCGCTGGCCATCGATTGGGGCGGCGCCGCCGAAGCCGGAATGGGCGTAGAAGACTGGCAGCAGCGTCAAGCCAATGCCGGTCTCGGCGCTTGCCGCGCCGATGCGCTCGGCCATCTCGGCGATATTGGCATAGGAACTGCCATCCTTGTCGTGATGCAGATAGTGGAACTCGCCGACCCGGGAGAAGCCGGCTTCCAGCATTTCCATATAAAGCTGCGCAGCCACCGCCTCGACATGATCGGGGGTCATCGAGAGCGCGAACTTGTACATGACGGTCCGCCAGCTCCAGAAGCTATCATTTGCCGGGCCGCGGACTTCGGCGAGGCCCGCCATGGCGCGCTGAAAGGCGTGGCTGTGGAGATTGGGCATTGCCGGAACCAGAACCTCGTGCCGTTCGTCGTCGGCGTCCGCTGCAACGCCAGCCTGGATACCGGCAATGCGGCCGTCCTCCAGCGTCAGCCGGACATTTTCCCGCCAGCCATCGTGAAGCAGCGCCGAACGTGCATGAAGTTTCGTCATGACCTAGCTCTTTCCTTTTGGATCCAGAATCCAAAATCCCTCTTGTCAGCTCTTTTAATATGTATATACATTATGAACCCATAAGGAAAGGCGTAAAGCTGATGAGTGGGAACAATTTTTCCAGCGATAGCGTGAGATCCGAGGCCAAAAGCCGCCTCTGGCGCAATGCCCGTCTGGCGACCTTGCAAGGCGATAGGCCGGGGCTCGGCACCGTCGAGAAGGGTGCAATCCTGACCAAGGGCAGCCAAATCGTTTTCGCGGGCAATGAGAGCGATGTGCCTGAGGCCGGCGATGCGGAAATCCTCGATCTCGAAGGCCGCTGGGTCACGCCCGGTCTCGTCGATTGCCACACGCACATCGTTCACGGCGGCAACCGCGCCCGCGAATTCGAGATGCGGCTGGAAGGCGCGAGCTACGAAGAGATTGCGCGCGCCGGCGGCGGCATCGTCTCCTCGGTCAACGCGACGCGCGCGCTGTCCGTCAATGATCTCATTGCAACTGCCCTGCCGCGCCTCGATACGCTGCTTGCCGAGGGCGTCACCACGATCGAGGTGAAGTCCGGCTATGGCCTCAGCATCGAATCCGAATTGAAGATGCTGCAGGCAGCCCGGGCGCTGGAAGATGCTCGCCCGGTGCGCGTCGTCACGTCCTATCTCGCCGCGCATGCGACGCCGGCGGATTACAAGGGCCGGAACGGCGATTATATTTCCGAGGTGGTGTTGCCGGGTCTGGAGCAGGCGCATGCCAAGGGCTTGGCCGATGCGGTCGACGGCTTCTGCGAAGGAATAGCCTTTTCGCCGGCCGAGATTGCCCGCGTCTTCGATCGTGCCACGTCGCTCGGCATCCCTGTGAAACTGCATGCCGAGCAGCTCTCCAATCTCGGCGGCGCCAAGCTTGCCGCCTCTTATGGTGCGCTTTCCGCCGACCATCTCGAATATCTCGATGAGGACGGCGTGAAGGCTATGGGGGCGGCTGGCACGGTCGCGGTTCTTCTGCCCGGCGCCTTCTATGCCATTCATGAAAAGCAGAAGCCGCCTGTCAAGGCGCTGCGCGAGGCAGGTGTTGAGATCGCCATCGCCACCGATTGCAATCCCGGCACCTCGCCGCTGACCTCGATGCTGCTGACGATGAACATGGCGGCCACGCTCTTCGGCCTGACCGTCGAGGAATGCATCGCGGGTGCCACCCGTGAAGGCGCCCGTGCTCTCGGTCTGCTTGCCGAGACCGGCACGTTGGAGGCCGGCAAATCGGCCGATTTCGCCGTCTGGAACATCGAAAGCCCTGCCGAGCTTGTCTATCGCATCGGCTTCAATCCGCTTCATGCCCGCGTCTTCAAGGGAGAAAAATTCGACCGATGACCGTCACTCTCCATCCCGGCTCCGTCTCGCTGAAACAACTGGCCGCGATCTACTGGACCGGCGAGCCTGCCAAGCTCGATGCCTCTTTCGATACCGGCATCCTCAAAGCCGCTGCCCGTATCGCCGAAATCGCCGCCGGCAATGCACCCGTCTACGGCATCAATACCGGCTTCGGCAAACTGGCTTCCATCAAGATCGACAGCGCCGATGTGGCCACCCTCCAGCGCAATCTCATTCTGTCGCATTGCTGCGGCGTCGGCCAGCCGCTGCCGGAGAACGTCGTTCGCCTGATCATGGCGCTTAAGCTCGTTTCACTCGGCCGCGGGGCGTCCGGCGTCCGGCTGGAATTGGTGCGGCTGATCGAGGCGATGCTTGAAAAGGGCGTGGTGCCCGTCATCCCCGAGAAGGGTTCGGTCGGTGCTTCCGGCGATCTGGCGCCGCTCGCGCATATGACCGCCGTCATGATGGGGCATGGCGAGGCCTTTTATGCCGGTGAACGGCTTTCCGGCGCAGAAGCTCTCGAAAAGGCCGGACTGACGCCGATCGTACTTGCCGCCAAGGAAGGGCTGGCGCTGATCAATGGCACGCAGGTCTCAACGGCACTCGCTCTTGCCGGCCTTTTCCGTGCCCATCGCGCTGCGCAGGCGGCCTTGATCACCGGCGCAATGTCGACGGATGCCGCCATGGGCTCTTCCGCGCCGTTCCATCCCGATATCCACACGCTGCGTGGTCATAAGGGCCAGATCGATACCGCCGCCGCCCTTCGTGGCCTGCTTGCCGGTTCGGTGATCCGTCAAAGCCATATCGAGGGCGACGAGCGCGTTCAGGACCCCTATTGTATCCGCTGCCAGCCGCAGGTCGACGGCGCCTGCCTGGACCTCCTGCGTTCGGCCGGCCGCACGCTTGAAATCGAAGCCAATGCGGTCACCGACAATCCGCTCGTCCTGTCGGACAATTCCGTGGTGTCCGGCGGCAATTTCCATGCCGAGCCGGTGGCCTTCGCCGCCGACCAGATCGCGATCGCCGTCTGCGAGATCGGTGCGATCTCGCAGCGCCGCATTGCGTTGCTGGTCGATCCGGCGCTCAGCTATGGATTGCCGGCTTTCCTCGCCAAGAAGCCGGGTTTGAACTCCGGGCTGATGATTGCCGAGGTCACCTCGGCCGCGCTGATGTCCGAAAACAAGCAGATGTCGCATCCGGCCTCCGTCGATTCGACGCCGACATCAGCCAATCAGGAAGACCATGTCTCCATGGCCTGCCATGGCGCGCGTCGCCTATTGCCGATGACGGACAATCTCTTCGGCATCGTCGGCATCGAGGCGCTGACGGCGGCGCAGGGCGTCGAGCTGCGCGCGCCGCTGACCACCAGTCCCGAACTGACCCTTGCCATCGCCACGATCCGTGCCGCAGCGCCCGCGCTCGATGAAGACCGCTATATGGCAAACGACCTCAAAGCCGCCAGCGACCTTGTCGCTTCCGGCGCACTCAACGCATCCGTATCCGCCGGCATCCTGCCCTCTCTGGAGATATGACATGACCAACCCACGCCATAATATCCGCGAAATCCGCGCTCCTCGCGGCCCGGAGCTCAACGCCAAGAGCTGGATGACCGAAGCGCCTCTGCGCATGCTGATGAACAATCTCGACCCGGATGTTGCGGAAAACCCGAACGAGCTGGTCGTTTACGGCGGCATCGGTCGCGCTGCCCGCACCTGGGATGATTTCGACCGCATCGCCGCGACGCTGAAGACGCTGAACGAGGACGAGACGCTGCTCGTGCAGTCCGGCAAGCCGGTCGGCGTGTTCCGCACCCACAAGGATGCGCCGCGCGTGTTGATCGCGAACTCCAACCTCGTGCCGCATTGGGCGACCTGGGATCATTTCAACGAGCTGGATAAGAAGGGCCTTGCCATGTACGGCCAGATGACGGCTGGCTCGTGGATCTATATCGGCACGCAGGGCATCGTGCAGGGCACCTACGAAACCTTCGTCGAAGCGGGCCGCCAGCATTATAACGGCAATCTGAAGGGCAAGTGGATACTGACCGGCGGCCTCGGCGGCATGGGTGGCGCGCAGCCGCTGGCGGCCGTCATGGCCGGCGCCTGCTGCCTCGCTGTCGAATCCGATGAGACCCGCATCGATTTCCGCCTGCGCACCCGTTATGTCGACGAAAAGGCAAAGACGCTGGATGAAGCGCTGGCCCTGATCGACAAGTGGACGAAGGCAGGCGAAGCCAAGTCTGTCGGCCTGCTCGGCAATGCTGCCGAAATCTTCCCGGAGCTGGTGAAGCGCATGAAGGCCGGTGGTCCGCGCCCGGATATCGTCACCGACCAGACCTCCGCCCACGACCCGCTGAACGGCTACCTGCCGGCGGGCTGGACTGTGGCCGAACACAGGGCCAAGCGCGAGAGCGATCCGAAAGCCGTCGAGGCTGCCGCCCGCGCTTCGATGAAGGTGCATGTCGAAGCCATGGTCGCCTTCTGGGATGCTGGCGTTCCGACGCTCGACTACGGCAACAACATTCGCCAGGTCGCCAAGGATGAAGGTTTCGAAAACGCCTTCGCCTTCCCGGGCTTCGTGCCGGCCTATATCCGTCCGCTCTTCTGCCGCGGTATCGGTCCGTTCCGTTGGGCCGCCCTGTCCGGCGATCCGGAGGATATCTACAAGACGGACGCCAAGGTGAAGGAGCTGCTGCCCGACAACAAGCACCTGCACAACTGGCTCGACATGGCGCGGGAGCGCATCGCTTTCCAGGGCCTGCCGGCCCGTATTTGCTGGGTTGGCCTCGGCGATCGCCATCGTCTCGGCCTAGCCTTCAACGAAATGGTCAGGAACGGCGAGCTGAAGGCGCCGATCGTTATCGGCCGCGATCATCTCGACTCCGGCTCGGTCGCTTCGCCGAACCGTGAGACGGAAGCCATGAAGGACGGCTCGGATGCCGTTTCCGACTGGCCGCTGCTGAACGCCCTGCTCAACACCGCATCCGGCGCCACCTGGGTATCGCTGCATCACGGCGGCGGCGTCGGCATGGGTTTTTCCCAGCACTCCGGCATGGTCATCTGCGCCGACGGCACCGATGATGCGGCGCGGCGTTTGGAGCGCGTTCTCTGGAACGATCCGGCAACTGGGGTCATGCGCCACGCTGACGCCGGTTACGACATTGCCATCGATTGCGCAAAGGAACAGGACCTGCGCCTGCCGGCCATCCTGGGGAATTGAGGCCTAAACCAGCCGTACAAGACCGCCGTAGCTCGCGACGGTCTTGTCAGCGGTGATCAGGGGAATACCTTCGACAAAGGCTTGGGCGACAAGAATGCGGTCGAAAGGCTCTTTGTGAATATCTGGCAGATCCATGGCCGCCGCCGCGTGTTGCCCGAAAACGGGTAGTTCTTCATATCCGTTTTCAAGCAGATTTTCGTAGAGCCTGTGGGCATTGACGTCAAAGCCGGGCCGCGCCAATCCCGTCTTGATCGCCACCTCCCATATGCTTGCGGTTGAAAATGCAATCGTGTTGTCGAGGTCTTCAATTAGATCGCGGGCTTTTTCCGGCAGTCGCGGGGAATCGACCGTCGCCCAGAGCAGAACATGTGTATCGACGAGAAACTTCATCGGTCTTTGATGTCTTTGAAATCATTGAGATTGCCGGAGAACATCTCCTCGATTTCATCAGCCATCATAGTGTCGAAATCTTCGGGAACCAGGATTTCGCCTTTCAAGAAACCGATGCGACGCTTCTTCGGTGCTTCTTTCTCTTCGATCGGCACAACTTTCACCATCGGTTTGCCCGCCTTGGCGATAATGAAAGCTTCGCCCTTTGCGGCTTTCTCGATCAGCCGCGACAAATGCGTCTTCGCCTCATGTATGTTGACGGTTTCCATAGCAGGCTCCGAGTGGACTTAGTCCACTAAACTTAGTTTACTCTTGCCCAAATCACAATAATTGGACCCAAACGTATGGCAGCTCAGAAATTCAAAATCCTCCGCCATGACAGCTATCGGCGCATGCCCTGGAAAAACGGCGGCGGCGAGACGGTGGAAATCGCCGTTTCGCCAGAGGGTGCCGGGCTTGCCGAATTCGACTGGCGCGTCAGCATGGCGACCGTTGCGACGGACGGGCCATTCTCGGTCTTTCCCGGCATAGATCGTACGCTATCCATTCTTGATGGCGAGGGCATGACCCTCTTCATCGAAGGGCGTGCGCCCGAACGCCTGACGCAGGAGAGCGACCCGCTGCCCTTTGCGGCCGATGCGCCGACCTCGGCGACGCTGATCGACGGGACGATCACCGATCTCAACGTGATGACGCGGCGGGGACGCTTTACGCATTCGGTGCGGCGCGTTTCCGTCGACGGCAATAACGATGTCGCTTTCGAAGGCGGGACTAGCTTTGTTCTTTGTCATCGCGGAGATGTCGACGTTGGTGGTATCGCGCTTGCCGCGGGCGATTGCTTGCTTATCCCGGATGGTGACGCCACACGGCGTCCGATCGTTGGCAAGGCGCAGCTCTTCTACATCGCCATCGAAGCAATATAGTCGGCTATCAACTCCTCTGACTTGACACCCGCCCGGCTCAGTTATCCTATTTCTGCGCAGCAGAGAGGATACCTGAATGAGCGACGATCAGATCCCGGCCGATAGCAAGCTCACCACCTCCAAGCGCCGCTGGGCGGCAGAGGGCAAATTTCTAACCGGACGGATCAGCCGGCCGGAAACCGAGCGCCTGCCGCCGGGGCAGCATCTCGTCAGGAATTGGCCGGTGCTCGATCTCGGTCAGCAGCCGCAGGTTTCGCTATCGAGCTGGCGGCTTGATGTGCTGGGGTTCGTGGAAAAGCGGCTCAGCCTCGATTGGGCCGCTTTCCAGGCGATCGAACAGAGCACCCGCGTCAGCGATATTCATTGCGTGACGACCTGGTCGCGCTACGACAATCGCTGGGAAGGCGTTTCGACGCGCGATCTACTTGATCTCGCCATGCCGACGTCCGAAGCGCACCATGTGCTGCTGACGAGCTATGACGGCTATACCACCAATCTGCCGCTTGCCGAATTTGCTGCCGAGGACGCTATTCTGGCCACCGCGTGGGAGGGCCAGTCGCTGACACGAGAGCATGGTGGTCCAATGCGCCTCGTCGTGCCGCATCTTTATTTCTGGAAAAGCGCCAAGTGGCTGAACCGCATCGAGCTCATCGGTGTCGACAGGGCCGGCTTCTGGGAGAAGAACGGCTATCACATGTATGGCGATCCCTGGCGGGAGCAACGATACTCCGACGATTGATGGGCGCACAATGGCAGGCCGAAGTGAGGCAAGCGCAAATCCCGCGGGAATCGCGACTCTTATGTCACCCTGTCAATTTTTGATGGCCGCGATGAGGCTTTGCGGCTTTGCAATCCATGGTGATGGGCGTATGCAATGATCGTATGATTACTGTCGGGGAACGCCCGGCCGCCGAAACGTCATTCTCTGAAATTCATGTCATGACCGTTGTCCGGACCACAGAGCAGCAATCCGAAGAAAGTTTCGGCCGGCAATCGCGTATCATCGCTCTCGTCGTCGCCGTTGCATTCTTCATGCAAATCCTGGACGGCACGATCGTCACGACCTCGTTGCCGCAGATGGGGGCGTCCTTCGGCGTCGAGCCGGTGTCGATGAGCATCGGCATCACCGTCTATCTGTTGACGATGGCGGCCTTTGTGCCGCTGGCGGGCTGGGCCGGCGATCGTTACGGCGCCCGGCGGGTGTTTTTGGCATCGATCACGGTTTTCACTGCGGCATCGCTATTCTGCGGTCTCTCCGGCAATCTCGTCGAATTCGTCACCGCCCGTGCAGTGCAGGGTATCGGCAGCGCGCTGATGACGCCGGTCGGCCGCATCATCGTATTGAAAAACGCACGCAAATCCGATCTCGTGCATGCGATATCGATGATCACATGGCCGGCGTTGACCGCACCCGTCATCGGTCCTGTCCTCGGCAGTTTCATCACCACTTATCTCACCTGGCACTGGAACTTCCTGATCAACATTCCGATCGGCATTCTGGGGCTTGGGCTTGTTCTGCGCTTCGTGCCGGACCAGCGGGAGGAAAAGGTCGCAAGGCTCGATTTCATCGGCTTCCTGCAATCGGCGGCGGGGCTGACTTTCCTGCTCGCCGGCCTGGAATTCGTGGTCCAGGGGACCACCGGATTGGCGCCCAGCGCTGGGCTCATTGCTGCCGGCGTGGTTTTCTCCGTCATCGCCACCCGGCATTTCATGAAAGTCGATGCGCCCTTGCTCGATCTTTCCGCCTTCAAGGTGCAGACCTTCGCCATGTCGACGCTTTCGGCCGGAACGGCAAGCCGAGTGGCGATCAACGCCACGCCTTTCCTGATCCCGCTGCTCTTCCAAGTCGGCTTAGGCCGCAGTGCGATCGACGCCGGCACCTATCTGCTGTTCTACTTCGCCGGTAACCTCGGCATGAAGGCGATCACCACGCAGATGTTGAAAATCTTCGGCTTTCGCAACGTGCTCGTCGTCAACGGTCTGATCTCGTCGGCCAGCATCGGCGCATGCGCGTTGTTATCTTCGTCGACGCCGGATCCGCTGATATATAGCCTGCTATTCGTTGCAGGCTTGTCGCGATCGATGAACTTCACGGCGCTGAATACGCTCGGCTTTGCCGATATTCATGCCGCGCAGCGCAGTTCTGCCTCGACTCTTTCGAGCATGCTGCAGCAGGTTTCGCTGCTGCTCGGCGTTGCCGTCGCCGCCGCTGTTCTCAATCTCTCCCGCACCATTCACGGTGGAGAAACGCTGTCGCTCGTTGATTTCCGCTGGGCTTTCCTCGTCGTTGGCCTTATCGGCGCCGTCTCCGCAATGCGTTTTATCAGCCTGCCCCACGATGCCGGCCAGGAAGTCTCGCGACACAGGGCGAAGACCTCATCAAAAGCTTAAAATTCTTAACGATATCGAGACGCAAGCAACTGTAAATTGGCTTGTCGGTTCCCATATAAATGGGGGCGTTAACTCCTATAGGAGGCAGTCTCATGGTGCTCAAAACTCTCGCTATCTCCGCTCTTATCGTCGGTATGTCCGGCGCCGCTATGGCGGAGCAGGTGCACAAGCATCATCCCAAGCGTGTCACTGTGGAGGCGTTCCAGCCCGATGTCGTCTTTGTCGACCATTCCAAGGATGCAATCCTCCCGGACGGCACGATCAACACCGATCCGTCGGTGACCGGTCCCATCCGCGCGGGCGATGCGATATCGAGGCTGCAATGCGCCGCGGCTCCAAACGCCGTTGGCGTTTCGAACACATATGCCGCCGGTCCGACCTCGCTTTGCCCTGGACAGTAGTTTCGATGCAGATCGGTTAGGCCATATCGATATCCGTATGGCCAAACCGGTCGCTTTTCGACAATAGCGGCTGGCGATAATAGCGAGCGCAGGCATAAGTCATGCAATCGTCAAGGCTGAGGCGTGCCGGATGGTCGTTTTGGCCGAAGCGCTCGTAGGCTTCGGTCGCCAAAACGGCGGCACGGGGTGGCACGGCAAACATCTGAATATTCATGAGCTGCAGAAACGTGCGCACCGCTTCGCCGGCTCCGGTCGGCGATAGCCCCAAAGCGGCGGAAACCAGGATTGCGGCATTCGCGGCCGCAAGCGGCGAGGTCATCCGCGCCGTCGCCGGTTGCATGCGAATGGCAAAGGCGCGCGCCTCCTCCTCGTCGGTCATCATCGCCGACAACACGGACGCATCGATAAACATCAAGCATCCTCCGTTGTGCCAGCGTCTCCACTGTTTGCAGTGGCTTTCTGCTTGAGATTGCGGCAGAACGCGACGGCAATATCGGCAAGGGCTGGTTTGCTCAGCTCTTCATCCAATGCCTTCTGCAAGGCAAGCCGCACCGCTTCCGTCTTGGTGGAGGCCTTGGTCAGCGCCTGATAGCGCCGCGCCAGCCGGTCAATGGCGTCATCCTTGATGTAAAGCGGCATGGATATCCCTTCGATCTTTTGCGAATATCCTTACGGCGGATCAACAGCAAGAGCAATTGCCCCTTGCCGTGTAACGCCGGCAGCTTTGCAGTCGATCTGTCGCGCTTATTTAGATGACGAACATCATTTAACGTGATAGCAATGGGGCTGAAGATGCCGTTTGCTGATCATGAGGAGATGTCATGCCCGCTATCGATCCCGTCGTCATTGTTTCCGCCACCCGCACGCCGCTCGGCCGTTTCCAAGGCGAATTGTCGCCGTTTCAGGCGCCGGAACTCGGCTCCCATGTCATCCGTGCTGCCTTGGAGCGGGCCGGATTGTCAGCCGAGAAAGTGGACGAGGTGTTGTTCGGCTGCGTCCTGCCGGCAGGTCAGGGGCAGGCCCCGGCCAGGCAGGCGGCGCGCGGCGCAGGATTGCCAGACGCGGTCGGCGCCACGACGATCAACAAAGTCTGCGGTTCGGGCATGAAGGCGACTATGCTGGCGCATGATCTGATCCTTGCCGGCTCCGCCTCGATCGCCGTCTCCGGCGGCATGGAGTCGATGTCGAACGCACCCTACCTGCTTTCCAAGGCAAGGGGCGGCTACCGTATGGGCCATGACCGCATCTTCGATCACATGATGCTCGACGGACTGGAGGACGCCTACGAAAAAGGCCGCTCCATGGGCGATTTTGGCGAAATGGCGGTCGAAGCCTATCAGTTCAGCCGCGACGATCAGGATGCCTATGCCGTCGAAACGCTGACACGGGCTCGCAAAGCGATCGAATCGGGGGCGTTCGAGGCCGAGATCACGCCCATTTCTGTGGCTGCCAAGGGTGGACCGGTGACGATCGCCAAGGACGAGCATCCGCAGAAGGTCTCGCCGGAAAAGATTCCGAGCCTGAAGGCGGCCTTCCGCAAGGACGGTACGATCACCGCCGCCAGCGCTTCGGCCAATGCCGACGGCGCGGCTGCCCTCGTCCTGACATGCCGCTCGATCGCCGAGCGCGAAGGTCTGCCGATCCTCGCCGAGATCAAGGCGCACGCCACGCACTCTCAGGAGCCCGCCTGGTATACAACCGCGCCGATCCCGGCGATCCGCAAGGTGCTCGACAAGACCGGCTGGAAAGTCGGCGATGTCGATCTCTTCGAGATCAACGAAGCCTTTGCGGTCGTCGCGATGGCGGCGGCCAAGGATCTCGGCATCGATCGCGACCGCCTCAACATCAATGGCGGCGCCTGCGCGCTCGGCCATCCCATCGGCGCCACGGGTGCTCGGCTGATTGTGACCTTGCTGCATGCTCTGGAGCGCCAGGGCGCAACGCGGGGCGTCGCCGCACTCTGCATCGGCGGCGGCGAGGCGACGGCGATTGCGGTGGAGAGGATGAATTGAGGATAGGGGCGGTGGCCGCCTCGTCCTTCGAGGCCCAGACGTTTCCGCTGGCGCTTCATCGCCTGGGCACCTCAGGATGAGGCGGAGAGAGTGCATCGAAAGGGCGTTCAAGCTGCAACTTGCCCTCTTTCGGCAAGCTCAGGACTTGAGGGCAAGTCAGGGCGGCTGGCAAGAAGATCAGCCCTCACTCTGAGGTGCGGAGGCTAAAGCCGGAGCCTCGAAGAGCGAGGGCGGGTGGATCAGCAATCTCACCCCTCCGACAACTCCTCCAGGATCGGACAATCCGGCCGCTCATTGCCATGGCAGGCATGCACCAGATGCTCCAGTGCGCGCCGCAGTTCGGTCAGTTCGCGGATCTTCCGGTCGATCTCGGTGAGTTTCGATGTGGCGATCTCCTTGACATCGGCGCTGGCGCGGCTTTTGTCTTCGTAGAGTGCCAGCAGTTGCCGGCACTCGTCGACCGAAAAGCCCAGGCTGCGGGAGCGGTGCAGGAAGCGCAGCTTGTGTACGTCGTCCGAGCCGTAGTCGCGATAGCCATTGTTGCCGCGATCGGGGCGGATCAGGCCGATATCCTCGTAATAGCGGATCGTCTTGGCCGGCAGGCCGGAACGGCCGGATGCTTCGCCGATATTCATGTGAACTCTCCTTATTTCGCTAGAGCGCCGCGCGTTCGCTTGAACGCACAAAGGTCGCTCTAGTCTTTTGAATCTAGGACATCTTATCCGTTTTCCGGTGGTTCCACCTGAAGGCGGGATGCTCTAGTCTCAGCCGCAGCGCGTTGGCGATCACCGAGACAGAGGACAGGCTCATTGCGGCAGCGGCAATCATCGGCGATAGAAGCAGGCCGAAGACCGGGTAGAGCACGCCCGCGGCCAGCGGCACGCCGAGAGCGTTGTAGCCGAAGGCGAAGGCCAGGTTTTGCTTGATATTGCGGATCGTGGCTTCCGAAAGATGCCGCGCCCTGACAATGCCGTTGAGATCGCCCTTCACCAGGGTGATCCCGGCGCTTTCCATCGCGACATCCGCGCCGGTGCCCATGGCGATGCCGACATCGGCCGCGGCCAACGCCGGCGCGTCGTTGATGCCGTCCCCGGCCATGGCGACCACCTTGCCCTTAGCCCGCAGTTCGTCGATCAGCGCCTTCTTGCCTTCCGGCAGCATGTCGGCGCGCACTTCATCGATGCCGAGATGCGCGGCGACGGCCTTGGCGGTCTGGGCGTTGTCGCCGGTCGCCATGATGATTTTCAGGCCGCTGTCGTGCAGCGCCTTGATGGCGGCAGATGTCGTCGGTTTGATCCGGTCGGCGACGGCGACAACACCGGCGAGCTTCTTGTCGAGGGCGACGAACATCACTGTCTTGCCTTCGCTGCGCAGGCGCTCAGTCTCGGCCTGCAATGCGTCCGTCGTAATGCCGAGATCGGCCATCATCGCGGCATTGCCGAGGGCGATTGCGGTCTCGCCGGCGCGGCCTTCGACGCCCTTTCCGCTTACTGCCGAGAAGCCGGAAATTTCGACGAAGCGGCCGCCGCGCTCCTCGGCACCGGCGACGATCGCCTCCGCCAGAGGGTGCTCCGAGCCGCGTTCCAGGCTTGCGGCAAGCGACAACAGGCGGGCTCCGTCGATGCCTGCGGCAGGGACGATATCAGTCAGGTTCGGTTTGCCTTCGGTCAAGGTACCGGTCTTGTCGACGATCAGCGTGTCAACCTTGGCGAAGCGCTCCAGCGCCTCGGCATCGCGCACCAACACGCCCTCCTGCGCGCCGCGGCCCGTGGCGATCATGATCGACATCGGGGTTGCAAGCCCCAATGCGCAGGGGCAGGCGATGATCAGGACGGCGACGGCGGCAAGCAGCGCATGCGCCAGCCTTGGCTCCGGCCCGACAAAGGCCCAGACCGCAAAGGCGATGATGGCGGCGGCGACGACGGCGGGCACGAAGATTGCGGATACACGATCGACCATCGTTTGAATTGGCGCGCGAGACCGCTGCGCCTTGGCGACCAGCTCGACGATGCGCGACAGCGTCGTGTCCGCACCCACCTTTTCGGCGATCATGATCAAAGCGCCGTTCTTATTGATCGTGCCGCCCGTCAGCGTATCGCCTTCGGTCTTTTCGACCGGCAGCGGTTCGCCGGTGATCATCGATTCGTCAATGGTTGACTGTCCGTCGATGACCGAGCCGTCCACCGGCACGCGCTCGCCGGGCCGCACGCGCAGCCGGTCGCCGGCCTGAATATGATCGACAGGCACATCTGTCTCGCTGCCGTCGCCGCCGATACGGCGGGCGGTCTTGGGCGCAAGGTCGAGCAGGGCGCGGATCGCCGAGCCGGTGCGCTCGCGCGCCTTCAACTCCAGCACCTGGCCGACGAAGACCAGGGCGACGATGACCGAAGCGGCTTCGAAGTAGACGGGCACAGCCTCGCCATGGCCGCGAAAGCCCATCGGGAAGATGTCGGGCGCGAGCGTCGCCACAAGGCTGTAGAGGTAGGCCGTGCCGACGCCGAGGCCGATCAGAGTCCACATGTTGGGGCTGCGGTTGAGAACCGAATTCCAGGCGCGGCGGAAGAAGGGCAGGGCGGCCCAGAGCACGACCGGCGTCGCCAGCACCAGTTCGATCCATGTGGCGGCGGGCTCGCCGATCCGGTCGCGCAGGGGAAGGCCGAACATCGGCCCCATGCTGAGGATCAGCAGTGGCAGCGACAGCGCGGCGCTGATCCAGAGGCGGCGGGTAAAATCGACAAGCTCCGGATTCGGGCCTTCATCGGCGGCCGGCACACCCATCGGCTCCAAGGCCATGCCGCATTTCGGGCAATCGCCGGGATGGTCGCTGACGACCTCGGGGTGCATCGGGCAGGTATAGAGCGTACCCTTCGGCATCGGCTTCGGTGCCGGCCTGTTGCCGTCGAGATAGGCTGTGGGATCGGCCTCAAACTTTGTCTTGCAGCCCGCGGAGCAGAAATAGAATTTCTCGCCCTCATGCTTCATAAAATGCGGCGCAGTGGCGCGGTCGACATCCATGCCGCAGACGGGGTCTTTGGCCGTCAGATAGTGTTCAGGCTTTGCTTCGAATTTGCTCCGGCAACCTTCGCTGCAGAAGTGGAACGTATGGCCGCGATAATCCAATGACGGCTTGCCGGCGTTGGGATCGACGGTCATGCCGCAGACGGGGTCGCGGATGACCGCATCCTGCGGCGCATCGTGCGGATGATGATGGTCGTGTTTGTCGTGCAATGCCATGGGAACTCCAGTGCCCGGAAGCGGGCGTTGGATAGGTTTATGAACCTTCCTGTTACTGGAAGGTCAAGAGAAAAATGGTAAGCACCGTCCACAAATGAAAGAGGCGGCTTTCTATCCCGATGCCGTCAGGGATGTTAACTTCCGTAAGAATGAATCAATCATGCGATTCCAATGCGATATGATCTTGCCACCCTGCCGCTGACGACGCTTCTGCCCGCAATGACCAAGGCGGAGGATATGCTGGCGCGGCTTGATGAGCGGGTCCTAAGGCATGCGGTCAGCAATGGTTTTCGCGAGCGGGGCCATTTTTTCGATGCGGTCGGCGCACTCTGGGTCGGCGGCGAGCTGGTGCATGTCGAGGATCTGGTGCTGCATGATGCTCATGTGGATGCCCGCGCGCCGACGCATGAGCTGACCATCGCCCACGCAGTGCTCCGCGCCCGGCGACGGCTGTGGAGCGCCGAGCCCGATTGGGGGCTGGGGATGGCCGGTCTTGCCGCTTTGCGTGGTGACGTCGGTGATGCCGAGGAAGCGGCCACTCCGCGGCCTATCTCTGTCGAGAGCGCGGAAGCAGAAGAGGAAGATGATGACGAGGACGAGAATGATTTCGGCATGGATTTTGCCGAGATCGACGCCATCATCGCCCGCTCCGGGCAAGTGCTGGATGGAAAGATTCCCGAGGCCAGGATTGTGACCAAGGATGACCCGCTTGGCCTTATCCAGGATCAGGACTGGGACGAAAACGAGCGGTTGGAGAACTGGCGCTCTGTCATCCATCAGGCCGATCTTCTGCCGCCGACTTTAGGGGCCGCCGTTCTGTTCGACGCCTGGGAACGGCTCGAACCGCTGCGCCGGCAGCATTGGCTGGGCAGCCTGCTCGTCAGCGCCTACCTTCGCAGCCGCGGCAAGATCACGTCACACCTTTTCTGCCTCAATACCGGCCTGAAGTCCGTTCGGCGTGAGCGCCGCCGCTCGTCTGACGGTACCACGCGGCTGACGGCTTTTCTCGAAGCCATGGCCTCATCGGCCGAGGCGGGGCTGAAGGAGCTCGACCGCCTGTCGCTCGCCAAGATACAGATGGAGCAGCGGCTGAAGGACCGGCGGTCGAACAGCAGTTTGCCCGGCGTCATCGAGATCGTGCTTTCCCGGCCCATCGTCTCCGCCAGCATGGTTGCGCGCCATGTCGGCGTCACCTCCCGCGGTGCTCTCAATCTGGTGACCGAACTTGGCGTGCGCGAGATGACCGGACGCGGGCGCTATCGCGGCTGGGGTGTCCTTTGATGCAGTGAGCGCTAGATTGCTCATCTGAAGACAGCGCCGTCATTGCCCGCAGCGGTGGAATGCGGTTAGCCTGCTATTCCTATCTTCACGGAAAGGCACCCATGCCTCTGATCGATACCGCCAACGCCTTCATCGAGCTCTTTGCGCAACCGGTTCGCACTGGAGATAGCGGCTCGTTGGCCGGGCTGACCTTTGCCGCCAAGGACAATATCGATGTCGAAAGGCGGATCACCGGCAACGGCAATCCGGTCTGGCGGCGCGCGCATGGCCCGGCAACGGCGCATGCTCCTGTCGTCGCCCGGCTGCTGGCCGAGGGAGCGGTGCTTGCCGGCAAGACGCATATGGATGAGTTTGCCTATAGTCTGATGGGCACCAACGCGCATTACGGCACACCGCTGAACAGCGCTGCGCCCGATCGCGTGCCCGGCGGTTCCTCATCGGGCTCGGCTTCGGCCGTCGGTGCCGGCCTCGTGGACTTCGCGCTCGGGACGGATACGGGCGGTTCGGTGCGGCTGCCGGCCTCCTTCAACGGCATTTTCGGCATGCGGCCTAGTCACGGGGCGATCGATATGGCCGGGGTGGTGCCGCTCGGGCCGGGTTTCGATACGCTCGGCTGGTTTGCCCGCGATGCCGGAACATTGGTTCGGGTCGGCCGCGCACTCGGCCTGACCCGCAAGGCGGATTTTACGGTCGCCTGGCTGCCCTCGGACATCTGGACGGGCGTCGATCCGGGGCTTGCCGCCTTGCTGCGGCCAGCGGTGGAAAAGATTGCGGCGCGATTCGGCAAAACCGTTACCGATCCGCTGCCGATCGTCGGACCGGAAGAAAGGTCCGAGGTCTTTCGCTTCTGGCAGGGCTATGATGCATGGAAAGCGCTGGGCGGCTGGATCGCGGCGCATGATGCCGAACTCGGCCCGGATATCGCATCGCGTTTTGCCACCGCTCGATCCGTCAGCGATGAGACCTTTGCCAGGGTGGATGCGACACGCCGCGAGATTGCCGGAGCGATGGACAAAGCACTTGCCGAGGGCTTGGTGATGATCATTCCGACGGCGCCGGGCCCTGCGCCGCACAAGGATTCATCGCGAGAGATATTCGAAGCCTACCGCCAGCAGGCCCTCGGCCTCCTCTCGATCGCCGGCCACGCCAGCCTGCCGCAGATTTCCATGCCGGCCGAGAAGATGGATGGCGGACCGGTGGGGCTGTCGGTCATCGGCCGCCGCGGCAGTGATGGCGGCTTGCTGGAGCTGCTGGAAGGTTTGTGAGGCCTCTGCGATTACCCGGCAGATACCGCTTGATGCCTGATGGCTTCCCTGCCGGCAGCAGCCGTCGTCTCGCGTGCCAGTTTGCCGCCGCCTGGTCGCGCGGATCTGAGCGTCGCCAAATGTTATCCGTTACCTGCCCTTCACAATGAGGCATCTGCGACGAAGCTTTAGCGGAGACATCGCGCGCTCGAACCATAAGCCTTGCGCAGAGTTTGTAAGACAGCGAGGGCGCGCGCTGCGGCTTCCTCACTTGCAACCACAACCCTGGTTTTCGTCCAATGTAACAATTTGTTGCGCTAAGCCACACGAAAATGGACAAAATTTAATGGCCTTACCAAATTCCTTCGCGACGAGCTGCAAGTTAAAGTCGCGCCTATATCGCACCGGCAGACCATTGAAGCCGGAGCTGTGAAGGAAGGTGTGTTGATGGCTCGGACATTTCGGGTCCTGATGTCGGTAGCAGTGATTGGCGCGGTGGCTTATGGCGCCTATGTGACGCGTGATCGCTGGCTTGGCAGCGCCGAGCGCCTGCTCGGCTACCAGAGCGCGGCGGCTCCCGGCGAACAGGCTGAGGGCGGGCGCCGTGGCAATCAGGGCCAGGGTTTTGGCCAAGGCGGCGGTCGGCGGCGCGGCAGCCTTTCGCAATTCACCGGCCCGGTTCCGGTGCTGGCGGCAGATGCGAAATCCGCCGATGTGCCGGTTTATATCGACGGTGTCGGTTCGGTGAAGGCGCTGAATACCGTGACGGTGCGCGCCCAGGTCAGCGGCAAGATCGTCGAAATCGGTTTTGAGGAAGGCCAGGACATCAAGAAGGGCGATGTCATCGCCCGCATCGACGATGCCGTCTATAAGGCCCAGCTCGATCAGGCGATCGCCAAGAAGGCGCAGGACGAGGCATTGCTGGCCGGTGCGAAACGCGATCTCGAGCGTTTTCAACGCATGGTGCAGAGCGCTTCGGGCACGCAGCAGCAGGTCGATACCCAGACATCCCTTGTGGCGCAATATACGGCGCAGATCCAGTCTGACCAGGCAGCCATCGAAAGCGCACGGGCGACGCTCGACTATACGACGATCGAAGCGCCGATCGATGGGCGTACCGGCATCCGCAATGTCGATGTCGGCAATCTCGTCAGCTCGTCGGATGCGACGGGCATCGTGACGTTGTCGCAGATCAAGCCGATTTCCGTGCTGTTCTCCATTCCGCAGCAGCAGCTTGCACGCGTCAACGCGGCAAGCGCGACGGGTACACTGGCCGTCCAGGCGATCGCAAGCAATGGTCAAACCGTGATCGACAACGGCACGCTGGCGGTGGTCGACAATCAGGTCGATCCGACCACCGGCACGGTGAAGCTGAAAGCCAATTTCCCGAACGACAAGCTGGCGCTGTGGCCCGGCGCCTTCGTCAACGCGCGCCTGCTGGTCGAGACGCTGAAGGGCGTGACGGTCATTCCGACCGCGGCCGTGCAGCGCGGCCCGAACGGCACGTTTGTCTATATCGTCCGGCAGGATCAAACGGTTTCGATGAAGCCGGTAACGGTGCGCCAGCAGGACGATGTACAGGCTGTCATCGCCGAAGGCGTAGCCCCCGGCGACAAGGTGGTCACGACGGGCTTTGCGCGGCTGCAGGACGGTTCGAAAGTGCAGGTCTCCGCAGGTGCCGGCGCGGCCGCACCGGGTGCAACAACGCCCGAGGTCGATGGGCAGCCGGTTGCCGAAAACGCAGCCCAACCCAATCAGGCTCAAACCAGCGGCAATGCGGCCAGCGATGGCCAGCGGCCGCATCGCCAGCATAGCGGCCAGGGTGGCGGGAATGGTGGCCACCGCAGGCAGAATACGGATGGCGCGGGCGGCAATGACGCCAACCCCAACGCCAATAGCGGCGGGGGCGATGCCGCTTCCACCAATCCACCCGCTACGTCAACGCAACAGCAATGAACGTCTCGTCGCTCTTCATCTCCAGGCCGGTCGCCACCTCGCTTCTCGGGGTCGCGGTGCTGCTGGGCGGCATTCTCGGCTATCTCTTCCTCCCGGTGGCGCCGCTGCCGCAGGTGGATTTTCCGACCATCCGCGTGACGACGCAATTGCCGGGCGCCGATCCCGATACGATGGCGGCGCTGGTGACCGCGCCGCTGGAGCGGCCGCTCGGGCAGATACCATCGCTGGCGTCGATGACCTCTTCGAGCGCCTTCGGCATCAGCCAGATCACCCTGCAATTCGATCTCGGCCGCGATATTGACGGCGCGGCCCAGGACGTTCAGGCGGCGATCAATGCCGCCGGCTCGACATTGCCACGCACGCTGCCCTATCCGCCGACCTATTCGAAAGTGAACCCGGCCGATACGCCGATCGTCACACTGGCGTTGCGCTCCAACAGCTATTCGATCCGCGAACTCAGCGATTTCGCCGATACGATGATGGCGCAACGGCTGAGCGAAGTCTCAGGGGTTGGCGACGTCAACATCCAGGGCGGCGTCAAGCCGGCAATCCGCATCCAGGCCGACCTTCCGCGGCTTGCCTCCTATGGTCTGGCACTCGAGGATCTGCGCACGGCGATCACCAATGCCAGCGTTGCGGGCGCCAAGGGGGCGCTCGATGGCACGCAGCAGAGCTTCACGCTCGCCGCCAACGACCAGATCGTCGATCCCAATATCTACAAATCCGTCATCGTCGCCTATCGCAACAATGCGCCGGTCCAGTTGAAGGATGTCGCCACTGTCGTCGAAGGGCTGGAGAACAACCGCGTCGGCGCCTGGTATCAGGGTCAGCCCGCGGTCATTCTCGACATCATGCGCCAGCCGGGTGCCAATGTCATCCAGACGGTCGAAAGCGTGCTGAAGCAGCTTCCGCGGCTGAAGCAGGCGCTGCCAGCCGGGATTTCGCTCGACATCGTCAACGACCGCACCGAGACGATCCGGGCGTCTATCCATGATGTGCAATGGACGCTGGTTGTCAGTATCGGCCTGGTTATCCTGGTCGTTCTGTTGTTCCTGCGGACGGTGACGGCGACCTTCATCGCCGGCATTGCCTTGCCGCTATCGCTGATCGCGACCTTTGGCGTCATGTGGTTCGCGGGCTTCAGCCTCGACAATCTATCGCTGATGGCGCTCACCATCGGCACCGGCTTCGTCGTCGACGACGCCATCGTGATGATCGAGAACATCGCCCGCCATATCGAAGAGGGCGAGAAACCGATGCAGGCGGCGCTGAAGGGCGCTGGCGAGATTGGTTTCACGATCATCTCGCTGACCTTCTCGCTGATCGCCGTCTTCATTCCGCTGCTGTTCATGACGGGCATCGTCGGGCGCATGTTCCGCGAGTTCGCGCTGACGCTGACCATCGCCGTGGTGGTCTCGGCGGTGATTTCGCTGACTTTGACGCCCATGATGTGCGCCCGCATTCTGCGCAGACCGAAGGAGCATCGGCGCGGTTTGCTGGCCGGCGCCGATCACGCCATGGAACGGTTGATCGAAGGCTATCGCCGCAGCCTCGTCTGGGCGGTGGATCGCAGCGCGCTCATGCTGCTGATCACGGTGGTGACGCTTGCCGCGACGATCGCGCTTTATGTCATCGTCCCGAAAGGCTTTCTACCGGCGCAGGACACCGGGCTGATCACCGCCGTCGTCGAAACGGAACCCACCACCTCCTTCGAAGCGATGAAGCAGACGCAGGAAACGGTGGCCGAGCGGCTTCGTCGCGATCCGGACGTAAAAGGCGTTGTCTCGGTCATCGGCACCAGCGCCAGCAATCTGACGCTCAACACCGGCAATCTCAGCCTCATATTGAAGCCTAGGAGCGAGCGCGCGTCGTCGGCGGCCGAAATCATCGACCGCATGCGTGGTGAAATGGCCGATCTGCCGGGCATTCACGTGACCTTCCAGAGCGTGCGCGGCATCTCGATCAGCACGCGCGTCAGCCGCGCGCCCTATCAATATACGCTGACCGGTACGGACACGGCGACCGTGGTGGAGTGGGCGGAGAAACTGGCGCAGCGGCTGCAGCAGAGCCCGAAGCTGATCGACGTCGCCTCTGAGGTCGAGATGGGCGGCGGGCGCATCTTCGTCAATGTCGACCGCGAAACGGCCTCGCGATTGGGTGTCTCGATGCAGGCTGTCAGCGACACGCTGAACGATGCGTTCGGCCAGCGGCAGATCGCAACGATCTATGGTCAGGCCAATCAGTACCGCGTCATCCTCGAGGCCGCGCCGCAATATCAGTCGGACCCGAAATCGCTGGACAAGCTCTATGTCGCAGGCGCCAGTGATACGCAGGTGCCGCTCAATGCCTTTACGACGGCTTCGTTCATGACGGCGCCGTTGGTCATCAGCCATGACGAACAGTTCCCGGCCGTGACTCTCAGTTTCGATCTCGCCAACGGCGCGTCGCTCAGCGAGGCCGTTACCGAGATCCAGGCGGCGGAGCACGATATCGGCATGCCAAATACGATCCAGCGCAATTATTCCGGCGATGCCGAGGAGTTCGCTTCCTCGCTTGCGGGTGAGCCATGGCTGATCCTGGCGGCTGTCGTGACGATCTATATCGTCCTCGGCCTGCTCTATGAGAGCGCCGTGCATCCGGTGACGATCCTGTCGACCCTGCCGTCGGCGGGCGTCGGCGCGCTCCTGGCGCTGATGCTGTTCGGCCAGGATCTGTCGGTCATCGCGCTGATCGGCATCGTGCTGCTGATGGGTATCGTCAAGAAGAACGCGATCATGATGATCGACTTCGCGCTGGAGGCCGAACGCAAGGAGGGGCTGGCGCCGCGCGAGGCGATCCTGAAAGCCTCGATCCTGCGTTTCCGCCCGATCATGATGACGACGCTCGCCGCTCTCTTCGGCGCGCTGCCGTTGGCGTTGGCGCAGGGCACCGGCGCTGAGCTGCGCATCCCGCTCGGCATCACCATCATCGGCGGCCTGGTGCTTTCCCAGCTTCTGACGCTCTATACGACGCCGGTGATCTATCTCGCTTTCGAAAACCTGCGTGCTCGGATCGTCGGACGGCCGACCGGCGCGCCGGCTGCGGAACTGGACGAAGTTGCGGGTGGCAGGACATGAACCTCTCCGAGCCGTTCATCAAACGTCCTGTCGGGACGACGCTTCTGGCGATCGGGTTGATGATCCTCGGCATGGTGTCCTATCGTTTCCTGCCGGTGGCAAGCCTGCCGACCGTCGATCTGCCGACGATCGTCGTTTCCGCCAGCCGCCCAGGCGCCGACCCAGCCAGCATGGCGGCAAGCGTCGCAGCTCCTCTCGAACGGCATCTCGGCACCATCGCCGGCATCACGCAGTTGACCTCGGTCAGCTCGCTCGGATCGAGCAGCATCGTCGCGCAATTCGATCTGTCGCGCAGCGTCGACGGTGCGGCGCAGGACGTGCAGGCAGCGCTGAATGCGGCCGCGACCGATCTGCCCGGCGATCTGCCAACCTTGCCGTCGTTCCGAAAGATCAACCCGGCGGCGGCGCCCGTGCTGATCCTGGCGCTGACATCGGACAATGTGTCGCCGAGTGCCATCTATGACGCAGCCGATACCGTGGTGGTGCAGCGCATCTCGCAGGTGGACGGCGTCGGCGGCGTCACCGTCAGCGGCGCCGACCAGCCGGCCGTGCGCGTCAGGCTCGATCCCGACAGGCTCTCCGCGATGGGCCTGTCGCTCGACAGCATCCGCACGGCAATCGTCAATGCCAATGTGCTCGGTCCCATCGGCTCGATCGATGGCAACAGCGCCGCCTTTTCGATTTCCATGAATGGGCAACTGCGGACGCCGGAGGATTACGGCCGGATCATCGTGCAAAGCGGCGACGGCACCGCCGTTCGCCTTTCCGATGTCGCCACGGTCGAGCCCGGCGTGCGCAACAGCCGCTCGGATGCCTGGTATGACGGCAAGCCGGCCGTGCTACTCAACATCACCAAGGAAGCGGACGCCAACGTCATTGCCACGGTCGATGGCGTCAAGGCGCTGATCCCCGAATTGCAGAGCCTCATACCGGCCGGTGTCCGCATCGCGATTCTCTCGGACCGCACCACGACGATCCATGCCAGCGTTACCGACATGCAATGGACGCTGCTGGCCACCATCTGCCTGGTCATGGCCGTGGTCTTCGTCTTCCTGCGGCGGGCGACGACGACCTTCGCAGCCGGGGTCACCGTACCATTGTCGCTCTGCGGCACCTTTGCCGCCATGTGGCTTTTTGGGCTGTCGATCGACAATCTGTCGCTGATGGCGCTCGCCGTGTCCGTCGGCTTCGTTGTCGACGACGCCATCGTGATGATCGAGAACATCTATGCCAATCTCGAAACCGGCATGAAGCCGATGCGGGCCGCACTCGAAGGCGCAAAGCAGATCGGCTTCACCGTCGTTTCGATTAGCCTCTCATTGCTTGCCGCCTTCATTCCCCTGTTCTTCATGGGCGGCATCGTCGGCCGTTTCTTCCAGACTTTCTCGCTGACGCTCGGCTTCACCATCGTCTTCTCGACCCTGGTTTCCTTGACGCTGACGCCGATGATCTGCGGCCATCGGCTGCGGGCGCGCGACATGGAGGCGCGACCGGGCTTGTTCGGCCGGATCGTCGAAGGAACGCTCAGCGCAATCACCAGTTTCTACGGCCGGACACTGAAGGCGGTGCTGCATCATCGCGTGCTTTCCGTCCTCGTCATCCTCGCTTGCGTCGTCATGTCCGTCTATCTCTATATCAAAGTGCCGAAGGGCTTCATCCCGCAGGATGATACCGGCTTCATCCAGGGGGGCACGCAGGCGGCGACGGATATTTCCTATCCCGCCATGGTCAAGCTACAGCAGCAGGCGGCCAATATGGTGGCCAAAGATCCCGCCGTCTCCGGTGTCGGTTCGTCCGTCGGCGGTGGCGGTTTTACCAGTTCGGTCAATCGCGGGCAATTGTTCATCTCGCTGAAACCGGCATCGGAGCGCGTCTCGACGGCCGAGGTGATCGACCGGCTGCGCAAGCAACTGATGGCCATTCCCGGTCTCAGTACATTCCTGTTTTCGCCGGGCGATATCCGTGCCGGCGGCCGCCAATCGCAGTCGCAATATCAGTTCACGCTCTGGGGTGCGAATTACGACGAGCTGGTGGATTGGGCGCCGAAAGTGCTCGCACGTATGCAAACGCTGCCGGGGCTGACCGATGTCGCCACCGACCGGCAGCCGAACGGCTTGCAGGCGACGGTCAATATCAATCGCGGCGAAGCCTCGCGACTCGGCGTCAGCATCCAGTCGATCGATGCAGCGCTCAACAATGCCTTCGCGCAGCGGCAGGTGTCGACCATCTATACGCAGCGCAATCAATATCGCGTCGTGCTGGAGGCCGATCCCAGCTATGCCCGCGATCCCAATGATATCTCCAAGCTTTATGTGCCGGCATCAGGCGGCATCCAGGTTCCGCTGAGTGCCGTGGCCTCGGTCGACCGGACGCTCGCACCGCTGGTGGTCAATCACCAGGGGCAATACCCGTCCGTGACCATCTCCTACAATCTGGCGCTCAATACGACGCTCGAAGCTGCAAACGATGCCATTCAACAAGCGGTGCTGCAAATGCATCTGCCGGATACGCTGCATGCGGATTTTGCCGGCGACGCGGCCAGTATCACGCAATCTACGAGCAGCCAGCCTTTGTTGCTTTTGGCGGCACTGCTGACGGTCTATATCGTGCTTGGGATTCTCTACGAGAGCCTGGCGCATCCGCTGACGATCATCTCGACGCTGCCATCGGCCGGTCTCGGCGCGCTGCTGGCGCTGGTCATCAGCGGCACGGAACTGACGATCATCGCCTTCATCGGCATTATCCTTCTGATCGGCATCGTCAAGAAGAACGGCATCATGATGGTGGATTTCGCGCTGCAGGGCGAACGCAAGCTCGGCCTGCCATCGGAAGAGGCGATCTATGAAGCCTGCCTGAAACGCTTCCGTCCGATCCTGATGACAACGCTCGCCGCTCTGATGGGCGCCATCCCGCTGATCATCGCCACCGGCCCCGGCGCAGAACTCCGCCGCCCCCTCGGCATTACCATCGTCGGCGGCCTGATCGTCTCGCAGGTGCTGACGCTTTATACGACGCCGATCATCTACCTGATGCTGGCCAAGCTGCACAGCAGGTGGTCGACGAAGGAGCAAGTGGAGGCGCCGATATCCTCGACATCGGTGTGAGTGCGTAATGGGCGGATCAGTCGCGATGGTCCCATGGATTGACGATTGCAATTCCGGTGTCCAGAAAATCCGACGCGTTGCGTGTCGCCAGCGCTGCGCCGCGGGATGCCGCGATTGCTGCGATCTGAGCATCGAACTGGCTGATTGGCTTGCCGACCTGACGTCGCGATGTTGCAATCACGGAGTAAACGTCCGCTGCTTCGCTGTCGAACGGTAGAATTCTTCCGGCAAAATCCTCTTCGAATATTGGGAGAATGGCAGCCTCCAATTGGCTGCGGCGTCGGCCGGCGGGCAAGAGCCTGAGGCCGTAGAGGATTTCCGCTTGTGTCGTTGCCGTCGTAAAGACGGATAGGGGAGGCTGGGAGGCGAGCCACGCTTCAACGGCTGGCGATGGCGATGGCGCCAGTAGTTCGGAAAGGACATTGGTGTCGAGAATGATCATGGATCAAGGTCGATCGGTCGCATCGGTTCACGTGGCGCGATCTCCAATACGACGCCACCGGTGGCAGCCATACGACGTCGGATTGTCTCCGCCAAATTAGGCTGTCGCTTTTCCTCGGTCGACAATGCGGCCCGCAAGATGTCCCGTGCCTCATCTTCCATCGATCGCCCATGTGCAGCCGCGCGAACACGCAGTCGCGCCTTCAGGTGATCATCGATATTGCGAATCGTCATACTCGCCAAAAGACTTCTCCAGTCATCAACGATTGCATATTAATCATTGATGGCAGAGTTTTCAAACGGGAGTTCGCCCTCGACAAGATACTCTAGGCGCCGCGCTCGATCACGATCTTCAGCGCATTGCGGTGGCTGTCCCAATAGGGCAGCGCTTTTTCGGCTTCTTCAAAAGGAAAGATCTTCGAGATCAGCGCGTCCGCTTTGTCGCCGATCTCCTCGAGATGGCTGATGACGTTTTGAAAATCGCGAATCAAGGCGTTGCGGGAACCCATGATGTCGAGTTCCTTCAGGTTGAAGAACTGCGTCTGGTAGGTGACTGGCGCCTTGGAATAGCCGACATAAACGACACGACCGCCGAAGCAGGCGAGATCGATGGCCTGGGTGAAGGTGGCGGGCAGGCCGACGGCCTCGAAAGCGACATCCACGCCGTCATCGCCCGTCAGTTCGCTGACTCTCGCGACGACATCCTCACTGCCGGCATCGATCGCTTCGATGGCGCCGAATTGCCGGGCGAGCGCGCGCTTTTCCTCGCTGAGATCGACGGCGATGACCTCGGCGCCGCGGGCGACGGCGGCGATCAGGACTCCCATGCCGATCATGCCGCAACCAAGGACGACGACGCGGTCGCCTTTCGCGACCCGGCCACGTTCGACTGCATGAAAGCCGACCGATAGCGGCTCGACCAGGGCGAGATGGTGCGGCGGCAGTGTATCGTTGAGGATCAGCTTTTCAGCCGGCAGCACGATCTCTTCGGCCAGGCCGCCATCCTGTTGCACGCCGAGCGTCTTGTTATAGCGGCAGGCGTTGAGCCGGCCCTTCCGGCAGGAGGTGCACTCGCCGCAATTGGTATAGGGCATGACGATGACGCGGCGGCCGGGCGCATAGGCGCGATCGACACCGGAGCCGACGGCGAGAATTTCGCCGCCGATTTCATGGCCGGGAATACGCGGCAGCTTCACCAGCGGGTTGAGGCCCTTGAAAGTGTTGAGATCGCTGCCGCAAAGCCCGATGTGGCGGATGCCAACGCGGACCTGACAGGCGGCAAGCGGCGCCTCCGCAACATCGTGAAAGCGCGTCACGTTTTCCGCCTCTATCATCAAAGCCCTGATCACCGCATTCTCCTCCCTTAAACTGCCTTCAGGTGGCGCTTCTCAATGCGCCGTGTCCGGGGTTGGCTCCGATGCCGTGGCACTGGTCGGCCGTTTCCCGCCCTTGAAGATGCGACGCACGGAGACGAAGAGCAAGGGGATGAAGAAGATGCCGAGCACGGTCGCTGAAATCATGCCGCCCATGACACCGATGCCGATCGAGTTCTGGCTGCCGGAGCCCGCGCCGTTGGCGATTGCCAGCGGCATGACGCCGAGGATGAAGGCGAGCGAGGTCATCAGGATCGGTCGAAGACGCTGACGGGCCGCCTCCAACGTCGCCGGGATCAGATCCTTGCCGTTTGCCTGTTGCTCGATCGCGAATTCGACGATCAGGATGGCGTTTTTGGCCGCCAGACCGATCGTCGTCAGCAGGCCGACCTTGAAATAGACGTCGTTCGACTGACCGAAAATGGTGGCGGCGAGAAGGGCGCCGAAGATGCCGATCGGCACCGACAGCATGACGGCGAGCGGGATCGACCAGCTTTCATAGAGCGCCGCTAGCGCCAGGAAGACCACCAGGATGGAGATGGCATAGAGTTGGGTCGCCTGATTGCCGGAAAGCTTTTCCTGGGCCGAGAGGCTGGTCCATTCGTGCCTGAAGCCCGGCGGCAGGCTCGCCATGATCTGGTCGATCTGGTTCATGGCGTCGCCGGACGAGACACCCGGGGCGGCGGCACCCTGGATTTCGACGGCGGACGAGCCGTTATAGCGTTCGAGACGCGGCGAGCCGTAGGTCCATTCACCCTTGGAGAAGGCGGAGAACGGCACCATGGCGCCATCGGAATTGCGCACATACCAGCGGCCGAAATCCTCCGGCTGCATGCGGAACTTCTTATCCGCCTGGACATAGACCTTCTTGACGCGACCGCGGTCGATGAAGTCGTTGACATAGGTGCCGCCCCAGGCGGTCGACAGCGTCGTGTCGATGTCGGAGAGCGTGATGTTCAGCGCGCTCGCCTTTTCCTGATCGATATTCAGAGAATATTGCGGCGTGTCTTCCTGGCCATTCGGGCGGGTGCCGAAGAGCTTCTTGTTCTGCGCTGCAGCGCCGAGCAACTGGTTGCGGGCGGCGATCAGCGCGGCGTGGCCTGCGCCGTTGATATCCTTGATGAAGAAATCGAAGCCGCTGGAACTGCCGAAGCCGGGAATGGCGGGCGGCGCCAATGCGAAAACGCTGCCATCCTTGATCTTCGAGAAGGCGCCCATGGCGCGGCCCGCGATCGCTTGCGCCTTCGACTGTGGCGTCTTGCGCAGATCAAAATCCTTCAACCTGACGAAAACGATGCCGACATTCTGGCCCTGACCGCTGAAACCGAAACCGGCAACCGCGAATGCGCCTTCGACATAGTCTTTCTCGTTATTGAGATAATAATCCTTCACCTGGTTAAGCACGGACCAGGTGCGGGATTCCGTAGCGCCCGGCGGAAGCTGAATCGCGGTCAAAAGAATGCCCTGGTCCTCATCCGGCAGGAACGAGCTCGGCAGGCGGTTGAATAGATAGCCGACGGCGCCGCCGATCAACACGAACAACAGCAGGAAGACGGCCGCGCGGCGGATCATGCCGTGGATGCCGCTTTGGTAGCGAAGCGTAGCGCGCTCGAAATTGCGGTTGAACCAGCCGAAGACGCCGCGCTGCTTGGAGCCGTGTTCTGGCCTCTTGAGAATGGTGGCGCAGAGCGCCGGCGTGAGGATCAGCGCGACGATAACAGACAGGATCATCGCCGAGACGATCGTCACCGAGAACTGGCGGTAGATAACGCCGACAGAGCCGGAGAAGAAGGCCATCGGGATGAACACGGCAGAAAGAACCGTCGCAATGCCGATCAGCGCGCCGGTGATTTCTTGCATCGATTTGATCGTCGCCTCGCGCGGTGAAAGCCCTTCTTCCTCCATCACGCGCTCGACATTTTCGACAACGACGATCGCATCGTCGACAAGGAGGCCGATCGCCAGCACCATGCCGAACATCGTCAATGTATTGATCGAATAGCCAAACAGCGACAGCACGCCGAAGGTGCCGAGCAGCACGACGGGTACGGCGAGCGTCGGGATCAGGGTGGCGCGGATGTTCTGCAGGAAGACGAACATGACGATGAAGACGAGCACGATAGCTTCGAACAGCGTCTTGACCACATCTTCGATCGACAGTTTGACGAAGGGCGTCGTGTCGTAGGGATAGACGATTTCGACATTCGGCGGCAGGGTCTGCCTTAAGCTGTCGATGGTCGATCTCACCGCCTCGGCGGTGTTGATGGCATTGGCACCGGAGGCGAGCATGACGGCGAGACCGGCCGAAGGATGGCCGTTATAGGTGCTCGACGTGGTATAGCTTTCCGCTCCGAGTTCGACCGTCGCGACATCGTTGAGGCGGACGAGCGAGCCATCGGACTGGCTCTTCAGGATGATGTTGTTGAACTGCTCGGGTGTCTGCAGGCGGCTCTTGGCCGTGACCGTCGCGTTGAGCTGCTGGCCTTTGCGCTGCGGCAATGCACCGAGCTGGCCGGCCGAGACCTGCGAATTCTGCGCCTGAATCGCGTTGGTGACGTCGCTGACCATCAACTGGTATTTGGCGAGCTTGTCCGGATCGACCCAGATGCGCATCGCATAGCCTGAGCCGAAAATCTGGGTGTTGCCGACGCCTTCGATGCGCTTCAACGTATCATTCAGCGTGCTCGACACATAGTCGGCAAGGTCGTTCGAATTCAGTTTGCCGTCCGTGGATACGAAGCCCACGACCATCAGGAAGTTCGATGTCGACTTGGAAACGGTGATACCCGTCGACTGCACCGTTTGCGGCAATTGCGCGGTGACGAGCTGCAGCTTGTTCTGCACCTGCATCTGCGCGACGTCGGAATCGGCCTTGTTGGTGAAGGTCAGCGAGATGGATGCCTGGCCCGTCGAGGTCGAGGTCGACGTCATGTAGTCGAGATTGTCGATCCCGGTCATGCCCTGCTCGATGACCTTGGTCACCGAATTCTCGACGGTTGCGGCATCGGCGCCGGGATAGGTGGCGTTGATGCTCACCGTCGTCGGTGCGATCTGCGGATATTGCGAGATCGACAACGTCAGGATCGACAGCGCCCCCGCCAGCATGATGACGATGGCGATGACCCAGGCAAAAATCGGCCTGTCGATGAAAAAACGCGACATCGCTCACCTCACTTCTGGGCGCCAGGGGCGGCCTGGGTATCGGTCTTTTCCAGCTTGGCCTGTTCAGCCGGATCTCCGGCGACCTGCTTCACTTCGCCGGTCGCGTCGTCGATCGTGACGGCGGCGACATTGACGTCCTGGCCGTCCCGGATGCGCTGGCTGCCCTCCACGACCAGACGGTCGCCATCCTGCATGCCTTCGTTCACCAGCCAGCTATTGCCGATGCTTCGCTGCACTTTCAGCACGCGCTGCTGCACCTTGTTGTCGGCGGTCACGAACATAGCCGTCGGTTCGCCCTTGGTGTTGCGGAAGACGGCGCGCTGCGGCAGGAGATAGCTGTTTTCGGCGACCCCTTCCTCGATGCTGGCGCGAACATACATGCCGGGCAGCAACACGCGATCCGGATTGGGGAAGACGGCGCGCACGGTGATCGTCCCGACGGTCTCGGCAACCGAGGCTTCCGCAAATTCGAGCTTGCCGGTCTCCTTGTAGTCGGTACCGTCTTCCAGCGTCAGGTGAACCGAGACGTTTTCGCCGTTGGTCTTCAGCCGGCCTTCCTCGACGGCGCGGCGGAATTCGAGCAGGTTGGTGCTTGACTGCGTGACGTCGACATTCATCGGATCGAGTTGGCGGATCGTGGTGAGCGCCGTCGTCTGGTCGGCGGTGACGAGCGCCCCGACGGTCACCGTCGAGGCATCGACGCGGCCGCCGATCGGCGCGCGCAGTTTCGTGTAATCGAGATTGATGCGTGCGGTCTCCAGCGCGGCCTTGGCGGAGGCGACATCGGCCTGCGCCTGGACGAGGGCGGCCTGCGCAGTGTCGTAGTCCTGCTGGCTGACGGCGTTCTGGGCGCTCAAGCCCTTGTAACGGTCCATCTTGGCCTGTGCGCTCGGCACGGCGCCTTCTGCCTTCTGCAGAGCGGCGGCGGCGCTGTCATAGGCAGCCTGATAGGTGGCGGGGTCGATTTCGTAGAGCACGTCGCCCGCCTTGACTTCGCTGCCTTCCTTGAAATTGCGGCTGCGAATGATGCCGCCCACCTGCGGCCTGACTTCGGCAATAAGATAGGCGCTGGTGCGGCCCGGCAGCTCGGCGGTGATCGCAACCGATTGCGGATGCAGCGTCACGGCGCTGACCTCGGTCTTGACGGCCGGCGCATTGTTTTGAGCAGCCTTCTGCTCGTTGCAGCCGGCGAGCAGCAATGTAGCAGCGATGCCCACCGCGATCAGGGAGATCCGTGTGGCTGGGAGGCGTTCGGATGCCGCCGGACGTACGAATACACGGGTAGAAGAGGCGAGCTTTCCCACGTTGCTATTTCCCATTGTCTTAATTACAGTACCAATTAGTACGGAAAATATTGGCATTGCTATAAATGTCAATCTCATTTGGCTTTTTTGAGGTTAAGATGGAAGCGCGGACAGAGGCGAGAAGAAGGGACGCAGATCAAGTTGCCGCTCGTCGCCCGCGCGGCCGTCCGAAGACGGCGAGTGACGATGCAAAGCGGGCGGAGATCGTTGCGGAGGCCCGCGCGACATTTCATGAGCTCGGCTATGGCGGCACGACCATGGACCTCGTCGCGGCGCGATGCAGGATCTCCAAGCAGACCCTCTATCGCTTGTTTTCGAGCAAAACCGAGCTTTTCATGGCGATTATCGCCGAGCATCGCGCCTCGATGCTGGCCCTGCCACGCGATCCCGAGGAAGATCTGCCGCTCGATAAGGCGCTGGAACAGATTTTCATGATCGATATCGATGAGGCGGCGGAGCGGGAGCGGGAGGCCTTCATTCACTTTGCCGTGAACGAAGCGCAGCAGTTCCCCGAAATGGCGTCACTGTTGCGCACGCACGGCGCCGAACAGTCGCGGCAAATGCTGGCCGATTGGCTCGGCCTGCAGCAGAAACGCGGTCTGATCGAAATTGACGATGCCATTAGCGGTGCGCGCATGCTGATGAACATGATCTTCGGCGCGATGATCTCGCATCCCGGCAAGCTGAACGACTGGCCCGACCGCGAAACCCGTCTGCGGCACTTACGTCAATGCATCGCAATTTTCGTGGCGGGTGTGCAGCCGCATCGGAAGCTGCGGTAGAATTGGGTCGTGATAGCAGCCATGCTCGTTTCGAGATCACGCTCTAGCCAAAAGAGCAATGCCGGCATGGCTCCGAAGAACCATACCGGCATCTTTCTCCGGCCCCCCGCCAGAAATCCGAGAAACTGTGCTTCGAGCAATTCCAGGAAAGTGTGCAACGGCTTTCCGTCCGGAATTGCGTAAAGAGTCAGAACAGAGCGATTCAGCGATTTCCGTGAAGCGCTCAGCCGCTCTAATGTGCAACAGCCCTATTCACTTTGTCTACACCTTCTTCGAAAAGCGGCATCTGCAGTCCGTTTGCATACATTTCCTGCAATACGGCACCGAGTGCAAGATCAAGGCACCAGACCGGGAATTCGGCATTCATGCTCTTGGCGCTCTGGCGCGCATAGGTGATCAACCGTGCGATAGACGCCAGTTCTTTCAGTGAATCCGAATCGTGGTGTGCCATTTCGATAGGAAGTATTGCTGTCATTTCACGCCCCTTTGACCCAGTTCCTGGAGAACTAGATACTCATCGCCAGGAACATGAGCAGACGTTAACCCAAGTCGCACGTCTTGGCGCGTGACATACAGCGTGACACGAGGTGAGATTGCACACGGTTTTTACGGTGCAATTTCAAGGCGGTGGAAGGCGAAGCGCCATAAACTGTTGGCCTTGAAGGTCCAATCGCGCGGCGGTTGCTGCCGTTCGTCCGGGCAGTCGGAAATCACACGCAGCAATTCCAGGCCATCGATGCGCTTCTGGTTGACCGCATTGGCGCGCAGCAGATCGAAAATTACTGGCCGGCGCGCCGGATCCGGAAGGTCAGCGGTTTGCGCCAGGGAGCGATAGGTCAGCGATTTGAAGAACATGGTTTCGGCGCGCGTCTGCAGTGCCGCCTGTTCGGCTTTGCTGATCGCTCCGGTTTCAGCCAAGGCGCGCAACGTTGCCTGCACGTTGACCAGCGGTTCGCTGAGCGGAAGGTGTCCGAGCTCGGCCGGGCCATGGATCTGCGCCACGGCGGAGTCGTCTGCAACCGCACCGGAGGCATAGGCCTCAAAAATGCGGCCGATGCCGACCATGCCAAAAGCGGCGCATTCGGCAGCGCGCAGCGCGCCCATGCTCGCGGCGCCATAGACGCGGACGCCCTTCGACAGGGCAAAGAGGATTTCCTTGTGCCACACGGGCGCGACATTTTCGAAAAGCCCGTCGATCAGGCCGATGACGTTGGCTCCCTCTTCCATGGCGCCGACGATATCGCCCTGCTTTGCCGGCGGGCGCAGGGTGATAGCGGGATCGACGATCTCGGCGGCATCGGGAAGCGTGGGGCCGACGAATAGGATCTTCATAGCAGTTGCAACGTTTTCGAGATGGCGCGGTAGCCAAAGCGGCGCTTGCGGTCCCCAGCCGGATTTTCCAGTTGCGGCACGATAAGCTTGGCGACCGCAAAGGGAAGCGACGGGTCGGCAAGGGAAACGGCAATAGCGGACGTGATGCCTGCCTGGCGAAGTCGGTCGATAGTCAGGTGCACGAGCGCCTCGGCGCCGTGCGGTAGGGTTTCATGCGGTTTGACAGTAGTTTTCGGAACCGCGTAGAAGCAACGGCGGATGCTATTCGGCAATTCGCGGGTGAAATTCTCGGGACGGATATCGTCGCGCGCGCCGCTGATGAAGGTCAGGCGCGACTGCGCCGCTTCCGTTACTGCACGGATCGCCGCCCTTAGCGGCGATGGATGCGCACCGCTGCCAATAGTCACATCGAGATAGCGGACATGTCGCGCCTCTGCGATTTCTTCGGGACCGAGGAGAGCCACGATCACAGGTATGCCGATATTGCTGGTGATGTCGAAGAGCCGCAACGTCAGCCCGGCAGCGGTGAACTTCGCGATCAATTCGTCCAATACCGGATCGGCGAACGATGCGGGATCGACACAGGCGCCCATGCGCAGCTTCGGCTCGGAAATATCCCAGAGGACTTCGGCGTCGCGTTCGATGCGTTCGAGCAAGCCGTGCAGGATGGCTTCGGCCAATATATTTCCAGAGGCGAGGCCATCGGAGGATTGCCAGAAGCGCGGATTTCGAACGGTGCGGTCGAGCGTCACCGCGTCGAAGGGAATCCAGGCTTTTCTGCCGGCAAGAACATCATAACCTTCGGTCCAGGCAGTGTCCTCGTCATCGGCGATATCGGCCTGTTCCTTAGCAATCAGCGAGGGCAGAGGATCGGCGCAATGTCCATCGGCGATCAATTTTCGGCGGCTGGTGATTATGGTTTTGACGGCGGGCACGCCGGCAACGGTCCGCTCCAATGCCTCCATAGCCGCAGAGACCTTGGCATCGAGATCGGTGATACCCTTACCATTGTTGATGACGATCGAGTGCGCGTTTGGACTGACCGCCTGCCAGACGGGAATGCCGACCTTGTCGAGCCCCGTTAGGCGCCCAAGGCGAGTGACGCCGTGGGCGGCAAGACAAGGCTCGATCCGCCGAAACGTTTCCTCGGCAGAACAGGCACGGTCTGAATACGGCGATGAGACAGCGACGATCCGCTCCCTGTCGGAGTTTCCGTTGAGGAATTCCGACAGGGATGCCGCTGTCAACGATGCGTTTGTCAGCACTGTGGCGTCAGTTATCGCTTGGCAGGATCGTCATCCATCCTACCGCTTGCGGGACCTTCGTCCATTCTGCCACCTGCGGGACTTTCATCCATCCTTCCGCTTGCAGGACTTTCGTCCATCCTGCCGCTCGCAGCAGTGTCATCCATTCTACCGGAGCCGGCGCTGGCGATACTGCCGACGAGAACGGCAAGGTTGACGCCTTTAGTAATTGTTGCCCCTGAATTGCGCAGTTGATCCGCTACGCCAAGGTCACTACCCGCAGGTACATTGAGCGGGGATACAGTTCCCGCGCTGAGATCAGCGAGGTAAAGTTGAGTGTCGCCAGGAATACCGAAAACTATGAAATTTCCCATTTTTAATTTCTTTCCCCATTTGTGCATGGTCCCGAGAGCAAGATCGAATTTCTGGAAGCCATGCGCTGTTTCGATGTGACGTTATCTAAATCCTGCCCGCTTAAGTCCTTCCCTATACAGGTCCTTCTGCCATTGCTCCCGAAAGGGAACGATCGAGAGCCATGTATCGATTTCAAAATCCGGATAAGTTTCCTTGACCCTGCGCGCCAATGTCTTGGCCTTACGTATGTCGCCGGCCATGGCTGCGCTGGCCGCGGCAAGCCGTGCTGCCTGGGCGGGTTCGGCCATCCGAGCGATATAGGCATTGGCTTCGTCGTAACGCTCCAAGCAATAGTTGGCCCCGGCGGCAGTCCAAAAATAGAGATCTGGGCTCAGCGGGTTGAGCTTGATAGCGCGCTCAACCTTTTCCAGCGCTTCGGCTGGTCTCGAAGCATGCATCAGCGTGTCTGCATAATCCGCAATAACATCGGCATAGTGCGGGCTGATAGTTTCCGCGAGTTTGAAGGTTTCGATACTTTCATCGAAAGCCCCTTGGTAGAGCTTGACAACCCCGAATTGATGGTAGCCGCCCACGATATCCTGGCCGGTCGCAATTGCCTTGCCGGCCTCTTCCTCGGCAAGCTTCAACAGCCTTGCGTCGCCCTGCGCCGTCACGAGCCATTCGAGGTGATAGGTGCGGGCCACGCCGCTCAGCGCAGGCGAGAAATAAGGGTTTTCCTTCAGAGCTGCTTGGAAGGCCTTGCGGGCCCGACGGATGTCCGGCAAATCAAGATGCTTCAGGTGGCGCTGGCCGAGTAGATATTGGTGATAGGCTTCCGGGTTACGCTCGAAGTAATCGCGGGAAAATTCGTTGCGCTCGATATAGCCTGCGACCGATGCTACGACGCGTTGGCCGATTTCGCGATGCTGGTGCGGCAGATCCTGGGCCTCCATGCTGAAGCGCTCGGCCCAGATGACTTCGTCACTACCGGCATAAATTAACTGCGCGAAAAGCCGGTAAACGCTGCCGTCGAAGCTGAGCCTGGTGTCCAGCACATAATTGATGCCGTATTTGTCCAGCATTGCCGCGCGATCGAAGTGGAGCGCAATCTTTTCCGCGGTGTAGTGCGCCACCATAGTCACTGTCTTCAGCACGCAGAGGCCGACGGTGATATCTTCGAGCAGCGCTGATGAGAGAAAGATCGCCGCTTGGTGGTTACTGGCCGTGTTCACCGGCGGCAGCAGCGCGAGCTTGGGCGGCCCGCGGCGCTCGGGCGGAACGATTTCCACCTGTGGACCTGGCACCTCTCGAAGCTGCGGTGCGACGCTGCGCTGGCGTTCGAACAAGCGCCGCGCAACGCTGAGGGTCTGAGGGTCGGGGTCGGCGGGCAATTCGCCCCAGCGATATTTTCTGCGGCTCTCGAAAATGTGGCGAGCGCTTTCAAGCTGGGGTTCGCCGGCATAGGTCTCTCCCAGTATCTGGTAGATCGTCTCGTCTTCGGGATGAGCCTCGAAGAGCCGCAGCGCCGCCTCCTTGATGACGGTGGGATCGGCATCTTTGCTCATGGCCGCAATGGCATCGCGCAGCGTCGTGAGCATCTGTGTCTTGATGCGATCCCGCTGTGCGTGCAGCCACATGCGGGCCTGACCACCGATGACTTCGGTGCGGGCGAGAAAATCCCAGCGGCCGAGTTGCAACAATTCTTCCAGCGCGGTGTGGGGATCGGTTTGCGAACCCGCGTTCAGCAGCGCAAGATCGCTGGTGAAGGCTTGGACATTGACGCTGACGGTCGCCTGCTCGATCACGAGCAGCGCTATTCCGAGTTCGTCCTGCCGGTTTTTGACCCGCGACAAGGTCTGCCGCAGATTGGCGAGCGCCTTATCTAAGGGAATGTCGCCCCAAAGAAATTCCGCAAGCTCCGCACGGGTCTTTTTCTGCGCGGGGCTCGTCAGCAGAAAGCAGATCGACAGTAGGCCTTTTTCGGGAAAAGGCACCGTCGAGCCTGTTCCGTCCACGAGACGCAGGTCTCCGAATGTCAGCAGCCTGAAATCCATACATCCCCACTGCATTTAGCAGCGTCCGGTATCGCAAACCGCGCTTTCCGGTATCGCTTGCGATCACCAACATCATGTGTGATCACAGGTGTCATCTACGATTTGTGAATTTCACACTACGATGACTGCTATCCCATCGCAATCGCTGGAACATCCTTGTTTCGGATGAATCGCATGAAAGCGGGAGAAATGCCCCAAATTCAAAATTTGGAGCCATCCGTGTGCGTTCGAATAACGCGCCGCGGTCAACCGCATTCTGCGATTGCGGATACCGCGATCGTCGATGTGGGAGCAATCTGCCGTTCGGTCGTGATCCGCGCCTCACCCATTTTTCATAGGGCGAGGCATGGAGATCAGTTTCTAAGGCCGAAAGGAACTTCAGCCGCAGGCGGTGCATGCATCGCTGCGGGCTCGGAGGCGTTGGCCAGCGACTTGATGAGCATCAGCACGGATTGGCGGACGCTGGGATCGTTGATCTTCATGAAGGCCTTGTTGAGGCTGAGACCTTCCTTGGACGTCAGAAAATCGGACAGATCTTCCAGGCCACTGATCGCGCCCAGCCCTTCCGTCGTCAGCGGCTGCGAATTGTCCTGCTGAAAGAAGAAAGCGACAGGGACAGCCAGAACCCCTGCGATCGCCTGCAATCGGCTGGCGCCGATGCGATTGGTGCCTTTTTCGTATTTTTGCACCTGCTGAAAGGTAACGCCAATCTGTTCGGCGAGCCGTTCCTGGCTCATGCCGAGCATGAGCCGGCGCATGCGCACGCGTGAGCCCACATAGGCGTCAATCGGGTTTGGTACTTTTGCACTCACTGCGCAGTCTCCTCATTCGAACGGGGGCACCCCAGCGGGCGCCACCTTACAGATGCCTGGGGAGGAGGCAAGAACACGTCCCCAATCTGCCCGTTCAGTGTGTATTAAATATCGATAATTTTCAACCAAAAGTCCTGACGCAGAGCTTTTCTTCGAACGTCGGAAAGATAAACGGCAGAAAAGAAGCTTCGCGTCAATGTGGATTAAAGACTGAGGACGATCTGCAATTGTACAGGCGGCACATCGGATTATCCTTGGTGGGTACGCTTGCGGGCGCAGCATAATGGCCGGTTCCGCACTGCCCATCGCTGGCTACGTAGCGGTCATAGAGCACCACATTGCCGCTCCTCGAAGGATAACGCAGCAGCACTGCGTGCTCCCGCGAAATTATCTGCTGCACCGATGCGCAGGTTTGGCCGAGTGAATCATAGCGCGAGATCGCCAAAGCCGGATCGGCGAGAATGGTTGCAAATGGAAGCAGAGCGGCTGCCATTGTTTTCATGGATCGTTCCCCCAATCGTCATAACTGACGTTAAACGGAAGCTCTATTTTCTACCGGCGCGGCAGCCGGCTTAGCACACGCCATCTCCTATCGGTGAGCTTAATATAGAGGCCGCTGGGCGTCGCATTTTCCTCCACCGAACTTTCCTTACTTCACGTGGCGTTAGTCTTTTCAAGTATGTGTATAGGGAAATTACCCATTCACGGGTTGAGTCGAGCGAGGCTAATAGTAAAAATTTTTTGCTCGAAAGTTTATTTTCCGGGGAGGGGCTCTTTTATATTTCTCATTATAAAATCAACGCTCTAGCGTATTACGCAAGCGTCAAATCCACTCACGGTTGAGCGACAGAACCAAAATTGGTCGGAATCGCGTCTTGACCCTGTTATATTAGATGGTCTTAATGCCCATCGTCCGGTCGTGCCCGCGCCCGGACAAGTTGCTGGAGTCTTAGGCCCGCTGCACCAAGAACAGCGGGTCCTTTTTCCGCTTTCATTTTTGATTTTTGCGGGGCCCGCCATGCCAACACAGCAGGGGGGTCAGCGAGCCCCGGCCGTCCAAGCACGGCGGCACGACGATCCACCAGAACTCCGCTGACGTCCACAAACTCCTGCTTTAATTGCCGATGATGCAACTCGCACAAGCATTGTAAATCGCCGGTACTCGCAAATATTTGCATTGGGAACTCGGAACGCTTTTCGAGCTCAGAAAGTCGCCCGCGTCCTTTCAGCTCACTGAAAGGTTGTTCGTGCATGCCTGTCCCGCTTCGGGAGGAAGCATATGCCGGGTGGCGATCAAGCGCCCGGCATCCTATTGGAGGAGATATTTATGCGTTCGTCAGGCATGTTCCTTTATTCTGCGGCTCTTTCCTTCGTTGTCGCCGGCAGCTCGCTCGGTGTCACGGCGGCTCACGCCGCCGACAAGATTTCCATCATGGTGGGCGGTTATGAAAACCAGATCTATCTGCCGGCCAAGCTTGCGGAATCTCTCGGTTACTTCAAGGACGAAGGTCTTGATATTGAACTGCTGAACGAGCCTGCGGGCGTCGACGCGGAAAACGAAATGCTTGCCGGCGCGGTCCAGGGCGTTGTCGGTTTTTATGATCACTGCATCGATCTGCAGGGCAAGGGTAAATTCGTCGAATCCGTCGTACAGTTCAGCCAGGCCCCCGGCGAAGTGGAACTGGTGTCAGCCAAGCATCCGGAGATCAAGTCGCCTGCCGATTTCAAGGGCAAAAGCCTCGGCGTTACCGGCCTCGGTTCCTCCACCAACTTCCTGACCCAATATTTGGCGGTCAAAAGCGGTTTGAAGCTTGGTGAATTCACCTCCGTTCCGGTCGGAGCCGGCCAGACCTTCATCGCCGCCATGCAGCAGGACGCCATTCAGGCCGGCATGACCACCGAGCCGACGGTCTCGCGCCTCCTGAAGACCGGCGAGGCCAAGGTCCTCATCGACATGCGCACGATGGACGGAACAAGGGCCGCTCTGGGCGGAACCTATCCTGCCGCGTCTCTTTACATGCAGGAGTCGTGGGTCACGGATCACAAAGAGGAAGTGCAGAAGCTTGCGAACGCCTTCGTCAAGACGCTGCACTTCATCAATACCCATTCCGCCGCCGAGATCGCAGACAAGATGCCGAAAGACTTTTATGTCGGCGACAAGGAGGGCTACGTGAAGGCGCTCGAAAACGGCAAGGCAATGTTTACGGCCGACGGCGTGATGCCGGAAGATGGGCCGAAGACCGTCCTCGCCGTGCTCTCCGAATTCTCCAAGAATGTTCAGGGCAAGTCGATCGACCTGTCGAAGACCTATACGACGGAGTTCGTCAAGAACGCCAAGTAAGAGCCCCATCGTGCCGCTTCCGGCAAACGCCGGCGGCGGCCATTGTCTCGGATTTTCCGTCTCTCGATCCCGCCTGCGCTGGCGGCGGTGAGAAAAAAATGCACCGCCGTCCGGCGAAATTTCCGCTGAAAGCTTACTGAAAGGTTGCCCGCGCTAGGCTTGCCAAGCTTCGTGGAGGAAGCACATGCCATGCGCGAACATGTGACGCAGGCATCCTAACAGGAGGAGACATTCATGCGTTCATCGCGCACGCTTTTTCATACCGTAGCCCTTTCGCTTGTCATGACCGCCGCATCCCTCGGTGCCACCGCGGCGCATGCCGCCGACAAGATTTCCATCATGGTGGGCGGTTATGAAAAGCAGATCTATCTGCCGGCCAAACTTGCGGAATCCCTCGGTTACTTCAAGGATGAAGGTCTCAATGTCGAGCTTCTGAACGAATCCGCCGGCGTCGACGCCGAAAACCAGCTCCTTGCCGGTGCTGTCCAGGGTGTCGTCGGTTTCTACGATCACTGCGTCGACCTGCAGGCCAAGGGCAAGTTCATCGAATCGGTCGTGCAGTTCAGCCGGGTGCCGGGTGAGGTCGAACTGGTGTCGACCAAGCATCCCGAAATCAAGTCGTTCGCCGATTTGAAGGGCAAGAGCGTCGGCGTTACCGGCCTTGGTTCGTCGACCAACTTCCTGACGCTCTATATGGCGACCAAGGCAGGCCTGACGCCGGCTGACGTCACCCCGGTTCCGGTCGGCGCCGGCCAGACTTTCATCGCCGCGATGCAGCAGGACGCTATCCAGGCCGGCATGACCACCGAACCGACGATCTCGCGCATGCTGAAGACCGGCGAAGCCTCGGTTCTCGTCGACCTCAGAACCTTGAAGGGCACCGAAGCCGCGCTCGGCGGCACCTATCCGGCCGCGTCGCTCTATATGGATGCCGCCTGGGTCGATGCCCACAAGGAAGACGTGCAGAAGCTTGCAAATGCCTTCGTCAAGACGCTGCGCTTCATCAATACGCATTCGGGCGCGGAAATTGCCGAAAAGATGCCGAAGGATTTCTACGTCGGCGACAAGGAGGGCTACATCAAGGCTCTCGACGCAGGCAAGGAAATGTTCACGGCCGACGGCGTGATGCCGGAAGATGGTCCGAAGACGGTTCTCGCCGTGCTCTCGCAGTTCTCCAAGAACGTCAAGGGCAAGACGATCGACCTGTCGAAGACCTACACGACGGAATTCGTCAAGAACGTCAAGTAAGCAGTCATAGTGCCGCTTCCGCCCGTTCCGGAAGCGGCAGTTCAAGAGACTTTGCAGTTCACTGGGCTTTGCGTGCACGCCCCGAAGGCACGCGTCAGGATCACATCATGCAACAGGATGAACGCCGGACGCCGGCGATCGAGCTCATCAATGTCAGCCGCCGGTTCGTATCGCCGACCGGCAAATCGCTGACGGCACTGCGCGATTTCAACATGACCGTCGAACGCGGTGAATTCGTCGCCGTCGTCGGCCCGACCGGGTGCGGCAAATCGACGACGCTCAATCTGGTCACCGGTCTTGCCAAGCCGAGTGCCGGCGAAGTTCGCCTGATGGGTGGACCCGTTAACGGCATCGATTCGCGTGTCGGCTTCGTTTTCCAAACGGATGCGCTCTTCCCCTGGAAGAACGTCATCGACAATGTCATGTCCGGTCCGCTGTTCCGCGGCAAGTCGAAGGCCGAAGCCGAAAAGAGCGCCAAGGACTGGCTAGCCCGTGTCGGCCTCTCGAAGTTCCTGCATCATTATCCGCATCAGCTCTCGGGCGGCATGCGCAAGCGCGTTTCGCTGGCGCAGACCTTCATCAACGAGCCGGAAATCCTGCTGATGGACGAGCCTTTCTCGGCGCTCGACGTGCAGACACGCACAGTTATGCATGAAGAGCTGCTGAAGCTTTGGGCCGAGCGCCAGGCTTCCGTTGTCTTCGTCACGCACGACCTCGAAGAGGCCGTGGCGCTCGCCGACAAGGTCTATGTGCTGACGGCGGGCCCGGCGACGGTGAAGTCGGTCTACACGATCGACCTGCCGCGTCCGCGCGTCGTCTCCGAGATCCGCTACGAGCAGAACTTCATCGATTATTGCAAGACGATCTGGGACGACCTTCGCGAAGAGGTCGAGACCAGCTATCGCCGCGCTTCGGAAGCGGCATAAGGGAGGATTGATCATGGCAAACACAGCTCTCGAAGCAGGCAACGCCCCGATCTTCCGCGCCGGTACCTCGGACGCGGAAATCGAAGCCGCAGCGCTGAAGGCGATGAGGCGCCGCAAATATGTCGTTGCAGCATGGCAAGCCGGCCTTCTCGCCGCCATCCTCGGCCTTTGGCAGCTCGCATCCGATCTGCACTGGATCGATCCGTTCTTCTATTCCAGCCCGTATGGCATCGCCCTGCGCCTTTGGGATTGGGTCCGTGAGGGCACTGAAAGCGGCTCGCTCTGGTTTCACCTCGGCGTGACGATGGAAGAAGCGCTGATCGGCTTCGTCATCGGCTCGGTGACCGGCGTGCTCGTCGGCGTGGCGCTTGGCCGCAACAAGCTGGCTTCCGATATCCTGTCGATCTACATTAAGGCAATCAACTCGATCCCGCGCGTCGTTCTCGCGCCGATCTTCGTGATGATCATGGGCCTCGGCCTGCCTTCCAAGGTCGCGCTCGCCTTCATCATGGTGTTCTTCGTCGTGTTTGCCAATGCTTTCCAGGGTGTTCGTGAAGCCGACCGCAACATGATCGCCAATGCCCGCATTCTCGGCGCGTCGAACTGGCAGGTTACCCGCAATGTGATCCTGCCGTCTGCGATGGGCTGGATTTTTGCAAGTCTGCACATCTCCTTCTCCTTCGCCATCATCGGCGCGATCGTCGGCGAGTTCGTCGGCTCGCTGGCCGGTATCGGTTACCTGATCTCGATCGCCAAGGGCACCTATGACGCCGCCGGCCTCTATGCCGCGATCATCCTGGTGATGGTGGTGACGCTCGGCGCCGAATACGTCATGACGCTCGTCGAAAACCGCATCACGAGATGGCGTCCGCAGCAGCACATGGACGTGCAATAAGCCGTCGAGGTATTCACTTAACTCCCAAGGCCGGGCTCCCCCACCCGGCCTCTTTTTTTGCCATAAAACAGGCACTGCCTTGCCGTCCCGCCGGGCCATACGAAACGACCACGGGACAATTTTCTCCGGGCGAGAATCAGCTTATGGTCCAATTCCGGCAAAGCCCATGCCTCCCCCCTCCATTCGGGAAAGTATCATCCATGCAGGGCTGATCGATCATCGAACCGACTGTTCGAGCGCCAAGCATAAGGAGGGGTTGCGGTCGTTGCTCGCAATAGGAGGTTTTTCACATGAGGCTTTCTGGCCCAATCCATCGTTTGAAGCGAAAAGCCCGGCTCATGTCGCGCGAGGAGAATATTCCCTTGCACGAAGCACTTGACCGCATTGCAGCCCAGGAAGGTTTCCACGGCTGGAGCTTGCTTGCAGCTCGTGCGGAGGCGACCACATCAGCCGAAGAGATGTTCGCACAACTGCACCGTGGCGACCTGGTGCTTCTGGGCGCCCGCCGTGGCCACGGCAAAACCCTGATGAGCCTCAAGCTGGCCGTCGAGGCGATGAAATCAGGCAAGCGGAGCGCCTTCTTCACGCTGGAAGATACCAAGAGTGCTGTTCTCGATCGTTTCCGGATGATCGGCGCTCAGTTCGAGCTTTTTGAAGGCTTGTTCGAATTCGACAGTTCGGACGCGATCAGCGCCGGCTATATCGTCGAGAAGCTGGCGTCGGCGCCCGAGGGAACGCTTGTCGTCATCGATTACCTGCAAATACTCGACCAGAACCGGCAGAAGCCGGAATTGATGGTGCAGGTTCGGGCGCTGAGGTCCTTTGCGCAGGAGCGAGGGTTGATCATCGTCTTCATCTCGCAGATCGACCGGTCCTACGATCCATCGATGAAGGCCTATCCCGATCTGGGGGATGTCCGCCTGCCTAATCCACTAGACTTGACCTTGTTCGATAAGACATTTTTCTTGAACAAGGGCGAAGTCCAGCTCCGGGCGGCTGGGTAGCGGTCCGGCCCATTCCGGTTGCCGGTGGTTTGGAAATGGATCAAACCGCCGGCAATCTTACCGTCACCAGCAGGCCGCCGCCGGGCGCGTCGCAGAGCGCGATCGCGCCGCCGGCGCCGTCGACGACTTCGCGGACGATGGCGAGGCCGAGGCCGCTGCCTTCCGGTTCCGTGCCGATGATGCGATAGAAGCGTTCGAACACTTGGCCGCGTTCGGCCTCGGGAATACCCGGACCGTTATCCTCCACCCACAGCACGGCGTCGCCGCCATCGCGACGGATGCCGACCGTGACCCGGCCGTTCGCAGGCGTATAACGCAGGGCATTGTCGACGAGATTGACCAGCATCTCGCGCAGCATGGTGCCGTCGCCTTGAACGTGAACCGGCGCGCCATCGGCCTCCAGCCCAAGGTCGATATTGCGCCTCAGCGCTTCCTCCGCCAGGGTCTCCAGGACTTGCCGGGCGGTAGCGACGAGATCGATCGTGTCGCTGCGTGGCCGGCGGCTGCCGGGTTCGGCCCGCGACAGGGTGAGAAGCTGGCTCGCCAGCCGTGTCACTTGCCTTGTGCTGGAGCGCAGTGCGGTCAGCGCTTCGTCGCGCCTGGCACTGTCGTCCTCGCGCGCCGCCACGCTTGCCTGCGTCGAGATCAGGGCGAGCGGCGTACGCAACTGATGGGCGGCATTGGAGACGAAGCGGCGCTGCGCCGCCATCTGGTTCTGCACTCGCTCCATGTGATCGTTGAGGGCATGGACGAGGGGACGCAGCTCGCTCTGCACCATATCCGGTTCCAGCGGGTCCAGCCGCTGGCGGCCGCGTTCGCGCACGGCATCGCGCAGCCGCAGCACCGGTGTCAGACCGCGCTGCAGGCCGATGATGGTCACCAGCCCCGCGAGCAGCACCAGCACGAGCTGCTTGCTGAAATCCGAGAGCCACAGCCTGCGGCGCATGGCGTACTGGCTGTTGTGGGTGACCGCGACGGTAACGGAGATCGTGCTGTCCTCGCCGAGGCCGACGATCGGATGGTTCAGCAGCATCAAGCGAACCTGCTCATTGCGAAATGTCGTGTCTTCGCCGACCTGCTGTTTCTTCGGCTGCGGCAGATCGGGATAGCCGGCGACGAGATTCCCCCAGGCGGTCACCACCTGATAGAAGACGCGGTCGCCATAGCCGGTGTCGAACATTTCGAGCGCGGCCGGTGGGATATCGACCTGGACAGTGCCGCTCGGATCGGCATGCACCGCTTCGGCGATGACGCGGGCGGAAGCAAGCAGCGTATGGTCGGTGACGAGGTCCGAGGTGGCATTCGCCGATCGAAAGCTAAGATAGAGATTGATGCAGATCGCGCCGATCAGCGTCAGCACCACCCAGGCGAAGAGCTGCGCCCTCAGGCTGGAGGTCAGCCTTGCGACGGCGCGGCGCAGGCGTCCTTTGCGTTGGCGGCTTTCGTCATTGCGCATGGCGAAGGAGATAACCGAGGCCACGCAGCGTGGCGATCTGCACGGCACTGCCTTCGAGTTTCTTGCGGACGCGGTGCACGTAGATTTCGATGGCGCTGGTGTCGGCGAGATCGTCGAAGCCGAAGACGCTTTCGGACAGCGCGGTCTTGGTGACCGTCGTGCCGACCTTCATGACGAGATGTTCGAGCACGGCATGTTCGCGCGGCGTGAGCGCCAGGGTTTCGCCGCCGAGAAAGAACTGCCGCGTGCCGCCGTCGAAGAGCAGGTCGCCCACCGCAATTTCAGGTGCGGCGCGGTCATGGCCGCGGCGGACGACTGCGCGGATGCGAGCTTCCAGCTCGGCGATCTCGAAAGGTTTTGCCAGATAGTCGTCGGCGCCGCTGTCGAGCCCGGCAACACGACCGTCGAGGCTGGCATTGGCCGTCAGGATGATGACCGGCACCTTGTTGCCGCTCTGGCGCAACCGTTTCAGCAGCGTCAATCCATCCATTTTCGGCAGTGAGAGATCGAGAATGACGACGGCGTAACCGGCCACCCTCAACATATGCTCGGCATCCTCGCCGTCATAGGCGATGTCGACGGCATATTGCGCCTGACGCAGCGCCTTGCCGAGCCAGGACGCCAGTTCGCGGTTGTCTTCGACGATCAGAAGCCTCATGGCGCGATTATACAGCAAGGGCCGGGTGTTGCGAGCATTTTGGGTGCCCGAGGCCTATCTTGCCAGCGGTGAGGCGGGCGTTCATTTGCCGAGCCTCAATGCCATCTCTCTTACCTCGTGCAAATAGACTTTTCGCGCATAGGGCGGCGTCAAATTGTGGTCGGCGTCGGGGATAATGGTGAGCCGGATGTCGGGGAAATTCTTCAGGCCGGCAGCGTCCTCGCCGAAATGCTCGCGAAAGTGATCAAGACCGATGTCGTGGGCGCTGTAGATCAGCGAAATATCGACTTGCCGCTTGGTCAGCGCGCGGAAGCCGTTGATGACGGTTTCATGCTCGCCGGCAAAAAAGGGAAGAACACCGAGCAGGGGCCGACCGAGGCGGACGGCGCGGCGCGCCAGCGCCACGACGATGTTGCGCGCTGCGCTTTTGGCGTCGATCTGGCCGCCGTAGAGCCGCTTCAAGGTCTCGAACTGCAGGAGTTTCTGGCCATAGGTCTCAAGCGAACGCGGCACGAAGCGAAGGGCTGCGTCCACGGACTGGGTTTCATCCCAAAAGAAAGCGTAAGGGTTGACGGTGATCAGACCGCTGCACCTGCTATCGCGGATGGCGCTCTGAAAGGCGAGATAACCACCGCTGCAGCGGCCGACAGCAAAGGCAGGCAGCAGCTTCTGAGTCTCAAGAAAGTCGAGTGCGGCGCTGACATCCTGATGCTGATCGCGGGAATAGAGCACCTGCTCCTGCGCGTCGGGAAGCGGCGGGCTGTCGGCGGCGTTGGCGGTATCGAAACGCAGCGAGGGGATGCCGTCACGGGCGAGCGCCCGCGCCATGCTCACCGACATCCGGCCCCAGCCGGCATGGCGGTCATAGGCCGTGGTCAAAAACAAAGCCGTTGCGCCCGTGCGGGCGCCTGCGGGTTCGCATAGAATGCCGAAGAGGCGGTCACCTTCGCCAAAACGCAGCGGCGTCTCGCGAAAGCCGTCGCCATCAAGCGCTTCGGCCCGGGGTGTGCGGAGAATTCTGCGCGATGTCGTGGTGGATTCCACCGCGATCGATCGTGCCCAATCCAGGATTTTCCGGCCGGCGTCGAGCGGCATGGTGGCGATCGTCGGGTTCGACACCAGCTCGTCGTAGCCCTCATAGGCAGCGCGTTCGACACGCGGACCGAGGGTTTCGAGATGGGCTGCGAAATCGGCATCGCCCGGACGCCCGGGCCGCGCCAGGACAAGGCAATCCGGCACGCCGACATGAGCAAGCGTCATCAGGTTGAGTTTCTTGACCGCAGCGGCGATACCCTCCGGCATGTGCAGGCTGGCGATCGTCACGCCTTCGCTGCGGCGCTGCGCTTCGGTGAGGCCCATGCCCTCGTCGATCATTTTCGACCACACCGTCAATTCGCGCAGATAGGCGCGGCCGGAGATGGTCGGGGCCAGAAGGGCGATGCCGTCGACGGCGGAGAGCTGTTCTGCGATATCAAGCGCGACGACGCTTCCAAGCCCTTGGCTCACCAGAATCAGCCGCTCGCAGCCGGAGAGCGATCGCAGCGTCGCGGCGGCGGCGCGCGCCGTATCTTGCCAGAGCGCCAGCCCTTCACCTGGATCTGCAACGTCGAGCGCGTCGCCCGTACCGGCATAGTCGAAGCGGAGGCTGGCGATACCTTTCTTGGCAAGATCTTCGGCGAGGATGCGCCAGAATTTGCGGGTGCACATTTCCTCGAAGCCCCAGGGGCTAAGGAACAATACGGCGGTCTGGCTCGTCGGTGCCGCCGATGGCATGAACAGACCGACGGTTCCGGAAAAGGTCACCGGCGTGGCGGCAGGGGTGATCTCTTTAAGCGGGCCCTGGTATTCGGCGGCTCCCAACGCAGCCATGGCATTCTCCTCAAATTCGGCGCGGCGCCAGCCATGCCAGCGCGTGAACGGCAATGGGATGGGCGCGCCGGGGCAGACGCGCAGCAATTTGTTGCAGCACCGCAATATCCTCCGGCGGCACGGCATTCAGCAGCCGGAGCGCCAGGCCGTAGACCAGGATGCCGGCAATGACGGCGCTGGCGAGGCCGGGAATGCCGGGCAGCACGTGAACGAAACCATAGGCCGCAGCGGCGCAGAGCGCGGATGCGGCGGTCACCTTGGAAAGGCTGACGAACATGCTGTGCATCGAGCCTTCGAATTCCATGCGGCGCACCATCAGCACGCATAGGGCGGTAAAGGCGAGCAGCCGCACCAGGGCGCCACCTTCGCCGCCATACAGGGGCACTGCGATGAAGCAACCGACGACCATGATGGCGCTGGCGACGCCGCCGATGATGGTGCGCTCGCGCATGCGGTCGATGGAATAGAGATATTGCGTACAGATCTGCATGAAGACGTAAGGAGCCGCCGTCAGCGAGAGCAGCGCCACCATGCCGCCGCTCGGGCCGAAGGGTTTGCCGAAGATCGTCACCACCAGCTCCGGGGCGATTGCCGCAAGGCCGAAGCTCATCGGCAGCGTAATGTAGGAAATGGCGCGCGCCACACCTTCGAAGACATGGACCGGCAGCTTGCCGGACGCCTGAGAATGCATCTGCTCGGAGTAATAGGGCAGCAGGCTGCCGCTCAACTGCACCGGAAGCTGTAGCGCCAGATTGGCAAGCGACAGGCCGACGGCATAAAAGCCGACGGCTTCGATGCCCCAATAGTGCTGCAGGAAGACCAGCTCGATGCGGTTCAGGAAGATCGAGCTATTGATGAATTCGACCGAGAGAATGAGCGAGGAGCTGACGAGATAGCCAAGGCCGACGCCGCAACTGTTCCGTGGAGCGACTGCGATCCTGAGGCTCGAGATAAACATCGGGAGCTGACCGATGGCATAGCCGGTCAGGGCGCCGGTGACGCCGAAGAAGATGGCGCCGAGAAGCACGGTTGCGAGCTGCAGCACCGAGCTCGTCAGGGTCATGCGGAAGAATGCGCCGAGCTGTTGTTCGCCGACCAGATAGTTCTTGCTGTAGGCGCCGAGCGACTGCAGGACGAAGAACGCGCCGGTAATCACGATGATGGCCGATGCATCGTTTGCCCAATGCATCCGTTCCGCTTCCCAATAGTAGGCGGCATAGCCGGCAAGCAGGATCAGCGTCGAGAAGATCGTCGGATGCAGGAGATAGGCCGCAAAGCCGCGCCGCTCCTCCGCCGAATAGCCCTGGACCTTCAGTTGCGGCAGGATGCGCAGCAGCGTAATGCCGGTGCCGAGTTCGGCGACGAGTGCTCCCGTCGTCGTCAACCAGAGCGAAAAGGCGATGATGCCGTTGGCCTCCGGGCCAAGCAGGCGGGCGGCGATGATCGAACAGGCAAAACCGGTCGCCAGCAGGGTCAGCCCCGCCGCTGCATTCAACGCCGAATTCGCCATGATGCTCTTCGTCATGAAGATTACCGTTCCCCAAGTCGCAGTGGCCGCAAATGTCCGGCTCTTCATGGAGATAGCGCCTGCTGTATTTCATATGCCTTAATATTTACCGTCTATTCCTAATGTAACTTTCATTTTTACTTCAGCTAATATGCGATATCCCGATGTTGGCTGGCTTGCCGTTTGTCCGGAGGTCTTCCTTGTTCAGCCTCGTCGTCTGTACGATCGATCGCTTCGACCAATTGGAAAGGCTGTTTCTGTCGCTGATGAATCAGCGTCACAGGGATTTCGAGGTGATCCTCGTCGACCAGAATCCGGACGATCGATTGTTGGAGCTGATCGGAAGCTTTTCGCCCTTTTTCTTGATCCGCCATATTCGCTCGGCCAAGGGTCTTTCGCGGGCACGCAACAATGGAATGGCGGCGGCAAAGGACGACTATGTCTGCTTTCCCGACGATGATTGCTGGTATGAGCCCGATACGTTGGAGACGGCGGAGCGGCTGTTTACCGAACATCCCGAGCTTGCCATCGTCACCGGCCGTACGCTCGATGCCGGCGGCTTGGCCTCGGTCAGTCCGACGGGCGACATCTCGCTTGCGGTCACGCGCTGGAACTATCTGAAGTGCGGCAATTCCAACAGCATCTTCGTGCGCCGTGCAGCGCTGCCGGAAATCGGCGGCTTCGACGAGAATCTCGGGGTCGGCTCGGATTCGCCGTTCCAGAGCGGCGAGGAGGCGGATTTTCTGTTGCGGGCCCTTGCTGCGGGCAAACGGCTGATGTTCTTTCCGGAATTGATCGTTCATCACGATCAGGTCACCAGCGAATACGGTCCACGGCAGGTCGAGCGGGCACGCAAATATGGCCGCGGCTTCGGCGCCCTGATGCGCAAACAGCGCTTTCCGCTAGCCTATGTCTGCTATCGCCTTTGCCGGCCGGTCGCCGGCTGGCTGGCGGCGCTGGTGCGATTCAGGGCCGATACGGCTCGCTACAAGCGGGCCTGGCTGATGGGCATACTGGAAGGTTATGCGACCTGGCCGCGCTGGGACAGGGGTTGATGGCGTTTGCCTCTTGGCGTCATGGCTCCGGCATAGACATCGACATAGCGCTGCGCGACCTCTTCCCACGCATAGGCGCGGGCATCATGAATGAGTTCTTCCCTGAGGCCGAGGCCTTCGGCCCCCAAGCGGGCGAAAGCGGCGGAGAGGGCATCGGCAGCAATTTCCGGATTGGAAAAGTCCGAAAGCATCAGCGTCGGATGGGTTTCGGCAAGCGCCTTATAGGCGTCGTTCGTGTGCAGCACCGGCAGCAGGCCGGCGCTCATCGCCTCGATCGCCACCAGGCCGAAGCCTTCATATTCGGAGGCCGAGGCGAAAACTGAGGCGCGGGCGATGATGTTGCGGATGGCGCAATTGTCGATCGATACATGCAGCGACACATGGCGGCCGAGATCGCGGGCGGCGATTTCCTTCTCCAGCGTCTGCTGGTCGAGATCGGAGACGGCGCCGATAATGTCGAGGTGCCAATCCGCATTGCGGGCCGCAAGCACCTTCATGACGTCAAGCATGCGGTCGAGCCGCTTGTTGACGGAGAAGCGGCCGATGGTGACGATGCGGCGGCGGGCTTCGAGCGCGGCGCAATTGGCGAATTTGCCGACATCGGCGCCATTTTCGATCAGGCGGGTGCGGTGCCCGGCGATGCTGGAAAACAGCCGTTCGTCCGACAGGCTGCAGCAGATGAGCTCTGCATAGGCGAGGGCGGAAAGCCTTGTTGCGGTGTTGAACCAGAGCTTCTTGATGGCGGCATATTTCGGCGTATGGAAAAAGCCGCCATGCGTGGTGGCGACCATTGGGCGGCCATGGAACAGCTTGCCCCAGGCAAGCGCGTCGAAGAAGAAATCGATGGCATGGACATGGATGAGGTCGGCATCGGCGATGTGCTTGAACACCTGTGGCGCCAATGGATAACGGCTGGAGCCGGACCAGGGGATTCGGACGATCTCGATATCCTCGATCGTTTCGGCTGGTGGCAGTTCGCGGGTGGGATCGGAAAACAGGCTGTTGCAGGTGACGACGCGGACACGATAGCCGCGGCCGATCAATTGCCGGCAGAGATTGGCGACCACATCTTCCAGCCCGCCCTTGTTGGGCAGAAACTGCCGCACGACGTGCACGATCAGCTGTCCCGAGGCATTCTGTGCCTGAATATCCGAAATAGCCGATGTCATTGACCCGCCCTCGATCCTTGGGCCGCGCAAAGCCGCGGCGATCAGGCGCGCGAAGGCGCCGTCTCTTGATCAGCGCAAAGCACATCATCTTGCTGGTTAAAAAGAGCTTAATTGCGGAGGAGAGACGGCGGCGTTTCAAGCAAGAGGGTTAATATCGGGGCGTTCCGTAAAAAGAGGCTGGGCTTGTGCTTGGCCCCTCACCCTAACCCTCTGCCCCGCAGGCGGGGCGAGGGGACTGCTTCGGCATTTGCCGCGCTATCGTGCCTCGGATACGATAGTCAATGAGCTCCCTCTCCCCGCAATGCGGGGAGAGGGTTGGGGTGAGGGGCCATCTCTGAAAGTGCTCTGAGGCGAGGCCTGCCGACCGGGACCTTTCAAAACGCTCGGAACGTCAATGTCGTTAGCGAGCGGACGATGCCGGGAATATTGGCGATGTTATCGTTGATGAACTTGCCGATGTCCTGCTCGTCCTTGATGTAAACCTTCAGCAGCAGGTCGTAGTCGCCGCTGGTGGAATAGAGTTCCGAGACCAGCTCCGTCTGGTAGATTGCGTCGGCAACCTCGTAGGTCTTGCCGGGGGCGCATTGGAGCTGAACGAAAATGGGCTTCATGAGATTGTCCTGGTTCTGTCGCGGCCGCGATGGCGGCTGTCTTGACTCTGTCGCGGCCGCGATGGCGGCCGGCGCTTTGCTCTATAATGGTCGAAAGCGGCGTGGCCATGCAAGTTTTTCTCTATCCACCGGATGTCGTTGTTGCCGCTTCCGCAAGTCGGGAGGTGGCGCTAGATTGGCCGGATTCTTTTACACTATTGGATCGCCTCGATGCTGAATGACCCTCGCTCTCACGGACTCTGGGAGAAGACCGCACCGCCGCCGCCTGCGACCCGGCCGCTTGCCGGCGATGTTTCGGCCGATGTGGTGGTGGTCGGCGGCGGCTATACGGGCCTGTCCTCGGCTTTGCATCTGGCGGAAACCGGAACCAGGGTCGTGCTGCTGGAAGCCAATGAAATCGGCTTCGGCGGGGCGGGGCGCAATGTCGGCCTGATCAATGCCGGCATGTGGGTCATGCCCGACGACTTGCCCGGCGTGCTCGGCCCGGTCCATGGCGAACGGCTGCTGGAGCTTCTCGGCGATGCGCCGAAGCTGGTGATGACGCTGATCGAGAAACACGACATTGCCTGCGAGCTGGAGCGCAACGGCACGCTGCATTGCGCCGTCGGAACGGAGGGGCTGAAGGAGATCGAGGAGCGTGCCCGTCAATGGGGCAAGCGCGGCGCCCCGGTCACCGTCCTTGGCGCGGACGAGACGGCGCGACGGGTGGGAAGTTCCGCTTATGCGGGGGCGCTGCTCGATATGCGCGCCGGCACGTTGCAGCCATTGGCCTATGTCCGCGGTCTGGCGCATGCGGCGGCCAAGGCCGGTGTTGTCATCCACACCGGCAGCCGGGTGACGGCGACCGAGAAGAATGGCGGGCGGTGGATCGTCGGGACGGCGGGCGGCAGTGTCAGCGCCGACTGGATCGTCGTCGCGACGGATGCCTATAGCACCGGCCCTTGGCAGCAGGTGCGCAATGAGCAGGTGCATCTGCCCTATTTCAATTTCGCCACCGTGCCGCTCGGCGACAATCTGCGCAAATCGGTCCTGCCCGGCCGCGAGGGAGCGTGGGATACGAAAGAGATCCTGTCGTCCTTCCGCATGGACCAAGCCGGCCGTCTTGTCTTCGGGAGTGTCGGAGCGTTGCGCAATACCGGGCTTGCCATTCACAAGAATTGGGCACGCCGTTCCCTGAGGAAGCTGTTTCCCCATCTCGGAGACGTTGCCTTTGAAAGCGAGTGGTACGGCAAGATCGGCATGACCGACAATGCCCTGCCGCGCTTCCACAGGTTTGCCCCGGATGTCGTCGGCTTTTCCGGCTATAATGGCCGCGGCATCGCGCCGGGCACGGTGTTCGGGAAGATATTGTCCGACCATGTTCTCGGCCGCGTCTCCGAAGCCGACCTGCCGCTGCCGCTGACCGATCCCCGTGAGCTCGGCTTTCGGGCGCTGAAGGAAATGTGGTACGAAGCCGGCGCCCAGGCTGCGCATTTTGTCGGGGTACGGTTTTGAGGTGGGGTTTTTTTAAAGACCCCTCCCCAACCCCTCCCCACAAGGGGGAGGGCTTAGATGCCGCGTCCTCAGCATTCGCGGGATGTCGTTTTGCCGGGCGGGCGCCACGCGTTGACCCCCTCCCCCTTGTGGGGAGGGTTGGGGAGGGGTTTTCGCCGGCCTTGCCTTCCGATACATAAAAAGAAGAGGAGACAATCATGACCGCCACACTCGATCTCGCCACCGAGACCAAGGCAATCCTGACCGAACTCGGCGTTGCCGCCGATCGCTATACGGGCGGAACACTGGCCGTCACTTCACCCGTGACCGGCGCTGAAATCGGCCGGCTCAGGGAGCATTCGGCTGCCGAAGCAAAGGCCGCGATCGACAAGGCGCATGAGGCATTTCTCTCCTGGCGCGCCGTGCCGGCACCGAAGCGCGGAGAGCTGATCCGCCTGCTCGGCGAAGAGTTGCGCGCCGGCAAAGCGGCGCTCGGCCGCCTCGTCTCGATCGAAGTCGGCAAGATCACCTCCGAGGGCCTCGGCGAAGTGCAGGAGATGATCGATATCTGCGATTTCGCCGTCGGCCTGTCGCGCCAGCTCTATGGCTTGACCATCGCCACCGAGCGTTCGGAACACCGGATGATGGAAAGCTGGCATCCGCTGGGGCCGATCGGCATCATTTCCGCGTTCAACTTCCCGGTCGCGGTCTGGTCATGGAATGCGGCGCTTGCTATCGTCTGCGGCAATTCTACCGTCTGGAAGCCGTCGGAAAAGACGCCGCTGACGGCGCTTGCCGTACAGGCGCTCTTCGAAAAGGCGCTGAAGCGCTATGTCGCAGAGGGCGGCGAGGCGCCGGCCAATCTCTCCACATTGATCATCGGTGGCCGCGACGTCGGCGAGGTGCTGGTCGACCACCCGAAGATCCCGCTGGTTTCGGCGACCGGCTCGACGGCCATGGGCCGCGCAGTCGGCCCGCGTCTCGCCAACCGCTTCGCTCGCGCCATCCTCGAACTGGGCGGCAACAATGCCGCGATCGTCTGCCCGACGGCCGATCTCGACCTGACGCTGCGTGGCGTCGCCTTTTCCGCCATGGGTACCGCCGGCCAGCGCTGCACGACGCTGCGCCGCCTCTTCGTGCATGAGAGCGTCTACGATCAGCTTGTGCCGCGACTGCAGAAGGCCTATGGCTCGGTGACCATTGGCAATCCGCTGGAAACCGGCACGCTCGTCGGACCGCTGATCGACAAGCATGCCTTCGACAAGATGCAGGCGGCTCTCGGCGAGGCGCAGTCGGCCGGCGGCAAGGTAACCGGCGGCGAACGCGTGGAAAACGGCACGGCCGATGCCTTCTATGTCCGCCCGGCTCTGGTGGAGATGCCTGCGCAGACCGGACCGGTCGAGCAGGAAACCTTCGCGCCGATCCTCTACGTGATGAAATACAGCGATTTCGACGAGGTGTTGGCGCTGCACAATGCCGTGCCGCAAGGCCTGTCATCGTCGATCTTCACCAATGACATGCGCGAGGCGGAAGCCTTCGTCTCGGCGCGCGGTTCGGATTGCGGCATCGCCAACGTCAATCTCGGCCCTTCCGGCGCTGAGATCGGCGGTGCCTTCGGCGGCGAGAAGGAAACCGGCGGCGGCCGCGAGTCCGGTTCGGACGCGTGGAAGGCCTATATGCGCCGGGCGACCAACACCATCAACTACGGCAGGACATTGCCGCTGGCGCAGGGCGTCAAGTTCGACGTCGAGTAAGGCAGGCATAGCAATCGTTGCGTTGCGATGAGGAGGGCGTGAGCGTAGGATCGTTTTCGCCCTCCTCATCGTTCCAAGGTCCCTCATCATGCATCTGTCGCTCGCCGAAGCCGAAACGCTGGTTGCTGAGGCGCTGAAGCGAAATCGAGTCAGTCCGGAAAACGCCCGTTCGGTGGCTGTCGCCCTCGTCGCCGCCGAGGCGGCCGGGCAGAGTGGCCATGGTTTGCGCCGCGTGCCCGCCTATGCCGGGCAGGCCAAGATCGGCAAGACGGACGGCTTTGCCAAGCCGCAGCTCACTCGGCCCTATCCGGCCGTGCTGCGCATCGATGCCGGCAACGGCTATGCCTATCCGGCGCTCGACCTTGCCGTTACCGAGCTTTCCGTTATTGCCCGCGAGCAGGGGATCGCGCTCGCGGCCATCAGCCGTTCGCATCATGCCGGCGTCATGGGCCTGACGTTGGAGCGCTTTGCCGATCAGGGGCTGGTGGCGCTGATGGTCGCCAATGCGCCGGCCGCCATGGCGCCCTGGGGCGGCAAGCGGCCGGTCTTCGGCACGAACCCGATCGCCTTCGCCGCGCCGCTGCCCGATGACGAGCCGATCGTGATCGATCTGGCGCTATCGAAGGTGGCGCGCGGCAAGGTCATGGCCGCCCGGCAAAAGGGAGAGCCGATCCCACCCGGTTGGGCCTTCGACCGTGACGGAAGACCAACGACCTCCGCCGAAGAGGCCTTGGCCGGCACGATGATCCCCGCCGGCGGTTCGAAAGGAGCGGCGCTCGCGCTGATGGTCGAGATACTGGCGGCTGGGCTGACCGGCGCCAATTATTCCTTCGAATCCTCTTCGCTCTTCGACGACAAGGGGGCGCCTCCGGCGCTCGGCCATACGATCATCGCGATCAATCCGGCAGCGACGAGTGCTGCCGATACGGCTCAGCGGCTGGCATTGCTGGCAAGCGAAATCACCCGCGATCCCAATGTCCGCCTGCCGGGCCGGCGCGGGCAGACGGCGCGGCGCGCGGCGCTGAGTGAGGGCATCACCGTCGAGGATGAAGTGATTGCCGCGATAGAGAGGCTTTGAATGTGTTTTTGCCGTGCTCTTGTGCACGGCCCCTCACCCCAACCCTCTCCCCGCAAGCGGGGCGAGGGAGTTATCCGCTAAACAATGTGTCGATCGATGAGGAGGATAGCTGCCTGGCTCCGTCGTCCCTCGCCCCGCATTGGGGGAGAGGGCTAGGGTGAGGGGCGAGGCACAGTGCTGCTCGATGAGGATGACTGATTGCCACCTGAGATCCACAGATCAGGCGATCGCCGGTGTAGCTTGTTTTTCGTGCAGCCAGCCGCCGGTGAAGCCGGCGCGTTCCAGGCCGCGGCGCAGGATCGGAGATTGCCGCATGAGGTTCCAGATCAGCCCGGTGCGCTCATTTTCGATCATCATGACGAGCAGGCCCTGGTCGATGGCGACCGAACGGTCGTCGACCCAGCCTTCCGGACCAGGGCCTCTGACGCTCGGATTGAAGCCACCGGGAAAGCGGCCATCCAGCAACAGGTTCGGATAGGTGGCAAGCAGGGCCTTGGTGCCGTCGAGCGCGGCCTGGCGGTCGAAAGGCAGGCAGGATAGCGGCCCCCAGGGTGCAATGGTACCGTCGTCGGGACCGAGCGGGGCGCCACGGGCGGCATAGCCGAGAACTTTCGGGCTGTAACGCCGGCTGTGCTTGGTGCCGGTCGGATTCGGCCCGTCACAGGCCGAGAGCCCCCAAATGTCCTTGGCATAGCCGACGAAATGGCCGGGGTTGCGGTCGGTGTAATCGCGCTGAACGGCGATGGCCGTCTGCGTATTGCGGAAATAGTCCGTCTCCTTATCGGCTACATGCCGATCGGCGATGCCGCGAAAATCGATCCACGCATGTGAGAAGAGATGGATGAACAGCGGTCCGGCATAAAGATAGGGCGTGTCCTTGAACATCATCCAGGTATAGGTCGAGGCGAAGGCGTCGTAGCTCGAGGACGGCACGGCGTGGGTGGGCGAAGCAAGTGCCAGCACGTAAAGGAAGATTGCTTCGTCATAGCCCTGGTAACGCCAGCGCAGGAAACCGCTGCTCGGCTTCCAGCCCATGCTGATCGTCTTGCCCTTGTTCAGTGCCCAATGCCAATCGCAACGCTCATAGAGAAACTGCGCCTGCGTACGGATGTCCTCTTCGTCCTGATCGGGACCGTTGAAATAGGCGGCCGCCGTCAATACGCCGAGCAGGAAAAGACCAGTATCGATGGTCGAGAGCTCACTGTTCCATGCACGCTTGCCGGTCGCCATATAGAGGAAGTGATAGTAGAAGCCGCGATGACCGGTGGCGCCTCGCTCTTCGCCCTGCTGGCTTTCGGCAAAAAAATTGAGTGCGGTCAACACGCGCTGCGCCGCATCCGCGCGGCTGATCCAGCCCCGTTCGACGGCGACGGGATAGCTCGATAGCGCGAAACCAACGGCGGCGATGCTGCAATGGCTCGTCTTGATCGACGTATCCGCCACCAGCCCGTTTTCGGGATTGGTGTACAGCATGAAATAGTCGAAGGCCGAGCGTTGCAGACGGTCGATCAGCGCATCGTCGGTCTCGTTGGTCTGTTGCAGCATAGTCTGATCCATCTTCTCGGCGCCCCCCACTTCTGCTGAGCACAAGAGCCCCGACAGTTGCAAATCAAAGATGATTAATGCTGCCACGCTTTTGTGGACGATTGTTTAAAATGGAAACATTCGCCTATCAGTGGCGGTCGCCTCCAGAAAGCTCAATCATCGACGACGCGGATGGCCGCGAGCACCGCGTCCAGCAAACTATCCGCTGTCTCGTCGCCGGGAAGCGATCTGATCATGCCGTTCAAGCGTCCCTCTAGCAGCAGCATAGCGAAGCCGTGCACCAGTGACCAGAGGGCCGTCGCCTGTGCCGCCATCTGCAGCGGCGGCGGCGATATGCCGGGTGCCCGGGCGCGGACAGCGGCGATAAGCGCCTCCCGCGCGGCGAGGACGGCATCGCGCAGAGCCGGCCGGTCTTGATCGAGCACTTCCCCGCGAAACATCAGGGCGAAAAGACCGGGATGGGCGGTGGCGAAGCCGACATAGCCGCGACCCATCGCTTTGTTCCGCTGGCGCGGGTCGTCTCCTGCTTCAGCCATCGCGGCTGCGAGTGCCGCGCCGAAACGGACAAAACCCAGGGCGGCGAGCTCGCTCAGCAGACCGGTGAGATCGCCGAAATGGTTTTTCGGTGCGGCATGCGAGACCCCCGCGGCTCGTGCGGCAGCGCGCAGCGTCAGCGCCTGAACGCCCTCGTTTTCCAGAATTGTTTCCGCTTCGGCGAGCAGGGCGGCTTTCAGGTCGCCATGGTGATAGGGGCGGCGGATCGGGACATCATGATTCATGTCAAATGTTTACAATGGAAATATTTCCGTTGACAAGCTGGAAATTGCTAAATATTGTCACTGTCAATATCTGACGCGAACGAGTTTCGCTTCACCTCTTTGGCGAACGGAAATTTGATGAGTCTTCTCCTGGCGTTCCTGCCCTTCATCGTCTTTGCGGTTGCGAACGGTTTCACCAGCCCGACCTTAGCGCTATTCTTAGCCGCGCTTGTCTCCCTGGTTCTTTTGCTGCGCGACCGGCTCATTCTCGGCAAAGCGCCGAAAATTCTGGATATCGGCACGACGATCCTGTTTGGCGGCCTTGCGCTTTGCGTTCTGCTCGGGGGCGCCATGGAATCGATCTTTGCCGTACGCTTGGCTGTTGATGCCGGGTTGCTGGCGATTGTCCTGATTTCCATTGCCGTCCGCCGCCCGTTCACGCTGCAATATGCTCGCGAACAGGTGGCACACGAATTTTGGGATAATCCGGTTTTCATCAGGACGAACTACATCATCACCTCTGTCTGGGCGCTTGCCTTCACGGTGATGGCAGCCGCGGATGCAATCCTGCTTTATGCACCCGAAATACCGACGAATGTCGGGATCGTCGCAACCATCGCGGCGCTTGCCGGCGCGGTCAGGTTTACAGGCTGGTATCCGAAGCGCGTGCGGCAAACGGCAGGAGGATAGGCGACATTCACTCACCTCAGCCTGGCTTCCATCTGCTCCCTTAGCTTTTGAAGCGTTCGCCCAAAAATCCCATCATCCCCGAGCGCTCTTGCAAGTATCAGCGCCCCCTGGATGCCTACAACCGCTTCTTCGGCGAGGGCATTTGCTTCTCCGGTCTTGACGCCCGCTCTCGTCAAAGCGCCGGAAAGCGCTTCGATCCATCGGTAGAAATAGCCCCTTATCGCTCCTGCAAAACGGTCGCGTGTTTCGTCGAGCGCGAAGGCGCCGATGAGACAGATGCGGCGGCCCGAGCGGAAATAAGCGTCTGTCGTCTGCCACATGCCGGCGATGGCGACATGTGGTTCGTCTTCTTCGAGCGGCTTGAACATCTCGTCGACAAACCAGGCATCGATATTGGCCATGATTTCCGCCGCCATCTCTTCTTTTCCGCCAGGGAAGAAATGATAGAGGCTGCCCTTCGACAGTTTGGTCCGCGCCGTGATGTTGCTCATCGACGCACCCTCATAGCCGAGTTCGCGGAAAACCTCGGCGACGAGGGTTATGGCGTCCGATTTTTCGAAGACGGTGCGGGTCATCGTCTTTCTCTTAGAGGCCGAGATCGGAAAGCCCTGGATGATCGTCAGGACGGCGGCCGAGCGGCCAATGGAATTTCCGATCCTCTTCCTTGATCGGCATATCGTTGATCGAGGCGAAGCGGCGCTGCATCAGGCCGTCAGCGTCGAATTCCCAGTTTTCGTTGCCGTAGGAGCGAAACCAATGGCCGCTGTCGTCGTGCCATTCATAGGCGAAACGCACGGCGATGCGATTGCCGTCGAAAGCCCATAGCTCCTTGATCAGCCGGTAGTCCAACTCCCTGGCCCATTTGCGGGTGAGGAACTCGATGATTTCCTTGCGGCCATGCGGAAATTCGGCGCGGTTCCGCCATTGGCTGTCTTCGGTATAAACCTTTGAGACGCGTTCGGGATCGCGGCTGTTCCAGCCGTCCTCGGCCAGGCGGACTTTGGCGATAGCGGTTTCGCGGGTAAACGGCGGCACGAGTGGGTTGGCCATGACTTGCTCCTTTTAGACCGATGCGGCCATACTAGACCGATCGGTTTAGACGAGCAAGAGCGAGTTCGGCTCTTCAAGCGGCGTTATCGCGCGAATTTCTTCGCGCCTACCACGCAACCGACAACGCCAAGGGTCACCGCAAGCATTGACCAACTGACGCTTTCCTTCAGCAGCGTGGCGGCGAGCGCCAAGCCGAAGAAAGGCTGCAGCAACTGCAATTGCCCGACGGCAGCAATACCGCCCTGCGCCAGTCCGCGATACCAGAAGACGAAGCCGATCAGCATGCTGAAGAGCGAGACATAGATGAGGCCGATCCAGGCGGGTTCGCCGATGCCGCCGATCGTCTGCGGCATGGTGAACAGGCAAAGCGCGATCATGACCGGCAGCGACAGGACCAACGCCCAGGAAATGACCTGCCAACCGCCCAGCCGGCGTGACAGCACCGCGCCCTCGGCATAGCCGAGCCCGCAAACGAGGATTGCCGCGAGCATCAGCAAATCGCCGACCGGCGATGCGGAGATGCCCTGGGCAAGCGCATAGCCGGAGACAATGGCGCTGCCGATCGCAGAAAATAGCCAGAAGGCCGGCCGCGGGCGTTCGCCGCCGCGCAATACACCGAATATGGCGGTAGCCAGCGGCAGCAAGCCGATGAAGACGATCGAATGCGCCGAAGTGACATGCTTGAGCGCCAGCGCCGTCAGCAGCGGAAAGCCGACGACGCAGCCCAAGGCGACGATGGCAAGGGGGATGATATCGCTGCGGACGGGCCGCTTCTCCCGAAAGGCGAGCAGCAGGCACAGTGCCAGGATGCCGGCGATCGCGGCGCGGGCGACCGTCAGGAAGACCGGATCGAAATCCATGACCGCTACCCGTGTCGCCGGCAATGAGCCGCTGAAGATCAGCACACCCGTCATTCCGTAGATCCAGCCGCTTGTCGTCTTGTCCATGCCGATGCTCCAATTTGCTGACCGGTATCGGCGAAGTCGGCTGGTCATTCCAGAGACGGTGCAGTACAATTTTCGCAAACTGTTATGGTGTGAGGTGCAGTACGGATGAACGATGCCATCGTCATGAAAGGCGCCAGCGGCACGCGCATCGAGGGCGTAATGGCGGCGATCGCGGATCGCATCGCCGCACGCAGCCTGGGGCCGGGAGCGCGGCTTCCCTCGGTGCGCAGCTTCGCCAGGACGATGCAGGTGTCCGTTTCCACCGTGGTCGAAGCCTATGAGCGGCTGGCGGCCGAGGGCGTCATCCGCTCGCGGCCCGGCTCCGGCTTTTACGTCTGCGGGCCGCTCGCGCCGCTTTCCCTGTCGGAGATAGCGCCCAAGCTTGAACGCGATGTCGATCCGCTCTGGATTTCGCGGCAATCGCTGGAGGTGGACGATGGTGTTCTGAAGCCCGGCTGCGGTTGGCTTCCACCTTCCTGGATGCCGGAAGCGGCGCTTCGTCGAGCGATGCGAAGCCTGGCGCGGACCGGCGGAAGCGGCATTCTCACCAATTATGGAACGCCGCTCGGTCTGCCGCCGTTGCGGCAGCTTCTCGCGCGACGCATGGGCGAACACGGGATCGCCGCGTCGCCCGACCAGATCATGCTTATGGAATCCGGCACCCAGGCCATCGATCTTCTCTGCCGGTTCCTGCTCGAACCCGGCGATACCGTGCTGGTCGACGATCCCTGCTATTTCAATTTCCATGCCCTCCTGCGGGCGCACAGGGCTAATATCGTCGGCGTACCCTTCACGCCGACGGGGCCGGACATCGAACTGTTCGCAGAGGCGCTCGAAACACATAAGCCGCGCCTCTACATTACCAATTCTGCCGTTCACAACCCGACCGGTGCCGTATTGTCGCCGGTGATCGCGCATCGCCTGCTGAAACTGGCTGACGCTTCCAACTTGATCATCATCGAAGACGATATTTTTGCCGATTTCGAGCATGTGCCGGCGCCGCGGCTTGCCGCATATGACGGGCTCGATCGGGTGATCCATATCGGCAGCTTTTCAAAGACGCTGTCCGCCTCGGTCCGTTGCGGCTTCATCGCCGCGCGGCGGGACTGGATCGACAGCCTCGTTGATCTGAAGATCGCCACCAACTTCAGCGGCGGCCAACTAGGGGCTGAGCTGTTGTTTTCGGCCCTGAAGGACGGAGGCTATCGCAAGCATATCGAGGCACTGCGGGTTCGGCTTGCCAAAACCATGAACGAAACGGTGTCGCGCTTGGAAGCGATCGGCATCACGCCCTGGCTGAGGCCGCAGGCCGGCATGTTCCTTTGGTGCCGATTGCCGGAAGGTCTTGATGCGGCCGACGTTGCGCGCAACTGCCTTGCCGAAGGCATCATTCTGGCGCCGGGCAATGCCTTCAGCCAGAGGGATACGGCAGGCAATTTCCTTCGCTTCAATGTCGCGCAATCGACGGATGCCCGCATTTTCGACGTGCTCGCGGCATCGATGCGGAGATTGGCGTCCGGATGACCGGCAGCGTCTCTACTCAGAATCCAGGCGATTACGATCCGGCCAGTGATGCCGGACGCATCATTTGTGCAGCATCTTTAAAGCCTCGATGAAATAGCTGTCGGCGCCGGAATAGTCATCGACCTTGCAGCGCTTGAGACCTTCGGCCACCAGCTCGCGTGCCCGCTTCCTTTCGGCGGCGCTGATCGCCGATGCCTTCAGCCCATCATTGATACTCTCCACCATGGCAGCGCATGGCGATGAATTGCTGGTCCCTTTGGTTGCGGTGTTTGCCGCCAATGCGGTGAAGGAGAGAATAAGGTTAATCGAAATAACCGACGGAACGGCAAGAGCGAGCGTTTTCATGTTTCTGCATCCCTCAGCTCCGTACGCAGTCTACAGATAAAACATATACACCAAAGGTCTCGGGATATGATCGAATGCCGGGGGAGAGATCGGAAAGACAATCGGGCACTGTGAAGCAGCTCGAATACGCTCTTGCAGGTCTTGCTGAACTGAAGCATCACATTATAGCTCTGCCACAAGGCCGCTTCAATTGCGGTTCACATCGGCTCTATCCCTCTTGGCGCGATGAGATCGACCGTGCGTGTTCTGCTTGTTGAAGACGACAATATCCTTGGATCATCCCTCAAGAAGGCTTTGGAGAAACATGCTTACGGCGTCGATTGGATGCGCGATGGCGAGTCCGGCCTGGAAGCTGCGCAACATTCGGATTTCGCGGCCGTCATTCTCGATATCAACCTGCCGCAGCTCAATGGTATGGAGGTGCTGAGGGGCATTCGGCACCGGGGCAATGCGGTGCCGGTTCTGCTGCTGACGGCGCTCGATGCCGTACGGCAGAAAGTCGAAGGGCTGGATGAGGGTGCCGATGATTACCTGGTCAAGCCGTTCGATCTCGACGAGCTGCTTGCCCGCCTGCGCGCGCTGATCCGCCGCCGCGACGGGCGGACGGAAAGCCTCATTCGATGCGGCGATGTCGAGGTCGACCCGTCTGCGATGGTCGCCCGCAAGGGCAATGCACAGGTTCATACCACCGCCAAGGAATTCCATCTGCTGAAGCTGCTGATGGAGCGCAGCGGCCGATACGTGACCAAGAACGATATCGAATATGCGCTTTACGATGCCGAGAACACCGTCGAAAGCAACGCCATCGAGGTGACGATCTATAATCTGCGCAAAAAGCTCGGTACCGATTTCATCAAATCGATCCGCGGCGTCGGTTACATGATCGAGCGATGAGCACCTCCACGCTAACCCGCAAACTCTTCTTCAGGATCGCGCCGGTCGTGGCGGTGACCATCGTGGTGATCGGCGCCTTCGCCTTCAACAGCGCGACGCGCGAGATCAACAATATCTACGATGCCCAGCTCATCGACGATGCCAATGTTATCTGGAGCCTGCTGCGTCGCCCTCTGGAAAGATCGCCGGATCACTCTGCCAAGCAGATCGACGACATCGATTTTGCGATGGACAATCAGCTATCCTTCAATGAGGACGCCGACGATTATGCCGACGCTCACATGTTTCGCGCCTGGGTGGACGGCCATATCCGCTTCTACAGCAGTACGGCCTTCCTGTCCGACGTGCCGCAGCAGAAGGTCGGCTTCACCACGATCACCTATAAGGGCGAGGATTGGCGGGTCTATTCACTGCCGATACCGAACACGACCATCGTCATGGAGATAGGCGAAAAGATTGCCCTGCGGGAAACGCTCGTCTCCAACATCCTGCTCAATCTCTTCTTTCCGCTGCTTGTTCTCGTGCCGGTCATCGGCTTTCTCATCTGGCTCGGCATCAACAGCGGCTTGCGCACGATCCACGGGCTGGTGCGCCAGATCCGCACCCGGTCACCCGACGATCTCTCCGCCATCCCTGTCCAGGATCTGCCGCGGGACTTGTTGCCGCTCGGCCGGTCGATCAACCAGCTTCTCGAGAAACTCGGCCATTCATTGACGCTGGAGCGGCGCTTTTCGGATCTTGCGGCGCATCAGTTGCGCACCCCGCAGGCCAGCGTGAAACTGTTGCTGCAGATGCTGGGCAATACCGATAGCGAGCACGAAAGGCAGACGATCATCGCCGATCTCGTTGCCAGCAACAATCGGGCCATACATCTGATCGAGCAATTGTTGCGGCTTGCGCGGGTAAGCCATCATCCCCTCAATCCGACGCCGGTCACGCTCTATCATTTGGTGGCATCGGTCCTGGCGGAATTCGGCAATATCATCACCAGCCGGCAGCTCGATGTCCTGCTGGAGGGCGACGAGACGGCGCAGGTCAAGACGGATGAATCACTGCTGCGCATGATGATTGGCAACCTGTTGGACAATGCCATCAAATACACGCCAGTGTCGGGCAAGATCGAGGTTGTGATCTCCTCCGAAAGCGCGCTCTGGCGCATATCGATCAGCGACAGCGGGCCAGGCATTCCGCCAGATGAGCGTGCGGCGGTTTTCCAGCGCTTCTATCGGCTCAATACGCTGCACACCGAAGGCGCCGGCCTCGGTCTGGCCATCGTCGCCGATACGGCTGACAGGCTCGCCGCGTCAATCCAGCTTTTAACGCCGCGTTGGGGAACGGGCCTGCGGGTCGATTTGCGACTGCCCAAAAACCAATAGAACCATGCTTGCACATTCATCTGAGCGCGAGACCTTGTCGCTGGGCGGGTTCAGCTTTTCACGGATTCTTGAGCCGCGCCATATTTCATTTTCGCATCATCCTGCCCTCATGCCTAGCTCATCCGCCGTTGTTAGACCCAACGTCAGGACAAGGCGAAGGGGTTTTTCATGCAGGTGTTTTGCGATTTTGATGGAACCATATCCATCGAAGACGTGACGGATATGGTGTTGTCCCGTTTCGCCGGTTCCGAATGGGAAGACATAGAACAGCAGTGGAAACAGGGGTTGATCGGGTCGGGCGAGTGCATGCGTCGGCAGATCGCCCTCGTGCAGGCGAGCCGGAAAGATCTTGATGCTCTCCTGGACGAGGTGTCGATCGACCCCGGCTTCGAGGATTTCCTGTCATACTGCAACCGCAGCGATTTGCCCGTGACGATCGTCAGCGACGGTGTCGATCAATTCATTCGCCATATCCTGGCACGTCACGGCATCGATGAGCTGCGGATAGTCGCCAACGTCCTCAACTATCGCTTCGCTCAAGGCCGAGAGTGGTATTCTCTTTCTCCGTCGCCCACGGCAGCCGGATGCGTGTCCGGTTCAGGCGTCTGCAAATGCCGGGTTGTCCAGGGTGCCGAGCTGCAGATCTACATCGGCGATGGGCGAAGCGATTTCTGTGTTGCCGACAAGGTCGACCTCGTCTTCGCGAAAGCCAAGCTCGCGGATTACTGCGAGGGCCGCGGCATTCCCTATGTCGGCTTCGACAGTTTCGGCGACCTGCTTCCAAAGATGAAAGCCATTCTTCCCGGCGCCGCACGGGGACACCGCGCGTTGCTGCATTCCAAGATCGCATAAAACAGATCAAGAGGCATTTAATGAAAACCAATGTAGTCGAAGCCTTCAGCGGCGAGATGGAATCGCCTGTCAAATCTGAGGCGGAGTTGCGTATCCTTGAAGAGACCTATTGCTCCCATGGCGATACGGTCCACTACACGGCAAAGCCGAAATTCTTCGAGGAATGCGACGGCTCCTACGTCTACGACCGGGCGGGGACGCCGTTCCTCGATCTGCAAATGTGGTATTCCGCCGTCAATTTCGGCTACCGCAACGAACGTTTGAACGCCGCCGCGCACCGGCAGCTCGACCGGCTGCCGCAGGTCGCCTCGCAGTATCTGCACCGGGAAAAGGTGGAACTGGCGGCGATGATCGCCCAGGATGCCGAGCGCAAGTTCGGCCACAAAGGCCGCGTCCATTTCAATGTCGGCGGTTCGCAGGCCGTCGAGGATTCGCTGAAGCTGGTGCGCAACTACACCGGCGGCAAAAGCCTGATGTTCGCCTTCGAGGGCGGTTATCACGGCCGCACCCTCGGCGCCTCGGCGATCACCTCCAGCTACCGCTACCGCCGCCGCTACGGCCATTTCGGCGATAGGGCACAGTTCATCGAGTTCCCCTATCATTTCCGCGGCCCGAAGGGCATGTCCAAGGAAGAATACGGGCAGCACTGCGTTCAGAAGTTCGCCCGTCTGTTCGAGAGCGAATATAACGGCGTCTGGGATCCGAAGGCCGGCAAGTCCGAATATGCCGCCTTCTACATCGAGCCGATCCAGGGCACCGGCGGCTATGTCATTCCGCCGATGAACTTCTTCGTCGAATTGAAGAAGGTGCTGGACGATCACGGCATCCTGCTCGTCGTCGACGAAATCCAGATGGGCGTCTATCGCACCGGCAAGCTCTGGTCGATCGAGCATTTCGGCGTTTCGCCGGATGCTCTCGTCTTCGGCAAGGCGATCACCAATGGGCTCAACCCGCTTTCAGGCGTCTGGGCAAGGGAAGAGATGATCAACCCCGAGATCTTCCCGCCCGGCTCGACACATTCCACCTTCGCCAGCAACCCGATGGGGACCGCCGTGGCTCTCGAAACCATGAAGATGTTGGAAGAGGAGGATTTCGGCGCGGCCATCATGGCCAAGGGCGCCTATTTCCTCGATGGGCTGAGACAATTGCAGAAGCGTCACGCTATTGTCGGCGAGGTCGACGGGCTTGGCCTGGCCTTGCGGATGGAGATCTGCAAGGACGACAGCTATACGCCCGACAAGGCGACGATGGACTGGCTCTGCGACGAGGGCATGAAGGGCGATATTCAGGTCGGCTCCAAGATGTACGGCCTCGTGCTCGACGTCGGCGGCTACCACAAGAACGTCATCACCTTCGCGCCGAACCTGCTCATCACCCGCGAGGAGATCGATCTGGCGATTGCCCTGCTCGATCAGCTTCTCACGCGCGCTGCCCGGAGATAGATCGGTGCAACTCCTTCTTCTTCATCTCGATGATGCGTTGGAGTTGCAGCCAGATTTCGTGCGCGCCTGCAAATTTGCGGGCGCGTGCCAATACGCCGATAAGGCAACCGGCAAGGCGGTCCGGCTGTGGAGCAAGCAGAAGGCACTTTCCGAACTCAGCCGCAATATAGTCCGGAACACTCCCGCAGCCGGCAAGGATCCGCAGCTCTGCTTCATGGGCTCGGGCGACTTTCATCATGTGACGGCGCTGCTTCTTGACGGGGCGCTGGAGCGGCAGTCCGTTGCGGCGACCCTTATTCATTTCGACAATCACCCGGACTGGGTCACTTTCAATGGCGGCATGCATTGCGGATCGTGGGTCAACAGTGCCCTTGCCAACCGCAATATCCAGAAAGTCATCACCATCGGCGTTTGCAGCCGGGACCTTCGCAGCCCGGAACGCAAGGGCGCCAATCTGCACTGGCTCGGCGAAGGCAAGCTCGAACTCTATCCTTACGAACACCCGCCGAGCCGTGTCCTGGCCGAGTACGGCAGCGGCGCCAGCTACCGGCAGGAAAAGGGCGCCTTGCACTGGAAATCCATTTCCGAGATCGGCGAGGAAAATTTCATCGACCGAATGCTGAGCCGAATTCGTACCGAAGCCGTCTATGTGACGATCGACAAGGACGTGCTGGCGGCGGAGGACGCGGTGACGAACTGGGACCAGGGCCGGATGCGGCTGCCCTATCTCCTGGCGCTGATCAGCGAAATCGGCAACCGCCATCGCATCATCGGCGCAGACGTCATCGGCGACTACTCCGTCCCGACCTATGGCGGCAATTTTCAAACCAGGCTCTTGAAAAGGGCCGAGATCTTTATCGATCAGCCGCATATCCGGGCAAAGGCCGAAGCGATCAGAAACATCAACAGTGCCGCAAATCACGCGTTGCTGGAGGTCCTGGCGGAGTACATGGCATGAGCGGCAGCCTGACCTTTCCCATGCTCGGCCTGATCCTCTTCTGCGTGCTGGCGGAAACGGCGCGCGAGGTCTGTTTCAAGCAATCGGCAAGCCAGAACGCATTGCTTTCGGCGCTGGCCAGGCCTGTCACATGGCTGGGCATCTTCTTTTGGGCTGTGGAGCTGCTGGCCTGGACCGCCGTGCTCGAGCACGTGGCTCTGTCAATCGCCTTTCCGCTGATGGCGCTGAGCTATGTCGTCATCGTCTTCGCCGGAGCCCTGATCTTCAAAGAAAATATCAACCTCCGCCACGCGGCAGGTGTGTTCCTCGTGACCGCCGGCGTGGCTTGCGTGGGAGTAACCGGACTATGAAAATCTTTGCGCACACCAGATGGGACGTCGTACCGGTTCTGGCCGCTGTGGCGCATCTCGCCTTCGACATCTATCTGATCGTCGGTTTCGAAAGCCGACCATTGTGGCTCTCGGCTGTCCTCGGCTGCCTGTATGCCGTGTCGATCTCGTGGAATATCAACAGCATATCCCATAATTTCATCCACACGCCCTATTTCAAGCCGCGCTGGATGAACTATGCATTCAGCCTGCTGGAATCGGTCGCGATCGGCTTCTCCCAGACCTATTATCATTGGGTGCATATGCGCCATCACTCCGGCAACAGCGACCGTCCGGACGAAAAGGGCGACACGATCGATCTCTTGTCGATCTATCGCCACGGCCGCAACGGCGAGCCGGAGAATGTGTGGTCCTACACGCTGCTGAGCTTCTTTCGCGACAGTCTCGGCGATATTCACAAGGCTATCGCCCGCAACCGCCCGTTCGATGCGAAATGGGGCCGGTTCGAGCTCTTCTTCTTCCTCGGCCTTGCTGCGATTGCGCTGATCTACGACTGGAAGGCGGTGCTGTTCTTCGTGCCCTTCTATTATTTCGGCAACTGCCTGTCGTCGCTCAACGGTTATTACGAGCATCTGAATGGCGATCCGGACGAGCCAATCGCCTGGGGCGTTTCCAGCCATAAGTCGTTCTACAATTGGCTGTGGTTCGGCAACGGCTATCACGCTGAGCACCATTACCGGCCGCGGACCCATTGGACGAAGCTGCGCACTCTGCACGAGCAGATCAAGGAAGAGCAGCAAAAGGCCGGTACGCACGTCATCAGCACCTGTCACGCGCTTGGCTTCATAGCCAAGGAAAACCGGCAGGCGGAGCTTTCTCATGAAGGCTGATGGACTGAGCTTTTTTCTGGAAGGCTCGAATGACAAAGGCGTCCTGCTCGTTCACGGGCTGACGGGGGCTCCGGCGGAAATGAAGCTGGTCGCCCGCCATCTCAATCGTAAGGGCTATAGCGTCTATGCGCCGCTGCTGGCCGGCCATGGCGTGGATACCGGTACCCTGCGGCGCTCGCGGTGGGAGGATTGGCTGGAGAGCGTCGTGCAGGCATCGGAATTGCTCGCGCAGAGAACGCAGCAGGTCTTTGCAGCCGGTATCTGCGTCGGCGGCAAGCTGTCGATGCTGGCGGCCGAAAGGCGTCCGGAGACCATCCGTGCCGTGGCCATCTATTCCCCGTGTTTTCACTATGACGGGTGGGATGTCCCCTTCTATTATCCGCTGCTGTCGTCGCAGATCGGCTGGCTTTCCCGCATTCCCTTTCTCGACCGTCTCAATTTTCGCGAGACCGCATCCCTCGGGATCAAGGACGAGCGGATGCGCAAGCTGATCGAGGCCATGGGGGGAGAGGGCGTTCTCGAGAAATTCCCCGGCAGGGGGCTCGTCGAGATGTATCGGCTGGGCAAGACCCTCAGGGGCAGACTGCCGCAGATCAAGACGCCGACGCTGATCCTGCACGCTGAGGACGACGACCTCAGCAATCCCAGGCATGCGCGTTACATTTCCGACCACATCGGCGGCCCGCACGAGCTCAGATGGATCAAGGACAGCTACCATATGATCCATGTCGACCGTCAGCACCGGCAGGTAGCCGATTTCACCGCAGATTTCTTCGAGGCGAGCCATGTTCCAGTCCTCGCTTGACGTTTCGCCGGCACCGGTTCGCGATCCCATCGCCGAGGTGCATTTCAGCATTCGCGCCATCGGCCGCGATGCCTGGAATGCTTGTTTCCACGATCAGGTCGAGGATTATGATTGCCTGCTGGCCATCGAGGAGGCCGGCATCGAGGGTTTCGAATGGCGCTACATCACGGTCGTCGAAGACGGGCGGGTCAGTGCCGCCATGCCGGCTTTCCTCTGCCCCTATGCATTGGATACGACGCTGGAAGAGGGCGCGCTGCGAAGGATGGTGCGTCGCGTACGCCAGCGTTTCCCGGGCTTTCTGACGCTGCGTCTTGCCTGTCTCGGTTCGCCCTGCACGGAAACGGGCGCGGTCGGCTTCCATCCGGATGTGCCACTGGCACGCCGGGAATTGCTGTGTGCCGAGCTGCTGTCGTTCTTCGAACAGCTTGCGGCAACGGAAGATTGCGCGCTGATGGGCCTGAAGGACATTCCGCAGCCGGTCGTTCCCGCGCTCGATGGCCCGCTCTCGGCCGGTCGTTACGCCATGATCGGCGGTTTGCCGACCGCTTGGCTCGATATCGATTTCAAGACGATCGATGAATATCTCGCCCGGCTCTCCTCCGGCACCCGCAAGGACATGCGCCGCAAGTTGAAATCCTTTGCCGAGGTCAGGGTCGAGATCCGTACGGATTTCGGCGACTTCTTGCCCGAGGTCATGAGGCTCTACCACGATACCCGCAATCGCAGCGAATGGCAGTTCGAGGAGCTGACGGCCGCTTACTTCGAGGGAATCCTTTCCCGCATGGAGGGCCGTTCTTTCTGCGCCTTCTATTTCGTCGAGGACAGGCTGCTCGCCGCTAACCTGATCGTTCACGACGGACGCGTCGCCATCGACAAATTCTTCTGCATGGATGGCGAGGAGGGGCGGCCCTACAATCTTTATTTCCTGAGCTGGTTCACCAATCTGCGCTATTGCCTGGAACACGGCATAGGCCGCTACCAGAGCGGGCAGGCCTATTATGAGAACAAGGTGCGGCTCGGCAGCAATCTCACCGCCAACGCGATGTTCTTTCGCCATCGTAATCCCGTTCTTCAGAAAATACTGCGGCTGGTGTCTCCGCTGTTTTCGACAGATGAGGCGGGCTGATGATATCGATGCGCTTATCCTGGCTGGCGGTGCCGGTGCTGAACACGCTGTACCAATTCTTCATCAAGCACGGAGCCGCGCAATTGGACGGTGCCGCCGGAGCGGATTGGCTGTGGCAGGCGCTGGCTTCGCATTGGATCCTCGCGGCGATAGCAGCCGAAATCCTCTGCTTCTTCATCTGGATGAACGTGCTTTCCGAGCTTGAGCTCAGCCGCGCCTTTCCCCTTTCCGGCATCAGCTACGTTTTGATCATCGCCACCGGCTGGTTCGTCTTCGGCGAACCCGTCGTCGGCCTGCAGGTGATCGGCAGCGGGCTGATCCTGACGGGCGTGTGGCTGATCGCAGGCGCTGCGGGTGAAACATCGGACCAAAATGGCTGGAGCTCAAAGCAGGGTTCGCTCAGTGCCGACACGGGTGAGGATAAGTGATGTCCCGATTGCAAGCTGAAGACCATCGCCAGAACAAGGGCGTCAGCATCATATCCCGCCTTGCGGACTGGAGCCTGAAGCGCGCGCTGTCGCATATCGTGACAAGAGGATCGCTGACGGTGACGACGGCCGCCCACCGCGTCCTGACGTTCGGCGACGGCAGCGGTCAGCCAGTCCATGTCCGCTTCACGGACGCCCGCGCGCAATGGGCTTTCCTTATCGATGCCGACCTGCGGCTCGGCGAACTCTACATGGATAGCCGTTTCCTCGTCGAACAGGGTTCGCTCTACGATTTCGTCGCGATGATGCTGCGGGAGGCGCAGAACAGCACGCATCCGCTCATTGCCCGGGTGATTGATCAGATCCGCACGAGGCTGCGGATTTTTCGTCACCGCAATGTGCCAGTTCGCTCCAAGACAAATGTCGCGCATCACTACGATCTCGACGGCCGGCTCTACGAACTTTTCCTGGATCCGGACCGGCAATATTCCTGCGCCTATTTCGAGCATCCCGATCAATCGCTGGAAGAGGCGCAACGGGCGAAGAAAAGGCATCTGGCCGCCAAGCTTTCGATCGAACCGGACAACAGCATTCTCGACATCGGCTGCGGCTGGGGAGGCCTTGCCCTGCACCTGGCCGAGCAGGCGCCGGGCGGCTATGTGCTCGGTGTCACGCTATCCGAAGAGCAGCATGACTATGCTTCGAAACGGCTTTTGAGCACCGTGGGCCGATCGCGGGTGGAGATTCAGTTCGCGCTCAGAGACTACCGCAGCCTGACGGGTCATTTCGACAGGATCGTTTCGGTCGGCATGTTCGAGCATGTCGGCCTGGCATCCTATCGGACCTTCTTCCGCAAATGCGCCGAGTTGCTCGAGGATGACGGCATCATGGTGCTGCACACCATCGGCTGCTCGGCCACGCCCGGCTTTACCACGCCCTGGCTCGACAAATACATTTTTCCTGGTGGCTACATTCCGGCACTTTCGGAGATCGTACCGGAGATCGAGGCCGCGGGATTGATGATTACCGACGTCGAGGTGCTGCGCCTGCATTATGCCTGGACGCTCGCCAATTGGCGCGAGCGTTTCGTGGCACGCCGGGCCGCGGTGGCAGAACTCTATGACGAGCGCTTCTGCCGCATGTGGGAATATTATCTTTCGACCGCGGAGGCTGCGTTCCGCTACGAAGATCTCGTCGTCTTCCAGATCCAGATCAGCAAGCGCAACGACATCCTCCCTGTCACGCGGGACTACATCGCCCGCAGCGAAGCGAGCCAAGCTTTAAAAACGGACGTCGAACGTTCTGTTGAGCGTAAAGCCGATGATGTTCTGATTGGGTGAGCCGATCTGCGAGGTGATCGGGCTGTCGGCGGCATCGCTCACCAGGCGGTTATACTTGTTGTAGATCTGCACGCTCCAGGCGGGCGAGAACGTATAGGTGGCCGCGACCGTAAAGCCGACGGATTTCAGGCCGCCGCTGGCGTCAAAGGCGCCGAGATGACCATTTTTCGCTGCCTCGCTCGCGGAGATTCCGAAATTGTTGCTCATGTAGGTGGAGTTCGCCAACGACATGCGCGGACCGGCGGAAAGAAGCCAACTGTCTCCGACGGGCTGGAACCAGTCGAGTGACAGATCGGCGACGAGACCATCGCCGCCCCAGAGCGCTTGGCGCGTCTCGGCGCGCACCCGCAATTGATTTTCCATCGGCCAATACTGCGCGAAGGCGCCGGCATCGAAATTCCAGCGAACCCTGCGCAAGCCGTCCAGGCGAGAATCGTCAAAGGCCGAGCGCCCGCTTCTCAGACCGACGACCGGGCCGACTTCGATGCCGCCGACCTCGAAGAGGCTATAATCGATGTTGTCGTCCGGGGCGCTGTAATCCTGAGTTTCACCGAGGCGGTGGAAATCGAAAGACGGCATGCCGCTGAAGGAAAGATGCTTCGATCCCTCGTAGGATGGACCGTATTCGACCGTACCGCCGAGCGTCACGACCCAGGTGGTTGACGCAGACTTCGCCGCCTCCTGCGCTCGCGCCGGAAAGGCGCCGCTTACAAATGTTGCCAGCAGAGCGATCCCGGCAAGTGCCGAGGACCTGTTGAACAAAGATGTTTTGACGCTGAACACGCTGCCGACACCTGTCCTTAATCGCCCAATTTGCAGGCAGATTGCCACCGGCGGCATTACTAACACAGCTTGATGTTCGACGAATAGAAAAAACTCGAGCGGCAATGGCGGGTAACGATCGCGTTTCCGCATTTCAGATCGATAGTAATTTCAGCACTGGACTTCCAGCCTCGTTGCCACGAGCTGCGAATAATTCGTTCCCATCGGGTCGTTGAAGAACATGCTGGTGAGCGTTGCCTGGTTTTGCGCGATGATCTCGTTTGGATTGGGCCGCACCACCTTGCGCTTGCAGCGGGCAAAGGCCTCGCCGGAGGTGGCCATGTCGCTGTCGGCAGCGAAATCGACTGCGGTATAAAGGGTCGTATCGTAAATCCCGAAAATCGTGGTTCCCTTGAGGAATGTCTTCTGCAGCGGCTTCAGCGAGAAGGTCAGTATCAGGGCGCTGTCCTTGTAATCTGCCTGTATCGTCTCGGGCTTTGCCATCGCGACTGCTTTGCCGTTGCTGGTGACGTTTGTGTAGTAGTTATACTGCGCAAGCGAATTCCTGACCGTCTTGCCCACGGCCTTCAGCTCGCCGGGATCGAGCGTCATGTTGCCGTTCTTGTCGAAATCCAGCAGCACCGACGAGGAAAAGACCTCGTCGAAACGCCAGACATTGCGAAGCTCGGCGATCGAGCCGTCCGGTGCTGCGACCACCTCGAATTTGGCGTCGATGAATATATGCGGGTGGGCAAGCGCCGGGACGGGCAGGAGCGACAGCATCGCGAGCGGCAAAATCGTTCGTCGTTTCATTCAGGCTCTGTCCGTTGTCCGTCTGGGGTCGAGTGCCGAGGCCTGAACTTCAATTGAGACTGATTTGAGACCCTGACGGGTGGATGATGTGGACCGAAGTCGAACCGAGATTCGCTCTACTGACTGTTCCATCGGAAGGCGGCAACAAAGCCCGAGATCAGCACCAGCAGCAGGAGCAGGTGGAATACACGGTCTTCCATTGTCTGCGGGCCGATGCCGATGGCAATGGTGAAGGCGCCGATCAGCGTTGCAAAAAGGGCAAAACTCTGGACCGCAAGCGCGACGGAGCGGGTCCATGCCGGCTGGAAGAGGCACGCGAATATCCCGCAAATCAGAACCACTGCGATCAACCCTTCGGCTGTCGCGGCCTGTGTGTGCACATAATAGCCGCCAAGGATCACGCCGGAGTGGACGAGCGACGCGGCGGCAAAGAGCGTGACTTCGAAAAGGAGAAGAGATTTCGCCCAAGAATTCATGATCCGGTCCATCATTGCCGGTTGCGCAGAGATGGTGTCGAGCAAGAGCCTGAAACAATGCGCCTGGTTGCCTGGATTTGCTCATTTGTTTGCATCGCTTAAAAATGCAGCCGGACTTTGTCGGATTGCTCTTGCTGCGTGACACGCGCGACGCATGCAATCTCGATCAAAGCGAGATCCGTCAAAATCTTGGCTTTCCGTTGCGGTTCACATTATCGCGACTGCGTAGATAGACCCGCGGTTTTCTTGATTCCAATCATGCCTGCGCTAAAATTAGCAAGTCTCATGCATTTCCTTTCATTGCCCTGCCAGAGGCTCCCCGGTGGGGCGCTTTTTGGCAATGGCGACTGATAAGGGGCAGATATGATCCGCAGCATGGTATCGGCAGGTGAGATCCCACTGCAGAATGAAGATATCGAAATCTGCCAGCGTGTGTTCGACCAGATCTGCGTCGAAAAAGGGATCAAGGATGAAGATCGGTGCGAAGAGCTTGCCGCATCCATCATCGACTTCTATCAACACGGCGTGAAAAACGAGGCGAGTTTGAAACGGCTGTTTTCCTAGCCGCCGAGCGACATTGACGACCGACCGTCTTTCTTCGAAGACGGCGGTGGATTGCTTACGGACGCAATCGGCCTATCGTCATGTAATGGAACACAGCGAAATCTTTCAACGCCTCGGCGTGGCGCTTGCGATTGGGCTGCTCGTCGGCGTGGAGCGGGGCTGGCAGGAGCGCGATGTTCGCGCGGGTGGCAGAACGGCGGGCATCCGCACATTCGGCCTCACCGGTTTTCTCGGCGGAATAGCCGGCATATTGCAGTCCATGACTGGCCCATTGCTGCCGGCGACCATCGCCGTTTTGCTTGGCCTCATTTATATTGCTGGCAAGTGGCAGGAAACGAAAAGGGATGAGGATTACAGCATCACCTCGGTCGTTGCCGCTCTCGTCGTCTTTGGATTGGGGGTTCTGGCTGCTGTCGGCGACATCGTGACGGCGGCAGCCGGCGGCGTCGTAGCAACCGCAATTCTTGCCGCACGTCACAGCCTGCATGGCTTTCTTAAAGGACTGAGCTGGCCGGAACTGCGTTCGGCGCTGGTGTTGCTGGCCATGACCGTGGTTGCGCTGCCGCTGCTGCCGGACAGGGCGCTAGATCCCTGGGGAGCGCTCAATCCTTTCTCTCTATGGCTGCTGACCATCACCATCGCCGCTCTCTCATTTGCCGGTTATGTTGCCATCAAGCTGACCGGCACGAGCCGCGGCGTGTTGCTGGCCGGCGCTGCGGGAGGGCTGGTCTCCTCGACAGCACTGACGCTTTCCTTCGCCCGTCATTCGAAGGAGGCGCCGCAAGGCTCCGCACATCTGGCAGCCGGGGCAGCCATTGCCGGCGCCTTGTCCTTCGCCCGCGTCTTGGTCATCGGCAGCGCCCTTTCCTTCAACCTGCTTGTGCCGCTGGCATCCGGCCTGGTGCCGGCGATCATAGGGTTTCTGATTGCCGGCTTTCTACGGGTCTGGCGTTCCAGCGCTGCAGCGGATGTGCCGGAAATTACGCTGAAGAACCCGTTCGAATTGCGCATGGTGTTTTCATTCGCCGCATTGCTCGGGCTGATCAGCCTGATATCGAAAATGACGATCAACTATATTGGCACATCGGCACTCTTCGTCGTGGCGGTCATCTCCGGACTGGTAGACGTCGACGCGATCACGCTTTCCACAGCGCGGCTCGCGGGCTCGGCGATCGACGTCAACACAGCCGCCGCCGTCATCCTCATTGCCGTCGTCGTCAATGTGGTGACCAAGGCGGTCCTCGCTTTCACGGCCGGCACGCGTGACTATGGCATGGCGCTCGCGCAAGCGTCAGCCATCGCAATCGTCACGGGAGCGGTCGCCTATTTCGCGCTCCGCAGCTTCATGCCTGAGTGATGCGATCAGGCACGCCCGGCTGCCGTCGTAATCGGTCCCTTGCGCACGGCTTTGCAGATTGGCATTCTGGTGGTGTCGCCAGATAGGTGTGGCTATGTCCGATGATTATCAGGCTACCCTGGTACGGATAACCGGCAGGGTACAGGGCGTCAGTTTCCGTGTTTGGACGCGGAGCGAGGCTTTAAGGCTCGGCTTGGCAGGCTGGGTTCGCAACGAAGCGGACGGATCCGTCGTCGCTTTGATTGCTGGATCTGACGCCGCGATTTCGACCATGATCGAGCGCTTCTGGCATGGGCCGCCTGGCGCATCGGTTTTTAGCGTGGAGAAACAGCAAACCACTCTCGCGCAGATGCCGACAGGGTTTCGCATCACCGGCTGGCTGGATCCGCAAGACGAGCGACTGGCCTCGAAAGGCCATTCCAAACCACCTGATTTTTGTGCCAAACCTGAGAGATAGGTGACGTTTGTACCGGAGACATGGTTAACATTCGCCCGGTCCTGCAGCTGTCACTCGGATGTCGAGTGTGACCGGGCGGTGGTTCGCCGCCCTCGTCTTCTTGGGGCAGGGCGGGTGGCAAAAAAATCCTCTGCTCCGCCCAGAAACCATACATAGAAAATTGACCAGTGACGGTCTTCAGATCGTCATGTCTTCGGTCGGCCTTGCTAGCTGGCTTGCCGTCCTGTTCAGCCACAAAAGCTCGACGCGCAAGCGCGCAGCTCAATGGCACTTACGCGACCCTCCCTAGGGGCGTCTTGGGCCAGTGTGAGACAGCGCGCCAGCCGCGCCATCGTTGAGGGAGAAGACAAGTTGAGGCCGTGTTTCTGGCGTGGAGCGACCCGTCTTACAACTGCTTGACCCTCGTGCTCGTCATTGGCAGCTCGAACATCGCGCCGCCCTGTACGAGCCCCGCCTGCGTTTCGATCGTCTGCCAGAGCGCAAGGATGCGCTCCATCTGTTTTATGAGCGGCGACTTGTAGAGACCCTTAGAGAGGAAGAACCCAACCAAATGAGAGCTTCTGAAGGCGTTGTATTCGGCTTTGTTGCGAGTTATCCGCCGATCGCCGGAGATCACAATCCATCGGCCCTCGGCGCTAAGCTCCCCGATCCATTGCACGTCCTTCACGCCGGGCCCGAACCGCTCCCGAACGTGGATGATTTCGTGTTTTCCAGAAAACAATGCATGTAGGGAGCGGGCGAGCGCGGGCGGAAGGTTTTCGTCTACCAAAACCTTCACGCAGCTCTCTTCAATCCGTTTTCAAACTGCACCGCGTCGCGAACCACGCTCACTGGCACTTCGAATATCCGTGCGACATCCTCGACCGATCCCTCTGCCTCGACGGCATCGGCGAGCGCAACAGTCGGAACACCAGATTGTGAGGCCACCGGCTGACCGAACGCGCGACCGGGATCGATCACGATCGACTGCTTGCCGTTGAAGGGACGCCACCGGGCAACCGCATCGTCCTCGATGTCGAGTTCTTTGAACGTGCGCTCAACGACCTGCTGGAACACATACTGTCGGCGTTTTAGATCGAGGAGCTTAGGCTCTGCGGATCGGTCGATGCTCTGCAGGAAGATCGTGCGGCCGTCGGTCTGAAAGCGACGCGTGGAGAACGGTCGCTCATCATTCGCGCATGTGCGCGCAAAGTCGAGGCAGTTGCGTATCGCCAATAGACCGACGCCAGCGTCTAGGAATTCCTTGACGAACCGAAGCTCGATTAGATCGCGGAAGCCGATTTCCAGATGCTCCTCGATCTCGGCATGCTGGGTTGTCCAGAGCGGCGGCATGTGGTGCTCTTTGCCTGAGCGCCGGAAGGTGTAGCCGCGAAGCCAGCGGTTCACATTGAGAGCCGACGTTTTCAAAAGCCGAGCGGCCTCCGGCGCGGTGTAAGAACCTACGCCGATCGCATCAATAGTCGATGAGTGTCGTTGCGTCGAAACCATGTAAGGCAACCTACCGATATCCACATCGCTCGCAAGATGGAAATAGCGCAAGTGCGAACGATTATTTTTGAAACTTTGTGGGAGGCACGGCGGTGAGCCGTCGACGCATTCCGAAACGGAGACCCGTGGGCATAATTCCGCCCCTTGGGGTTCGCGGTTCCCAACGCCAGATTCCTTTTCGCGGTCGCCACATGAAATTCAAACAATAGCCTATAACGGATCTTGTTATAGCCTTGATTTTCTTAAGAAAATTGGAGCGGGCGAAGGGATTCGAACCCTCGACCCCAACCTTGGCAAGGTTGTGCTCTACCCCTGAGCTACACCCGCTCATATCCGCAGCCGTCCGGGGTAGTGTGTTGGACCGCTGGGCGTCGTCTTGCGGCGACGGGCGCTATATGGCCTAACCATTTTTCAAATGCAACAGGGAAATGACGAGGTCGCGAAGAAAAATCTGTATTTTTTGCCTTGTCCGCCGGAAAGCCCTAGAACGCTTGGCTTTGTCGTCTGGAAGATTGCAAAGGATTTGCGGGCGACGTATCAGGGGCGGGTCATTTTTATTGCGAGATGCCCATGACCGACAACAGCCCGAAAACCCGCGACGATCTTCTCCGTTTCCTGGATGACCTCGGCATTGCCCATAGCACCAAGGATCATCCGCCGGTGTTCACCGTTGCCGAATCGGTATCGCTGCGCGACGAGATTCCCGGTGGGCATACGAAGAACCTGTTCGTCAAGGACAAGAAGGACAATTTCTTCCTGCTGACGGTCGAGGAGAATGCGAATGTCGATCTGAAGACGGTGCATACGCTGATCGGTGCGGCGAGCAAAGTCTCCTTCGGCAAACCCGAAAAGCTGCTAGAATATCTGGGCGTCGTTCCGGGAGCGGTGACGGCGTTCGGGGCGATCAACGATACGGGCAGGAACGTCACCTTCGTTCTCGATGCCGAATTGATGGAGCACGACATCGTCAATTGCCATCCGTTGTCGAACGATGCGACGACCTCGATTGCCAGCGGCGATCTCCTGCGCTTCATGGAAGCGACGGGTCATACGCCGCTAGTCTTGAAAGTGACGGGCTGACGTACGATTTTAACGCTACGATTAGAGCGAGATGGCCTATCTTCGAATGTCCTGTCGCTCAGGAATTTCATTGGGCGTGATTTATGCAAAAGCGGCTTCGTTCCTTTTGAAATCATGCTTTAAAAAGTCCAGGATGCCGGCAGACGGGAGACACTCATGAGCGGTTCAAACAATCCTTATAACGCTTCGTTCGGCGGCCAGATGTCTGCCTCGGCATCCTATGGTGCCGCACCTGCCGCATCCGGCGCCGCTTCGCCCATCAAGGACACGACGACGGCGAATTTCGCGCGGGACGTTATAGAGGAATCGCGCAACCAGCCGGTTCTGGTGGATTTCTGGGCGCCCTGGTGCGGACCATGCAAGCAGCTCACACCGGTTCTGGAAAAGGTCGTCAACGAGGGCAAGGGCCGCGTCAAGCTGGTCAAGATGAATATCGACGATCATCCGGCCATTCCCGGCCAACTCGGCATCCAGTCGATCCCGGCGGTCATCGCCTTCGTCAACGGCCGCCCGGCTGACGGGTTCATGGGCGCTGTTCCCGAAAGCCAGGTTCGCCAGTTCATCGATCGCCTCGGCGGGCCGGCTGACGGTGCCGGCGATCAGGCGGCGGAGATCGAAGCTATCCTGGAAGAGGCAGCGGGCCTTCTTGCCGGCGGCGATATCAATGGCGCCGCCGAGCTGTTCGGCGCGGTGCTGCAGGCCGATCCGGAAAATGCCAAGGCGCTTGCCGGCATGGCCGAGTGCATGATCGCGGCCGGCCAGAACCAGAGAGCGCGCGAAGCGCTGACCGATCTGCCGGAAACGCTGGCCAACGATGCCGGCATCCAGGCGGTGGTAAAGAAGCTCGATCAGATCGAGGAAGCCCGCAAGCTCGGCGACCCCGTGGCGCTTGAGCAGGAATTGGTGCTCAATCCCGACAATCACGAGCAGCGTGTCAAACTCGCCAAGATCCGCAATGTCGAGGGCAAGCGCGAGGAAGCTGCCGAGCATCTGCTGACAATCATGCGCCGCGACCGCGCCTTCGACGATGATGGTGCGCGCCGTCAGTTGCTGCAGTTCTTCGAGGTTTGGGGTCCGAAGGACCCGGCGACCATTGCCGCGCGCCGCAAGCTTTCGTCGATCCTGTTTTCATAAGACGCCGTGTGTTCGGAGGGCGTTTCATCCGGATCACAGCGGTTGTCTCGGCTGAACAGGAAAGCGGAATGCTCTGGCGTTTTGCCCGGAAATCCTCTTGTGTTTTCGGGAGAGGGGGGCACATTGTCCTATGGCGTGGCGTATGACGGAACAATGTCCGTTGGGTATCGTTCTTGCGCATCTCGGAAACGAGCGGCGCAGTAATGTAACGGGACGAAAATCATGCAAGTCGGCAATGCCAGATATTTGAAGCCAAGCGATCTGCCGGAATCGGTGGTGGTCTTTCCCCTCTCCGGTGCCCTGCTTCTGCCGACCGGACAATTGCCGCTCAATATCTTCGAGCCGCGTTATCTTTCGATGTTCGATGCCGCGATCGCCGGCAATCGGCTGGTCGGCGTCGTGCAGCCGGCGCTCGGCGAGCCGGCGGAAACGCCGCATCTTGCGCATGTCGGCTGCCTTGGGCGTATCACCTCCTTCGCCGAGACGGGCGATGGCCGCTATATCGTCTCGCTGACCGGCATTTGCCGCTTCCGGCTGATGGACGAGATCACCGGCCACCAGCCCTACCGCAGCTTTCGCATTACGCCGTTCATTTCCGACCTCAAGTCGCGGGACGAGGAAGATACGGTCGATCGTTCGGCACTGCTTTCGGCTTTTCGGGCTTATCTCGATGCCAACAAGCTGGAGGCGGACTGGGAGAGCGTCGAGCGCGCCAGCAATATGACGCTGGTCAATTCGCTGGCGATGATGGCGCCCTTCGATCCCGCTGAAAAGCAGGCGCTTTTGGAAGCGCCCGACCTGAAGACGCGGGCGGAAACCTTCATCGCCATCATCGAAATCGTACTCGCTCGCTTCGGCGATACCGATTCGGTGATGCAATAGGGGTTTGCGATGGACATCACCGTCAGCAAGGTTGATCCGAAACTGCTCGATCTCCTCGTCTGCCCCCTTACCAAGGGACGGCTAAGCTACGATCGCGACAAGAACGAGCTGGTGTCGGAAAAGGCACGGCTCGCCTATCCCATCCGCGACGGCATTCCGATCATGCTGATCTCGGAAGCGCGGCGCATCGAGGATTGAGGGATTCTTTCTCCCGGTAACGCCCCCTCAACCTGCCCTGCGGGCATCCTTCTCCCGCTTGGGGCGAAGGTGTTACCTCTTGCGACGACCGTTCACTGCTTTGTCCTCACCGTGACGCCGATGGGCACGGCACCTTACCTTCGCCCCAGCGGGGAGAAGGTCGAGCGAAGCTCGGGTTGAGGGGGCGTTACCGGAAAAGGTAAACGGAACTCAGATCGCTTCGCCCGCCAGCAGCCGCGGATTGTCCCTGGCAGCCGTGCCGGCGGCCTGGCCGATGAAGAAGGATTTGAGTTTCGGCAGCCGGTCGACGAGGCCGAGGCCGAAATCGCGGGCGACGCGCAGCGGCGTAATATCGTTGGAAAACAGCCGGTTCAGCACGTCGGTGGTCACCCCCATGCGGAAGGTGTCGAAGCGGCGCCAGGTCTGGTAGCGTTCTAGGATGTTGATCGAGCCGATATCGAGGCCGAGGCGGTCCGCTTCGACCACCGTTTCGGCCAATGCTGCAACATCCTTAAAGCCGAGATTGAGGCCCTGGCCGGAGATCGGGTGAATGCCGTGGGCGGCATCGCCGGCGAGCGCAAAGCGCGGCGCGACGAAATCGCGGGCGAGTGTCAGGCCGAGCGGGAAGGCGCGGCGCTCGCCGACCGTGTGCAGCGCGCCGAGCTTGTGGCCGAAACGGCGCTCCAACTCCTCTTCGAACACCAGATCGTCAGAGGCGACGAGCCGGTCGGCGTCGGATGTGCGTTCGGTCCAGACGAGCGAGGCGCGATTGTTTTTCAGCGGCAGGATGGCAAAGGGGCCGGAAGGCAGGAAATGCTCCTCCGCACAGCCGTTGTGCGGCCGTTCGTGCTCCACGGTCACGACGATGCCAGACTGGCCGTAGTCCCAGCTCACCGTCTTGATTCCAGCCATGTCGCGGAGTTTGGAGCGCACGCCGTCGCAGGCGACCAGCAGCTTTGCTTCCAGTGTGCTGCCATCCGAGAGCGTCAGCGTAACATTGGCATCGCCGGTCTTGAAGTCCGTTGCGCTGACGCCGTGGCGAATCGGGATGCCGAGGCGTTCGCAGGCGCCGCGCAGAGCGCCGACCATGGCAATGTTAGGAACCATATGAGCGAAGGGCTGGCCTTCGGCCACTTCCCCGTCAAAAGTCAGAAACACCGGGCGCACGGGATCGCTCGTGCGCGAATCGGTGACGATCATCCGAGTGATCGGTTCCGCTTCCGGTTTGATCTCATCCCAGATGCCGAAGACCTCCAGCATTTTGGAGGCGGCGGCGATGATCGCCGAAGCGCGCGCGTCTTTTTTCCAGGCGGTTTCGGGGGCGGCCTCTATGACCATGACGTCAAGATGGGGGGCTGCCTGCTTGACGGCGACCGCAGCGGCGAGACCTACATAACCGCCACCCACTACCAGCATGTCCAACATCGCGCTTCCCCGTGTCCTACTGTCATTTCCTGTTCTATATAGAGCATCCCATTCGTGGTTCCTACCGTCGGAGTTCAATCAAAATGTCGCGCGAGAACGAGAAACAGACCGCCATGGAAGTCGTGCTCGCGACGCTCGATCTGGAAACCATCGAGATGAACCTCTTTCGCGGCAATAGTCCGCAGGTCGGCTGGCAGCGCGTCTTCGGCGGGCAGGTTATCGGCCAGGCGCTGATGGCGGCGCAGCGGACGGTGGCGGATGAACGCTTCGTGCATTCGCTGCATGCCTATATTTCATGCTGCCCGGTGATCCCACCGTCCCGATTCTTTACCAGGTCGATCGTCTGCGCGACGGCTCGAGTTTCAATACGCGCCGGGTGCTGGCGATCCAGCACGGCAAGGCGATCTTTGGAATGACGGCCTCCTTCCAGATCGACGAGCCAGGTTTCGAACATCAAAGCGAGATGCCGCACGTGCCGGCTCCGGAAGAGCTGATGGACGAACGGCAGATCAAGGAACGCTATATCGCCAACGCCCCGGAGAATGTGCGCCGCTATTGGGAGCGGAAGCGGGCGATCGAAATCCGGCCAGTGTCGCTCGATCATTATTTTTCCCGGTCGCAGCCCAGCCAGCGGCAGGATATCTGGGTTCGCGTGACGGGGCCCGTGCCGGATGACCGTCTCTATCGGAACGCCGTGCTTGCCTATCTCTCGGACATGACGCTCATCGACGCGGCGCTGCATGCGCATGGCACCTCGGTTTTCGATCAGGGCCTGCAGGTCGCGAGCCTCGATCATGCCATGTGGTTCCACCGGCCGTTTCAGCTCGATGATTGGCTTCTTTACACCCAGGACAGCCCAAGTGCTTCGGGCGCCCGTGGTTTGGCCCGCGGTAGCCTTTTCACACGGTCCGGTGTCCTGATTGCGTCTGTCGCGCAAGAGGGTTTGATTCGTAAAAAGGCAAATGATTAATTGATATGCAATTTTGCAAATTTGCATATTATTTGTGCGTGAGCTGTGCCGCGATCTGCCGCTTTATTAGGTGCCTTGCGCAAAGCCGTTAAATTTCAAGTAGTTATAATAGTGTCACGAATCTGGCACGCCCTTTGAATGTGTACCCTCAGTCGCTGCTGAAACAGTCGTCAGCGGCAAGGAGATCGGCTCCGTGCCGAGGGTAAACAAAGGATGGGAAACCAGATGAAAATTGTGATGGCCATTATCAAGCCGTTCAAGCTCGATGAGGTCCGTGAGGCCCTGACGGCTGTCGGCATCCAGGGCCTGACCGTGACCGAAGTGAAGGGTTACGGGCGTCAGAAAGGGCATACCGAAATCTATCGTGGCACGGAATATGCCGTCAGCTTCCTGCCGAAGCTGAAGATCGAAGTCGCGGTCGCAACCGAAATCGTCGACAAGGCGGTCGAAGCCATCGCCGCGTCCGCCAAGACCGGACAGATCGGCGACGGCAAGATTTTTGTCTACTCGATTGACCATGCCGTGCGCATCCGTACGGGCGAAACCGATTCAGAAGCGCTGTAAGAGACGGCCGATCAGGGAGTTATTTGCAATGACATCTACAAAGCTTTCCTCCACTCTTGCTCGGGTAGGTGCGCTTTCTGCGGCCCTGCTCGCGCCGGCGGTTGCCTTTGCGCAGCAAGCCGCGACGACCGCAGCCCCGGCTGCCGCTGCCGCAGCACCGGCAATGACCATGGACAAGGGTGACAACACCTGGATGCTGGTTTCCACGGTTCTCGTTCTTCTGATGACCATTCCGGGCCTCGCGCTGTTCTACGGCGGTCTCGTGCGCGCCAAGAACATGCTGTCCGTCCTGATGCAGGTCTTCATGATCACTGCGATGGTCATGGTCATCTGGTGCGTCTACGGCTACTCGCTCGCCTTCACCGATGGCGGTTCGCTGAACAGCTTCATTGGCGGCTTCTCCAAGGCTTTCCTTGCCGGCGTCAGCACCGATCCAAAGGATCTGGTCGAAACGTTCACCAAGGGCGTCGGCATTCCTGAGCTCACCTATGTCTGCTTCCAGATGACGTTCGCCTGCATTACGCCGGCCCTGATCGTCGGCGCCTTCGCCGAGCGCATCAAGTTCTCCGCCGTCATGCTCTTCGTCTTCCTCTGGGTTACCGTGATCTACTTCCCGATCGCCCACATGGTCTGGTTCTGGGGTGGCCCGAGCTCTTACTCGGCTCCGTCGGGTATGGTCTTCGGCTTCGGCGCGATCGATTTCGCGGGCGGCACCGTCGTTCATATCAATGCCGGTATCGCAGGCCTGGTCGGCGCACTCATGCTCGGCAAGCGCACCGGCTACAAGAAGGAGATCATGGCTCCGCATTCGATGACGCTCACCATGGTCGGCGCTTCGCTGCTGTGGGTCGGCTGGTTCGGTTTCAACGCCGGCTCCAACCTCGAAGCCAACGCTTATGCTTCCCTTGCGATGATCAACACCTTCGTCGCCACCGCTGCCGCCGCTCTTTCCTGGTGCGTCGTTGAAACCTTCACCCGCGGCAAGGCTTCGATGCTCGGTGCAGCTTCGGGCGCCGTCGCTGGTCTCGTTGCCGTCACGCCGGCTGCCGGCTTTGCCGGTCCGATGGGCTCCATCGTCCTCGGCCTGCTGGTTTCGCCGATCTGCTACTTCTTCGTCGACGTCGTGAAGAACAAGTTCAACTACGACGACAGCCTGGACGTCTTCGGCGTCCACTGCGTCGGCGGTATTTTCGGTGCCATCATGACCGGCATCCTGGTCAACCCGGCGCTCGGCGGCGCAGGCATCGTCGATTATTCGACGGCCGACTTCGCAGCCTCCTATCCGGGCACCGCAACCCAGGTGCTCGCCCAGTTGAAGGGCGTTCTGACCACGCTGATCTGGTCAGGCGTCGGTTCGGCGATCCTCTACAAGATCGTCGACCTGATCGTCGGTCTGCGCGTGACGCCGGAAGCCGAGCGCGAAGGTCTCGACCTCGCCTCGCATGGCGAAGCCGCGTACCACAATTCCTAATTTGAAGTTTGCGGCGGCGGGGTGAAAATCCCGGCGCCGCTCAACATCCCGTCGCGGCCTGTTTATCAAAAATGAGCCGCTGTTGGCCCGGACCTTGGTTCGGGCCTTTTTGTTCGCGCGACCGCTCGCCAGGCGCCGATATTTCGCTGATTCGCCCGCCGCACCCGCATGGTTAACATGGCATTAACCCTCCTCTGATTAGCTAGAGCTGACGTATTTTGCGAGTGGCCATGAGGCCGATTCGCGAGTGCTTTCGACAACGAACGGGCTGGATAATATGGGCAGAAGCAATTCGGCAGCGTTGGGCGGTCCTTCCGGTCGTCTCTCGCTTTCGGGAGTGGTTTGGCGGCAGGTGAGGGGCCTCGGCGGCTTCGCGCTGCTGTTCCTGCTGGCGCTTGCCGTTGCGGCACTGGCGACATGGAACGTCATGGACCCCAGCTATTCCTATGCCACGAGCAACGCGCCGACGAATATACTAGGCTTTCCGGGCGCTGCCTTTGCCGACATTCTGATGCAAGCGCTCGGACTTGCCTCCGTCGTCGCGCTGCTGCCGGTCGTTGCCTGGGCTTTCGCGTTGATTTCCAATCGCAGAATCCATCGTGTGCCGGCTCGCCTGGGCGCCTGGGTCGGCGGGGCGATCGTTGCCGCAGGTTCCATCGCCTGCTTTCCCGCGCCTCCGACCTGGCCGATTCCGAACGGTATCGGCGGCGTCATTGGCGATATCGTTCTGCGCTTCCCCGCGCTTTTCATCGGCACCTATCCGAGCGGCGCTTTCGCCACGGTATTCGGTTCCATTCTCGCAGTTCCTGCGGCCTGGCTCATGCTGTTTGCTGCCGGCGTTCTCGGCCGCAGCCTGCCGGAAGACGAGGAGGAGGAAGAGGAATACGAAAACACGCCGAGCCGCGCGCGCAATGTCGGTGATGATGACGAGGATGACGATCGCGGCGGCTTCCTCGCCTTCGGCGCCCTCATGCACTCCTGGTACAATACCCAGGCGCGTCTTCGCCGTCTGTTCGGCATGGGTCCGCGCAAGCGCCGGGACCACGCCTTCGATGCGCCTTACGACTTCAACGATGACGAATTCGGCACGCTGAACGAGCCGGTGCGCGCCAAGGCGCCTGTCGTCCGCGGCGAACGCGTCGAGCCGTCGATGGACGGTCCGGCGTCACGCCGCGTTGTCTCTCCGCCGTCGATGAGCATCGACGACGACGAGGATGAGGACGACGATCCGTCCTATGAGCGCGAGCTGCCGCGCCCGGCCGGCATTCTGCCTGACGACGACGAGGACGAATGGGCGCTGCGTGCCGCTTCGCCGAAAGTTCCCGGCGGCCATGCCGGCCACCGCGTCGTTCCCGCCGCCGCCCGACCGAAGCCCGGCATCCGCGCCGAGCGCGAGGCGCAGACCTCCTTCATCCGACCCTATGGCTTCCAGCTTCCGGCCGTACACCTGCTCGCTGAGCCCAAGGCGATTGTACGCGACGCAACGCTGTCTTCCGATGCGCTGGAGCAGAATGCCCGCATGCTCGAGGGCGTGCTCGAGGACTTCGGCGTCAAGGGCGAGATCATCCATGTCCGTCCTGGTCCGGTCGTGACTCTCTATGAACTCGAGCCTGCGCCGGGCATCAAATCTTCCCGCGTGATCGGCCTTGCCGACGATATCGCCCGCTCGATGAGCGCCATCGCCGCCCGCGTCGCCGTCGTTCCCGGCCGTAACGCCATCGGCATCGAACTGCCGAATTCCACCCGCGAGACCGTGTACCTGCGCGAGCTCATCGCCAGCCGCGATTTTGAGAGCTCGAAGGCCAAGCTTGCCATGGCGCTCGGCAAGACGATCGGCGGCGAGCCCGTCATTGCCGATCTCGCCAAGATGCCGCATCTGCTTGTGGCCGGTACCACCGGCTCGGGCAAGTCGGTCGCCATCAATACCATGATCCTGTCGCTGCTCTATCGCATGACGCCGGAACAATGCCGCCTGATCATGATCGACCCGAAGATGCTCGAACTCTCCGTCTATGACGGCATTCCGCATCTGCTCTCGCCCGTGGTCACCGATCCGAAGAAGGCTGTGGTCGCGCTCAAATGGACCGTCCGCGAGATGGAAGAGCGCTACAAGAAGATGTCGAAGATCGGTGTGCGTAACATCGATGGCTTCAATACCCGCGTCGAGCAGGCCGTTGCCAAGGGCGAGGCCATCAGCCGGACCGTGCAGACCGGCTTCGACCGCCAGACCGGCGAGGCGATCTACGAGACCGAGGAGTTCGATCTGAAGCCTATGCCTTACATCGTCGTCATTATCGATGAGATGGCCGACCTGATGATGGTCGCCGGCAAGGATATTGAAGGCGCCGTGCAGCGCCTGGCGCAGATGGCGCGCGCAGCCGGCATCCATGTCATCATGGCGACGCAGCGTCCATCCGTCGACGTCATCACCGGCACGATCAAGGCGAACTTCCCGACCCGCATCTCCTTCCAGGTGACCTCGAAGATCGACAGCCGCACGATCCTCGGCGAGCAGGGGGCCGAACAGCTTCTCGGCATGGGCGACATGCTCTACATGGCCGGCGGCGGACGCATCCAGCGCGTCCATGGCCCGTTCGTCGCCGATGGCGAGGTGGAAGATATCGTCTCCTACTTGAAAACGCAGGGCTCTCCCCAATATCTCGATGCGATCACTGCCGACGACGATGACGACGACGATGGTCACGGTCCGGCGGGTACGGCCAACCTTTCCGACTCGGAGGATCCCTATGACCAGGCCGTGGCGATCGTGTTGCGCGACGGCAAGGCATCGACCTCCTACATCCAGCGCCGCCTTGGCATCGGTTATAACCGCGCCGCTTCGCTGATCGAGCGCATGGAGCAGGAAGGCCTGATCGGCCCGGCCAATCACGCCGGCAAGCGCGAGATTCTCGTGCCGACCGAAGCGGATGTTCTCGATCGCTGAGGGATCGCGAGCCTCATGTCACCTATCCCGAATATGCTTTCGGAGATTTGATCGCGGCCGATGATCGAGCATGGGCCGCCGCGCCATGAAGACGCCGATTTTGCGCGCGATGGACAAAGCATGAAGGAGAATTCGATGAAAAAGACCGATGCGCAGCCCTCGACCCGCCTGAACCTGACCCGCCGTCATTTTCTCGGCGCCATGCTGGTGGCGGGTGCGGCAGGCGCGACACCCGTTGCGGCCTTTGCGCAGGCGCAGGCTGCTGCACTCAATCCCGGCATTGCCCAGGCAATCGCCGATCATTTCTCGTCCATCAAGACTATGAAGGGTGGCTTCCTGCAGATTGGGCCGCGTGGCGACCAGATGAGCGGGTCGTTTTTCATTCAGCGCCCCGGCAAGATGCGCTTCAACTATGACCCGCCGTCCCGCATGCGTGTCATCTGCGATGGCAACAACGTGCAGGTCATCAACGACCAGACGCACACGAATAATATGTATCAGCTCTCGAAGACGCCGCTGAGCCTGCTGCTCGCCAACAAGATCGACCTTTCCGCCGACATGGTGCGCAATGTCGATGCGCGGCCGGACCTGACCAAGATCACGCTCGGCAATCGTACCGTCTTCGGTGATTCGACCATCGCCATGATCTTCGATTCTAAGACGTACGACCTGCGCCAATGGACGGTCATCGATCCCCAGGGCAAGACGACCGATGTCATCATCAACAATGTGAAGACCAATATTTCCTTCGACGACAGCGTTTTCCGGATCGACTACACCGGCACGAACCGGTGATCTCCCGCCGGCGATGATGGGGCGGGAGAAGAGGTTGAATGATCTTCCTTTTCTCTCCCTGCCAGTCTAAATCCCTAGCCTGATTGGAACTAAGGGTTTGGGCATGGGATTTTCGATTGCGACTTGGAACATCAACTCGGTGCGGCTGCGCATGCCGATCGTCGAGCAATTCGTAATGCAGGCCCGGCCCGATATTCTCTGCCTGCAGGAAACGAAGGTCCCCAACGAGCTCTTCCCACTGTCGCCTTTGCGGGCGCTCGGCTACGAGCACATCATCGTCCATGGCCAGAAGGGCTATCACGGCGTGGCGATTGCGTCGCGCATTCCGCTGACCGAGGATCATCGGCAGGATTATTGCGGAGTTGGCGATAGCAGGCATATCTCGGCGATCTTCGAACGCGGCGGCCGGCGCATCCGGCTGCATAATTTCTACGTTCCAGCCGGCGGCGACGAGCCGGATCGGACGATCAATCCGAAGTTCGGCCATAAGCTCGATTTCATCGACGAGATGAAGCGGCTGCATGCCAACGCCGAGCCCAATACGTCCGCAATCCTTGTCGGCGATCTCAATATTGCGCCGCTCGAACATGACGTCTGGTCCCACAAGCAGTTGCTGAAGATCGTCAGCCACACGCCGGTCGAAACCGATGGGTTGATCGAGGTGATGAAGCGCGGGGCATGGCTCGATCTGATGCGTCAGCAGGTGCCGGAGAACGAGAAGCTCTATACCTGGTGGAGCTACCGCGCCAAGGATTGGGAGGCAGCCGATCGCGGCCGGCGTCTCGACCACATCTGGTCATCATCCGATCTCGGCCCGCTGCTCCAGCGCATCGAGATCCTGAAGGCAGCACGCGGCTGGGACCGCCCGTCCGACCATGTGCCGGTGACGGCGTACTTCAATCTCTGAGACTCCTCCCTGATGGTGAGAAAGGAGCTTGCCCCGCCCTCATGGTGAGGTGCGCAGGCCAAAGGCCGGAGCCTCGAACCGCGAGGGTCGGCCGCGATCCTTCCAAGGCTGGAATCAAGAAAATCGGTGAAGCAACGCCGCCGCCTGCTTGGCGAGGACGGCGAAATTTTCGCGGACGCGGTTTTGGATGAGCAGACCGGCGTCGGGATATTCTTCGATCAGCCGGTGAAACAGCGCCCGCGTGATACGGATGACATCGGAGTCCTCCAATGCCACGGCGGTGTATTTGCGCTCCACCAGCGTCACCAGCGCCAGTTCGGAGAGCATGGCACCCTCGTGCACAGTGGCCTCGACATGGGGTTGCCCGGCTGCATCGAGGGTGCTCAGCTCAAAGCTGCCGCGGGCGATGACATAGGCGCACTCGGCCGGCGATTTTTCGCGGAACAGGGTGAGACCGGCCGTGACATGACGGCGGTCGGCGCCGAAGGCGATCAACCGCAATGGCTCATCGCCCATGCCGTGAAAGAGCGGCAATTGCGACAGCAGGCGGATATCGTCGTTGAGCGCCATCGCGATCGCCTACGGAATGATCTTGTAGCCGCCGTTTTCCGTCACCAGAATTTCGGCGTTGGAGGGATCGCGCTCGATCTTCTGGCGCAGGCGATAGACATGGGTTTCCAGCGTGTGGGTGGTGACGCCGGAATTGTAGCCCCAGACTTCTTCGAGAAGGATATCGCGTGTAACCACCTTCTGATCGGCGCGGTAGAGATAGCGGATGATCGCCGCTTCCTTTTCCGTCAGGCGGATCTTTTGGCCGTCTTCCGTGGTCAGCAGCTTCTGGCTCGGCTTGAAGAGATAGCGGCCGACCGTAAAGGTTGCGTCCTCGCTCTGCTCGTGCTGTCGCAGTTGCGCGCGGATGCGGGCGAGCAGCACGGCAAAACGGAATGGCTTGGTGACATAGTCGTTGGCGCCAGCTTCTAGGCCGAGGATGGTATCGGAATCGGTGTCATGGCCCGTCAGCATGATGATCGGTGCCTTGAAGCCATTCTTGCGCAGCAGCTTCACGGCTTCGCGGCCGTCCATATCGGGCAGGCCGACGTCCATGATCAGCAGGTCGACCGGCGCGGCGCGGGCGGCCTGGACGCCTTTGGCGGCAGTCGCTTCCTGCAGAACCGTAAATTCCTCGTAAAGGGACAGTTGCTCGACCAGCGTTTCACGCAGGTCGTTGTCGTCATCCACCAGTAGAATGGTGCGTGCGGTCATGCCGTTGCGGTCCTCGTTCTATTGCCTCCTAAGTCCTACGCCAAATTGCATTTTTAGCAAGTCGTGAGGCGGCTCAGGCTTGGTCGTCCAGTTGAAACTGCTATGATTTCAAACGAAATCACGCGCAAAGCAAAAACATGTGAGCAAAATGCAGAAAGCAAGGGCGGGCGGCAGGCAGGCCGTTTCCACAATCGTCGTCCGTCCGGCGCCGGGTAAACCGACGCGCGCCCTGGTGCAGATCGGGCCACTGACAGTGCCGGCGGCGATCGGCCGGTCGGGGCGCAGCATGCTGAAGCGGGAGGGGGACGGCGCGACGCCGATTGCGGCGATGAAGCTGCTTTACGGCTTTGTCCGCGGCGATCATGTCCCCTTTCTTCAGACGCCTTTGCAGATGCGGCGCATCCGCAAGAACATGCTCTGGTGCGACCAGCCGGACGATGCCAACTACAACAGGCTCGTCAAAGCGCCGTTCAAGCCAAGCCACGAGGAGATGCTGCGGCGTGACGGGCTCTATGACATCTGCCTGGTGCTCGACTGGAACATCCGCTCGCGCCGGCGCCATCGTGGCTCGGCGATCTTCTTTCATCTGATCAAGCCCGGCTACGAGCCTACGGCGGGATGCGTCGCAATCAACCTTCGCGACATGCGGCGCATCCTTCCGCTGCTGCGCGAGGGAACGATCATCCGGGTTGTCTGAGCGGCGGGCTGGGCTAGGGTTAAAATACCGACAGTCCCCACTATATAGGTTTTGCGACATAGGTTTTGAGACCGGAGCGCCCGCGCGGGCCAAGGCTGAGTCCTTTTCTTTCCGAATTTAAATCACGCCTTCACTCCACCCACTTCTCATTCTTTGGAGACTTATCGTGACTACGCAACCGACAATCACGTTCAATGACGGCAATTCCATTCCGCAAGTCGGCCTCGGTGTTTGGCAGACGCCGGAAAACGTCGCGCCGATGGCGGTCAGCACGGCCCTCAAGGCCGGCTATCGCCATGTCGACACGGCTGCCATCTACGCCAATGAAGACGGCGTGGGCGAAGGCATGCGCCAGTCCGGCGTCGCCCGCAAGGACATCTTTCTGACCACCAAGCTCTGGAACGAAGACCAGGGTTTCGACTCGACCCTGAAGGCGTTCGATGAAAGCCTGAAGCGGCTCGGCACCGACTATGTCGATCTCTATCTCATCCATTGGCCGTCGCCGCATCGTGGCCGTTACCTCGATAGCTGGAAGGCTTTCCAGCGCATCAAGGAAGAAGGCCGCGCCCGCTCGATCGGAGTCTCCAATTTCGGCAAGGAGCATCTGGACCGCATCATCGGCGAGACAGGCGTCACCCCTGTGTTGAATCAGATCGAGCTGCATCCGACCTTCCAGCAGAAAGCCTTGCGCGAGGCGCACGACGAACTCGGCATCAAGACGGAGTCGTGGAGCCCGCTCGGCCAAGGCAAGCTGCTCGGCAACGCCGTCATCGGCAAGATCGCCGCCAAGCATGGCCGCACGCCGGCTCAGATCATCATCCGCTGGCACATCGACAACGGCCTGATCGTCATCCCGAAATCGGTTACGCCGAGCCGTATCGAAGAAAACCTCGACGTGTTCGACTTCAGGCTCGACGCGGATGATCTCGCCGACATCGCCAAGCTGGATTCGGCTGGCGGGCGCATCGGGCCGGACCCGCTGAGGGCGGCGTTCTGATCATTGGAATTTGCGGAAGGATTGTCGTTCCAGCTGACATTCGGCTCGGAGCCAATACTCCGGGCCGCTTTATGTTTTTGCAGTAGCGACCTCTTCAAAGGCGGCGGCGAAGCGCATTCACCACCAGCGCGAAGGCCGGTGAGGCCTGCCGCCTGCTCGGATAGTAAAGGTGATATCCGGTAAATGGCGGGCACCAATCCTCGAGAACCCTGACGAGCTGCCCGTCGCGAAGATAAGGCTGCACGACATCCTCCGGAAGATATGCCAACCCCAAACCCGCCAATGCGGCATTCAGGCGGAGCCCGATATTGTTGAAGACGAGCTGGCCTTCGACCCGCACCTTCAGCTCCCGCCCTTCCTTCTCGAATTCCCAAGCATAGATGCCCCCGTAGGTCGGCAGGCGCAGATTGATGCAATTGTGACCGGTGAGATCCTGTGGTGTCAGGGGTTTCGGCCGACCTTCAAAATATGCGGGAGCACCGACGGCAGCCATGCGCATGTCCGGACCGATGCGAACGGCAATCATGTCTCTCGCCACCTGCTCCCCCAGCCGCACGCCGGCATCATATCGCTCGGCGACGATATCGGTCAGACCATAGTCGATGATGATTTCCACATGGACGTCCGGATACTGCGGCAGCAATGGTTCCAGCGCCGGCCAAAGGATGGTTTCGGCCGCGTGCTCACCGGCGGTGATGCGAATGGTGCCCGCCGGCTTTTCCCGGAATTCGCTGAGGGCCGCCAATTCGTTTTCGATCTCGTCAAAACGTGGGCCTATGGTGACGAGCAGTCGCTCGCCTGCTTCCGTCGGAGAGACGCTGCGTGTGGTGCGCGTCAGCAGCCTCAGTCCCAGGCGAGCCTCAAGTCCCCGGATGGTGTGGCTGAGCGCCGATTGCGAAACCCCGAGTTTTGCAGCCGCTTTTGTGAAGCTCTGTTCCCGCGCCACGGCCAGGAACGCAATAAGGTCATTCAAAGGCTGACGCGGCATTCATGAAACTTTCTCATAGGCCCTTGCCACTTCTACCATCTAATCGAGATTAATCGCACGCCCTAGATGTCTGTTATTCGCAGCCGAACTCATCGTGCTGCCTTCGATCAAAGGACAAAGGCCATGGAAATCAAACGAAACGGTTCGCAACCATCGGGCAAAGGGCCGGCTGACTGGTTTACGGGAACGGTCCGTGTGGATCCGCTGTTTCAAGCCCATGATTCCACGCGCGCGGCCGGTGCCAGCGTCACGTTCGAGCCGGGCGCCCGCACGGCGTGGCATACCCACCCCGTCGGTCAAACGCTGATCGTGACGGCCGGGCTGGGCCGGGTGCAGCGCGAGGGCGGTCCGATCGAAGACATACGGCCGGGCGACGTTGTCTGGTTTGCTCCGGGCGAGAAGCATTGGCACGGCGCTTCCCCCACCACAGCCATGACCCATATCGCCATCCAGGAACACCGCGACGGCAAAGTGGTCGAGTGGATGGAGCATGTCAGCGACGAACAATATCAGGCCTGAGGGAGAAAAAGCCATGCAGATGCGTAAACTTGGAAACAGCGGTCTCGAAGTCTCAGCCCTCGGCCTCGGCTGCATGGGTTTGAGCTATGGCTACGGCCCGGCAACGGACACGCAGCAGGCGATCAAGCTGATCCGTTCGGCTTTCGAACGCGGCGTCACCTTCTTCGACACTGCCGAAGCCTATGGCCCCTATAAGAATGAAGAGCTTCTGGGTGAAGCTCTGGCGCCCCTTCGGGAAAAGGTCGTGATCGCCACGAAGTTCGGCTTCGAATTCGATGCGAATGGCGGGCAGAGCGGCATGACCAGCCGCCCGGAACACATCCGCAGGGTTGCCGAAGCCGCCTTGACGCGTTTGAAGACCGACGTCATCGACCTTTTCTATCAGCACCGCGTCGATCCGAACGTGCCGATCGAGGATGTGGCCGGTGCCGTGAAGGAGCTGATCCGGCAGGGCAAGGTCAAGCACTTCGGCTTGTCGGAAGCCGGCGCACAGACGATCCGGCGTGCCCACGCGGTCCAGCCGGTCGCAGCCCTTCAAAGCGAGTATTCACTCTGGTGGCGTGAGCCGGAACAAGAGGTTCTGCCGACACTCGAAGAACTTGGCATCGGCTTCGTTCCGTTCAGTCCGTTGGGGAAAGGCTTCCTCACCGGCGCGATCAGTGAAAACACCACATTCGATAGCAAGGACTTCCGCAACATCGTGCCGCGCTTCACGCCGGAAGCCCGAAAAGCCAACCAAGCCCTTGTCGATCTGCTTGGCGCAATCGCTTCGCAGAAGCGGGCGACTTCGGCTCAGATCGCGCTTGCCTGGCTGCTCGCTCAAAAGCCCTGGATCGTTCCGATCCCCGGCACCACCAAGACGCATAGGCTTGAAGAGAACATCGGAGCGGCTGACGTTACGCTTACCGCCGACGATCTCCGCAATATCGAGGATGCGCTTTCACAGATCGCTGTGCATGGCGACCGTTATCCTCCGCATCTGCAAGCAAGGGTCAACCGCTAGGGGCGCGCTGCCCGGAAAGGAAAAGCCATGACGCAAGGCATTACGAACAAAGTGGTTGTCATCACCGGAGCAAGCAGCGGTCTCGGCGAGGCGGCTGCCCGTCGCCTGGCGAAAGACGGAGCGAAATTGGTGCTCGGAGCACGTCGCCTCGATCGGCTGAAGGCGCTTGCCGAAGAGCTTTCGCTGGATCCTCAAGCCGTCCAGCAGACCGATGTGACGCAGTTCGAGCAGGTCAAGCATCTTGTCGACCATGCAGTGAAGCTCCACGGCCGTATCGACGTCATCATCAACAATGCCGGACTGATGCCGCACTCTCCTCTGGAGCGCTGTAGGGTTGAGGATTGGGATCGTATGATCGATGTGAATCTCAAGGGCGTGCTTTACGGCATCGGCGCGGCGCTGCCCCACATGAAGGCGCAGAAGAGCGGCCACATCATCAACGTGTCCTCGGTGGCCGGTCACAAGGTCAATCCGGGAGGAGCGGTCTATGCCGCGACAAAGCATGGCGTGCGGGTGATCTCGGAGGGGCTGCGGCAGGAGGTCAAACCCTACAATATCCGCACGACCATCATCTCGCCCGGTGCGGTCGCGACCGAGCTTCCCGACAGCATCACGGAAGCCGACGTCGCCGAGCGCGTCCGGAAGGTCTACGAGCTCGCCATTCCCGCCGACTCCTTTGCGAGCATGGTCGCATTTGCGATGAGCCAGCCGGAAGACGTTGACGTCAACGAAATCCTGTTCAGGCCGACCCGACAAGAATATTGAGCATGAAAGTGGCCCGCGATCTACGGGCCACCTTTCTATGGGGTCAGACTTCGACAGAGTTCTCCAGCGCAGAGCTTTCGAAGTCGGCTAAATATTTTCCGAGCAATGCGTTCAACGCCGCTTTCTCCTCTTCCGATAGGCCTGAGACCAGCCGGGCCTGCGTCTCGACATGGGCTGTCACTGCGCTGTCGATCAGCGCAAATCCCTTTTCGGTCAGCGACACCAGAAAGCTGCGGCCATCTTCCGGGTTGATGCTGCGGGCGACGAGGCCGCCTTTTTCCAGTTGATCGATGCGGTTGGTCATGGTGCCAGAGGTGACCATCATGGTGGCCATCAGGTCGCTGGGCGAAAGGGCATAAGGCGCTCCCGAGCGGCGCAGGGTCGCCAGCACGTCGAAGGTTGCCCGATTCAAGCCGAATTGCGCAAAAGTCCGATCCATCTCACGGCCGAGATGGTGGGCGACGTTTCCGAGGCGGCCGATCAATCCCATGGGAGTGGTGTCGAGATCGGGCCGTTCCCGGTTCCATTGGGCTAGAATTTTGTCGATACGATCCATGTCGAGACATCGCCATGGAAATATCTTGACGTCAAGGTATTTTCAGTTATCTTGAGGTCAAGATAAATTCGGACGTATGATATGACGCGCAATTCCGACCTGTTGCTGACCGCCGTCTCACCCACGATCTGGGGCAGCACCTATCTGGTGACGACGCAGCTTTTGCCGGCCGGCTATCCCCTGACGGTCGCCCTGTTGCGTGCGCTGCCCGCAGGGCTGCTTCTGCTCGCCATTGTCAGGCAATTGCCGCACGGCATCTGGTGGGCAAGGTCGTTCGTCCTTGGCGCGCTGAATTTTTCCATCTTCTGGTGGATGCTGTTCATTTCCGCCTACCGGCTGCCGGGCGGCGTGGCGGCAACTGTCGGTGCGATCCAGCCGCTGATCGTCATCGTGCTCGCCCGGCTTTTGCTGGGCTCGCCGATCCGCGGCTTGTCCATCGTGGCGGCTCTTGCCGGCATTGTCGGCGTCGCCTTGCTGATCCTTACGCCGGCGGCGGCGCTCGATCCTCTCGGCATTGCGGCCGGGCTTGGCGGCGCCGTCTCCATGGCGGCCGGGACCGTGCTCAGCCGGCGCTGGCGGCCGGATGTCTCGCCGCTCACCTTCACCGCCTGGCAGTTGACATCAGGCGGCTTGCTGTTGCTGCCTTTCGCCATGATGATGGAACCGCCGCTTCCCTTTCCGACCGCGGCCAATATTTTCGGCTTCGTCTATCTCGGGCTGATCGGAGCGGCGCTCACCTATATGCTCTGGTTTCGCGGCCTGTCGCGCCTGGAACCATCTGTCGTCTCGCCGCTCGGCTTTCTCAGTCCCATGACCGCCGTGATCCTCGGTTGGGCAGTGCTCGGCCAGCAGCTAAGTCCGATGCAGATCTTCGGCATCGCCGTTGTGCTCGGCAGTGTCTGGCTCAGTCAGAGGGCACAGCAAGCGCCAGCAGCGGGAAATTCCACGCTCGGCGACGGCCGGTCCGTCCTGTCGAAGCGATAGGACGGAGGTCGAGTTCATTTCCACAAAAGAAAAGGGCGGCACTCAGGCCGCCCTTTGTCATTCATGCCTTGCAGCCGATCAATTCCATTCGCGGATATCGACGAAGTGCCCCGCGATCGCGGCGGCTGCGGCCATGGCCGGCGACACCAGATGCGTGCGGCCCTTGAAGCCTTGGCGGCCTTCGAAGTTGCGGTTCGAGGTCGAAGCGCAGCGTTCGCCCGGCTTCAGGCGGTCGTCATTCATGGCGAGGCACATGGAACAGCCCGGCTCGCGCCAGTCAAAACCGGCAGCCTTGAAGATCTTGTCGAGACCTTCGGCTTCCGCCTGCTCCTTCACGAGGCCGGAACCCGGCACGATCATGGCGTTGACCGTCGAGGCCACCGTCTTGCCTTCGACAACCTTGGCGACGGCGCGCAGGTCTTCAATGCGGCCGTTGGTGCAGGAGCCGATGAAGACGCGATCGATGTTGATCTCGGTCATCGGGGTGCCTGGCTTCAGACCCATATAGTCGAGCGCACGCCATTTGGAGGCGCGCTTGGTCTCGTCCTGGATCTCGTCCGGATTCGGCACGATGCCCTCGATGGAGACGACGTCTTCCGGCGAGGAGCCCCAGGAGACGATCGGCGGCAGGTTGGCGGCATCCAGCTTGACGATGCGGTCGTAATGCGCGCCTTCGTCCGACTTCAGCGTCTTCCAATAGGCGATGGCCTGTTCCAGCGCTTCGCCCTTCGGCGCGCGCGGCTTGCCCTTGATATATTCGAAGGTCGTTTCGTCCGGCGCGATCAGGCCGGCGCGGGCGCCGCCTTCGATCGACATGTTGCAGATGGTCATGCGGCCTTCCATCGACAGCGAGCGGATGGCTTCGCCGGCATATTCGATGACGTAGCCGGTGCCGCCGGCGGTGCCGATCTCGCCGATGATGGCGAGGATGATGTCCTTGGCGGTGACGCCGGGCGGAAGCTGGCCGTCGACCTGCACCAGCATGTTCTTCGCCTTCTTCTGGATCAGGGTCTGGGTGGCCAAAACATGTTCCACTTCGGACGTGCCGATGCCGTGCGCCAGGGACCCGAAGGCGCCGTGTGTCGAGGTGTGGCTATCGCCGCAAACGATGGTCATGCCGGGCAGGGTGAAGCCCTGCTCGGGGCCGATGATATGGACGATGCCCTGGCGCTTGTCGTTTTCCGAGTAGTATTCAACGCCGAATTCGGCGGCGTTGTTGGCGAGCGCCTCGACCTGGATGCGGCTTTCCTCGTTCTTGATGCCGAGATGGCGATCCGGAGAGGTCGGGACGTTATGGTCGACGACGGCCAGCGTCTTTTCCGGCGCGCGAACCTTGCGGCCGGTCATGCGCAGGCCTTCGAAAGCCTGCGGCGACGTCACTTCGTGAACGAGGTGACGGTCGATGTAGAGAAGACAGGTGCCGTCGTCCTGGGCGTCGACGAGATGGTCATCCCAGATTTTGTCGTAAAGGGTGCGTGGAGCGCTCATGGCTACAGATCCATATTGGCATTGTCGAAAATGGGGAGTGGCGGATCAGGACCGCCGGCCTCGGGAGTGATCAGCGAAGTCGGCTGTTGAGCGCGCCCGAAATCATCGCAAAGAATCGGGCCGGCAGGCGCTTATGGTCCTGCAGCACGAAAGCCGTGACGACTTGTCCGTCTTTGCTCATGATCTTAGTCATGCCGATGCTCATACCAATTTTCAAAACCTTCGGCAATGGTGGCCATTGGCCAACATTCTGCGGCACAAAACCGTGAAGGCGTCCCCGAGGTCAGCGCCTGTGCCGCTCGCGCATCCGTTTCTCGAACCTGCGCAGCAATAGCGACAGGCCGATCGTCAGGATAAGGTAGATATAGGCGAGGATCGAGTAGCTTTCAAAATAGCGGAAGGAACCGGAGGAATAGATCTTGGCAAGCTGGGTGATGTCGGCGACGCCGAGGACGGAGACCAGCGAGCTGTCCTTCACCATCGCAATGAAATCGTTGGAGAGCGGCGGGAAAATCACGCGAAAGGCCTGCGGCGCGATCACATGGCGGAAACGGCGATAGCGCGACAGGCCGAGCGCCTTCGCCGCCTCGATCTGGCCGTTATCGACGGCCTGAATGCCGGCGCGGAAGACCTCGGCGATGAAGGCGGCATAGGCGATCATCAAGGCGACGATCGCCCGCCACATCAACGGCACGTCGCGCACCAGAAGCGGCTCGGTCCAGCCTGCTGCGGCAAGCGGCGATGTGACCGTATTGTAGATCGCGACGAAGGCCGGCGCGCCGACGAAAGCGATATAGGAGAGCAGCACCAGGATCGGGATGCCGCGGATGACTTCGACATAGAAGCGGGAGGTCTGGCGCAGGATCAGGCTGTCTGCGAGACCGAGCAGCGCCACGCCGAGGCCGAGCGCCATCGCCAGCGCAAAGGCGACGATCGTAACGAAGACCGTCGTGCCGATGCCCCGGACGATGGTCGTGAAAACCTGAGCGTAGAGATCGCTAGTGACGATGGCGATTGCAATGACGATGCCGATAAGAACAAGGACGACTAGCCACCAGGGGAAGTCGTCCTTGCTAAGGTGCCCGCCCGGGCCTGCTCGCTGCGCCATCAGAGCGGGCTTCCAGCTTTAGACTGCATGCTATTTACTGGCCCATCTTATAGTCGAGGAACCACTTCTTATTCAGCGCCTCGAAGGTGCCGTCGGCCTTCAGGCTGGCGATGGCGGCATTGACCGGAGCGACGAGATCGGAGCCCTTCGGAAAGATGAAGCCGAAATCCTCGGTGCCGAGCGGATCGCCGGTCAGCTTCAGTGCGCCGTTCGAAGCATCGACATAGCCCTTGCCGGCGGTGCCATCGGTCAGAACCACGTCGACATCGCCGGTCTTCAAGGCCTGCACGGTCGCCCCGAAAGTCTCGAACAGCTTGATGCGCGGGTTCTGCTCATTGCCGTCGAGGACTTCATAGACGGCGGTGTAGAAAGGCGTCGTGCCCGGCTGCGCGCCGACCAGGCCTTCTTTGAAGGCGGCGAAGCTCTTAGCGTCGGTAAAGCGTTTCTCGTCGCTGCGCACCAGCATGAACTGCTGCGAGCGCATGTAGGGATCGGAGAAATCGACCTTCTGCTTGCGGTCTTCCTTGATGGTGATGCCGGTCATGCCGATGTTGTACTGGTTTTCGGAGACAGCCTGGATCATCGCGTCCCAGCTCGTGTTCTGGTACTCGACCTTGAAGTTCAGCCGCTTGGCGATCTCGTTCATCGCGTCATATTCCCAGCCGATCGCCTTGCCGGACTTGGGGTCGACGAATTGCAGGGGCGGATAGGCATTTTCGGTGACGACGACCACGGTCTTGCCGTTCAGATTCGGCAGGTCGGCGGCGAAGGAGGCAATGGGTGCAAGCATAAGGGCGGTGAGGCCCAGAAGGAACGAACGACGGAATGCCATGGAAATCTCCCCGGATAGCGCAATGGAAAATTGTCATATTTAGAAAGCGAATGGCAAGGCTATTGCCATGATGGCGATGATAAAAACAGAAAAGCCGCTCCAAAGCTTGTGGTCTGCGGAGAATTTTCCTTCGCCTTTTTCCCGGCAACAAAAAAGGCGGCCCGAAGGCCGCCTCAGACCGCTGACAAACCCGTCGATATTTTCGGCGGGTTTTGTTTTTGGAGGGTTGGTTGTTTCAAGTTTGGTTGTGAGGCAGGGCGAAGTTTGTAGCCTTGGCCTTCATGTCATGGCTGGTTTGGGTGCTTTGGTGAGCGCCATGGTGATCTTCTTGATGTTTTGGGCGGCGGCGGCAAGCAGGCATTGGCAGGCGACGCGGGTGAGACTTCGGAAGCGGGCATAGCGATGGCCGTGAAGCTGCTTGG